>JANLVB010000307.1:0-5102 GCA_031363785.1 Betaproteobacteria bacterium
CATGTTCGGCACCTCGGAGTCGCGCTTTAGCGAGAAATATGTACGTTGGGGCATACGCCAGGCCGGCAATGAAGAGTTGCGCAAGCAGTACATCACCGACACCCGGCCTATGCTGGAAAAACTGGGCATCGTGGTGCCAGACGACAAGGCTAACCGCCAGTACCTGTAAACCGCCAGTACCTGTAAACCGCTTTTCGCCTTCAAACACAAGAGGGGCGGTGGCACAGTGCCAACCGCCTCCGGCAGTTCCCACAACCCTCCTGGAGGAGACAAAAATGTTCAATAAAATTTCAGTACTTGCGGCGTCTACGGTTATCGCAGTTGCCGCCTTCAGCGGCATCGCCAGCGCGCAGGAGATGCACCGTTTCGCCATTGCCAACGACTTGAACGGCCCGTCGGCTTACCACGGCAAGACCTATGCCGCTGGCTTTAACACCTACCTCAAGGAAGTCAATGAGGTCGGCGGCGTAGGCGGCAAGAAGATCGAGCTGCTGCAGGAAAACGCCGAACGCAATGTGCAAAAGGAAATGGGCTTCCTGCGCAAGTTTGCACAGCAAGACAATGCGTTGGCCGCGATGGTTGTGACGTCCGACGGACTATTCGCAGCCAAACCAATGGCGGACTCCTTCAAGCTGCCCATCATGGGCATTGGCGTACCCGAGCTGGCCACCAACCCCACGCACCCCTGGCTTTTCAATATCTTCGCAAGCTACCAGGATACCGTGTTCGTTGCGATTGACCACATCTTCGCAACCGACAAAGACCCGAAGATTGCAGTGCTTTACCCCGACAACCAATACGGCCTGGAAGCATTGCGTGCGGCTGAGACACGGATGCAGAAGTACAACAAACCGCTGGTTGCCAAGGTGGTGATGGCGCTGCGCGAAACCGACGCCACAACGCAGGCGCTGGCTCTCAAACAAGCCGGCGCAAAGTACGTGATCGTGCAACTCGCGGGTGCCCATATCGCCGCCGTCTTGCGCGACGCGGACAAGGTCGGCCTGGATGCCACCATCATCGCCACCACGCAAGGCATGGACCGCGAACCCGACCTGATTCTGGGCCAGGCCAATGGTGCGAACCTGGCCAAACGCTTTCTGGGCGTCGGCCCCTGGTCCAAGTGGAATGAAACCTCCATTCCCGGCGTGGTCGGCATGCGCAATGCCGTCAAGAAGTACGACAACACGCCCGACGACAAACTTGGCGACGTGATGTATTCAAACTTTGTACAGGGTTACGTCAACGCCATGGTGCTGGTCGAAGCCCTCAAGAAAGCCGGGCCCAACCCCACCGGCGAGAAAATCCGCGATGCCATGAACCAGATCAAGAACTTTGACACCAAGGGCATCACCCCGCCCCTGACCTTTGCGGCCGACAACCACAAGGGCACCAGCGGCGTGAAGATCTACCGAATCAACGCCGAGCGCAAGGTTTACGAACCTCTGGGCGGCTGGGTGACCGCGAACTGACAGCGATAGCCAGCTTCAACCGACTGATACTCCAGGCCCGTCCGTGGATCTGTTCATCCAGCTATTGCTCACGGGGATTGCCTTGGGCAGTGGTTATGCGCTCGGTGGCCTGGGTTTCGTGCTGATCTACAAGGCCACCGGCGTCTTCAACTTCTCGCACGGCCAGCTCACCATGGCTGGCGCCTATTTTTTCTACATGTTCCAGGTGCAACTGGGCCTGCCGCCCTGGTGGTCGGTACCCGCCGCAGTGGCGAGCATGTTCATTGTGGGCCTTGCCATTGAGCGCCTGTGCCTGCGCCGCATGGTTGGTGAACCGGCGATTGCCATCATCATGCTGACCATCGGCCTGGGCTCGCTGCTGCGCAATCTGGTGGGTCTGGTCTGGGGCACACAACCGCAGGCGCCCGTCCCCCTGTTCGAGCCGGGCTCGCTGCTGGTGGGAACCTTCCAGGTGCCGCGTGTTTATATGTGGACGCTGGTAAGCGCAGCCATCTTCATCGCCGCCTTTGTGGTTTATTTCCGCAAGTCCTCGCAGGGCACCGCAATGCGTGCGGTGGCTTTTCATCAAGATCATGCGTCGCTTTCAGGCATCTCAATTTACCGTGTGTTTGCGCTGTCATGGGGCCTGGCGGGTGTGATGGCGGCGATCTCCGGCATCCTGATGGTGCAACTGGTCGGGCTGGACCTGTCGCTGGATGCGCGCGGGTTATCGGCCTTTCCGGCCGCCATCCTCGGCGGCATAGACAGCATAGGCGGCGTCATCATAGGCGGGCTGATCATAGGCGTGGCCGAGTCGCTGGCCGGTGGCTATCTTGATCCTTATTTCGGCGGCGGCACCAAGGAAGTGGTGGGCTATGTCGTGCTGCTGCTGATCTTGATGCTGCGCCCCTACGGCCTGTTTGGAACGCCGGAGATCCGCAAGGTATGAGCAATTTCGTTTTTTACCGCAATTACCCGCTCACTTATCTGGAAGACCGCGCCCTGTTCCACGGCTTGCAGAATTTCTGGACCCGGGCCTGGTTGCTGCTGGGTGTTGCCGTGTTGCTGGCGCTGCCGCAGTTTTTGCCTCAGTACTGGGTCTACACGCTCAACCTCGCCGCCATTGCTGTCATAGGTGCGCTCGGGCTCAACCTGCTCACGGGACACGCGGGGCAAATATCCCTGGCGCATGCCTCGGTGCTGGCCATAGGCGCCTATACAACGGCATCGCTGGCAAAAATGGGCCTGCCTTTCGTGCTGGTGATTCCCGCCTCGGGTGCGGTTGCGGCGCTGGTGGGCTGCCTGATCTCGTTGCCGGCGTTGCGGCTCAAGGGCTTGTACTTGGCATTGGCCACCTTGGCATTCTTCGTCATCGTGGACTTCGCGATTCGCAAGGCCGGGGCGCTTACGGGCGGCGCGGCCGGCACGCACGTGCCGCCGCCCACAGTGGCCGGCTTCACGCTGGCGGGCGACAAGCCCTTTTACTATCTGATCATCAGCATCGCCGCGCTGTGCGCGCTGTTCGTCGGCAACCTGCAGCGCACCTGGGTCGGCCGTTCCCTGATGGCGGTACGTGACAGTGACATCGCAGCCGAAATGGCCGGCATCTCGGTGTTTCGCACCAAGCTGCTGGCGTTTGCGCTGTCGTCCTTTCTTGGCGGCGTGGCGGGCAGTCTGCTCGGCTATTACCTGCAGTTCATCAACCCCGACAACTTCGGCCTGTCGGTCTCGGTGGCCTATATAGCCATGATCATCGTCGGCGGCATGGGCAGCGTCACGGGTTCCATCCTGGGCGCCGTGTTCATGACGCTGTTACCCGAAGTGCTGCGCGTCAGCGTCCACGCCTTGTCCAAAGTGCTGCCGGCGCTGGACGTGGCTTCCAAGGGTGCCTTCGTTGAAGGCGCAGTGTATGGCCTGGTCATCATCCTGTTCCTGATGTTCAAGCCGGACGGCCTGGCCCGCTTCTGGCGCGACGCGCTGAGCTATTTCCGCACCTGGCCGTTTGGTCATTGAGCGCCATCAGCATGGCCATCAGCCTCGTCACTATCATGGCTCCAGAACCAACACCACCGACGCCCCCCACACCGTTGCTCGATATACGCAACATTGAAGTGGTGTACCACGACGTTGTTTTTGCCGTCAAAGGGGTTTCCCTCAGCGTCGCCGCCGGGCAAGTCGTCACCCTGTTTGGCCCGAATGGCGCGGGCAAGACCTCCCTGGTACGCGCCATCTCGCGTCTGCTGCTGTCGGTCGAGGCCGAAATCCGCTCCGGCAGCGTGCGCTTTGACGGCGTGTCGCTTGACGGACTGGCAGCGCACGAAATCGCGCGCCGCGGCCTCTACCAGATACCCGAAGGCGGCAATGTCATCAAGGAGCTGAGCGTGCGCGAGAACCTGTCGCTGAGCCAGTTTTGCCGCAGCAGCCGCGCCGGACTGGACGACGACTACGCCCGTGTGGTGGACCGCTTTCCCATCCTCAAAGCGCGCGAGTCGCAACTCGGCGGCTACCTCAGCGGTGGCGAGCAGCAAATACTGTCCATGGCCAAGGCCTTGCTGGCCAAGCCGCGCCTGCTGGTGCTGGACGAGCCGACGCTGGGCCTGTCGCCGATGCTGGTGCAGGAGAACTTCCAGGCGCTGCGTGAACTCAACCGGGATTTCGGCATCGCCATTCTGGTGATCGAGCAGAACGCCAGGGTTGCACTCGACATCGCGTCCTACGGCTACGTGATGGAAAGCGGCCGTGTGGTCTACGACGGACCCAGCGAAGCGCTGCGCGAAAACCGCGAGATACAAGAGTTCTATCTGGGCCTGGAGGGCGGGCTGAAGAAGAGCTTTCGCGATGTCAAACACTACAAGCGCCGCAAGCGCTGGCTGTCATGATTACGATTGAAGGAGGCCGGCAATTTTCCGACGGGCCGCCCCTAGGAAAATTAGCCCCCAGTGGGGGCAGCGCAGTACACGCAGTGACAAGCGTGGGGGCGTCATGTTAGACAGACACCTGCCGTCGAACTGGGACAGCCGCGGTGAAATCCTTTCCTTCCTGCCGCGCCTGGACCCGGCCCGGCTGGGAGAGCCAGTGCTGGACATCACCGGCCTGTCGCTGCGCTTTGGCGGTGTCAAGGCAGTTGACAACATGAGCCTGGATGTCAAACGTGGCGAGATCCACGCGCTGGTAGGCCCCAACGGCGCGGGCAAGAGCACCATGCTCAACTGCATCTGCGGCTACTACCGTCCGTCCGAAGGCTCCATCATGCTGGACGGGCAACAGATCGTCGGGCGCAGGCCGGACCAGGTGGCCCGGCTTGGCGTGGCCCGCGTGTTCCAGCGTATTGAACTGTTCCGCCGCATGACGGTGCTGGAGAACATCCTCGTCGGGCGGCACCGCTTCATGAAGGGCGGTGTGCTGTCCAGCGGCTTATTCTGGGGCTCGGGCTACCGCCAGGAGTCGGCGCACCAGCAGAAGGTTGAAGAGATCATCGAATTCCTGAACCTGCAGCATGTACGCAAGGCCTCGGTGGGCAGCCTCGCCTACGGACTGCAAAAACGCGTGGAGATCGGCCGCGCGCTGGCCGCCGAGCCGCAGTTGCTGCTGCTCGACGAACCGGTGGCCGGCATGAACCTCGAAGAAAAAGAAGACGTGGCGCGCTACCTGCTG
>JANLVB010000331.1:0-3050 GCA_031363785.1 Betaproteobacteria bacterium
AGTGGGGCACACGGAAGATCAGCCGCTTGGTGCGCTGAAAGAAGCTGTTCGAGCCAGCGATTTCTTCTGCCCAGTATTTTTCCGCCAACTGGATGTTGCGTGGCTCGTCGAGCAAGAACGCATCGCGTGAGCCAGCGCCGCCAAAGATGTACAACTTGCCACCCACCATACGCCAGGTGTCGGCGTCACCACCCCAGGGAATGCCATAGGTGATGCCGTCGGCACAGTAGCCGCCGTATTGCGGCTGGTACTTCATCGGCTCCTTGTCGAATAATGCCTTGTGCTCTGCGCTGCTGAAGCGGAATGTCACGCCCTGGTAGACGCTCTTAATTTCGGGTTTGCCCTGGATGTACTTGTTCAGCGTGAAATAGGCCACCAGGTCGGCGCCTTTGAGCATCACGGCACTGTCTGCACCATCCGCCACGGCATTCACCGGGCGCAAGCTGCCAGACGGATTCTGCGCGGTGATCGCCGCGCAACCGACCAATCCAGTCGCCAATAACGCTATCGCAAGATAACGGGTAAATGAGTTCTTCATGGGGAAACCTCCAGTGGGGGATTGGCAACTGCTGTGTGATTCGCGTAGCGCGGATTTCGTTCCGCAACCAGATCGGCGTAGGGCGCTGGCCAGCCGAACAGCGCACTGGCGCGTTCACAGCGCCGTCGCAGATCCTGCCGGTCGGCGCCGCCGAGATGGATGATGGCATAACGATAACTGCCGAGCCATTTGAAATCGCGTTCCATCGAGCCACGCGGCTTCGGGAATTCGAGCAACATGCCGTCCGGGAAATCCTGCTCGAATTGTTGGCGCTGCGCGGCCTGTGGTTCGCGCACCGGCGTCGCAGTATCGAAAATGCGGTAGACGAAGCTCGACGCGGCACCCGCCACCGCCCGTTCGCGCCCCAGCAGGCCAGGATTGCGTCCCCACGCGAGTTCCAGCGCCATGCGGTGCAGGTCGATGCCCTCGACCCGCTGGTACAGATCGGAGAACTGCGGCGCCATGCGCGGGTTGAATTCGATCACGGTCAAGCGGCCAGTGGCAGGGTCATGGAAGAATTCCATATTGAACATGCCGTGGTTGAAGCCGATGGCGCCGAGGAACTTGCGCGCCACGCCCAGCGCCCGATCATGGATGTCGCGCGCCAGACCACAGGGGTAGTCGAACCGCATGAACGCGTCCGTGCCCGGATACATCACTGCCTGCACGATGCCGATCTCGTGCACCAGGCCATCAAACACATATCCGTCCATGTTGTACTGCTGGCCACGGATGGGCTCCTCCAGCAACAGGCGGTGCGCTGTGCCGGCCGCGGGCAGCCGCTGTTGCACGATCTGCTCGAACGGCTGTACCAGGTGGCGAATTACCCACAACTCCCACCATCCGAATCGCGTGTGGGCCTGCAGTTCGTCGCGGTTATGCACAGTCTTCGCGAGCACAGAGAACGCCGCCTTGACTGGTTTGACAAACAGCGGGTAGCTGATGCCGGCGGGAACCGGCTCGCCATAAGCGGCGTCGAGGGCCTGAAACGCCGGGTTGGCCTCGGGGCAGACCCGTTGCAGCACGGAGCGCGCATACAGCTTGTGCTGGCAGGCCAGGATGGCTTCGACCGAGGTGCCGGGCCAGCCCATGCGCTCGGAAAGCAAAGCTGCGGCCAGTGCGCCGAACTGCTCATGGTTGGAGATGACGGCGGTCCAACCGGCACTGCGGGCGCGCGCCGCCAGCCGGTCCACAAAGCGCTGCATGTTGAACCAGACCAGCCGCGTATTGCTGGGAAACGAAAACAGGTCGAAACCGTCGCTGTCGAACTGGAACCGGTCGGCCCAGCGGGAAAACCCGGTTTTGTCCCAGTCGTAATTGAACAGGACGAGGGTGCGGGCTGCTTTGTTAGCGGGCAATGTCATTGAGTGACCAGTCGTAGTCCAGGTGGGTGATGGTGACGCCACCGGCCTTGAGTTTGTCCCGGTCGGCGGGCGCGTCCGCCAGCTGCTCGGCATAACGCGCCAGCAGGTCGTCCATTTTCTTGATGCCTTTGTGGCCTTTTTCGAAATCTTCCTTGAACCATTTGAAGATCAGGCTGATCTCGGCCCGGCCGTTGGCATAACGATTGCGGGTGCGGTCTGCCATGAAGCGTGTCATGCCATCGTCGAGCTGGGCCTCGAGTTTGGCCGCGGTGAATGCTTCGTGGCGCAGCGCCGGGCAACCGATGGAGGCGCAGTTCACCGCAGCATGGATGCGGGGGTCTGCATATTTCGGGCGTAGCTGTTCATGCTCGACCCAGTCCAGGTGGCGCTCCTCGTCCAGCAGGCGGAAGAACTTTTTCTTCCAGGCACTTTGCACAATGCTGCCGAGGTCTTTGATGGATTTCAGATCCGGGTATTTGGTGAGAATGAGTTCGACGGTAAAACCGTTGTAGGCGTTGACCAGGAAGGCCATCTGTTGCTCGCGGCTGAAGGCGCCAAAGCTGGCATGGGTGACGCCCGACCATTCCGCCAGCACTTGTCTGAGCGCCGCCCGATCTGCCAGAAAACCCTTGTAGTCGACGCGGGACTGCTTGTTGTCGGGCAACCAGCGTACATGTTTCTTGAGCAGGGCGTCCCAGGCGGCATAACCGTGGTCCAGTGCGCCAGCTGCCTGCGCCTGCGCAGCCGCAGGCAGCCAAACCAGGCTCAAGCCGACCAGGCGCGCCAGAACAGCGCGTCGTTGCATCATGGCTCTCAGCTTCTCTTCCAATCGTGGTATTTGCGCACCCACTGCAGCAGTTTCAGGGGCTGGTGGGCGCGTTTCCATTCTCCAGCGGCGTATTTGTTCGCCTCTGACAGAGTCGGGTAGGTGTGGATGGTTCCCAGAATCTTGTTCATGCCCAGCCCGTGTTTCATGGCCAGCACGTATTCGGCCAGCAGGTCACCGCCATGGGTGCCCACAATGGTGGCACCCAGAATGCGGTCCCGGCCCGGCACCGTGAGCACCTTGACAAAGCCCTGCGTCTCGCTGTCGGCGACCGCACGGTCAAGCTCGTGCAACTTGTATTTGACAACCTCATAGGCAATAC
>JANLVB010000367.1:0-6023 GCA_031363785.1 Betaproteobacteria bacterium
ACCTGCACTGGTTCTACTGGGAGAGCTACAGCACCTGGCTGAGCGGCATGGCGCTGTTCACCGTGTCCTACCTGTGGAGTGCCAGCACTTACCTGATAGACAAGTCGTTGATGCATTGGTCCAGCGGCGCGGCGATCAGCGTGGCGCTGTCGTTCCTGGTGGTGTTCTGGATGGTCTACGACCTGATCTGCCAGGCTTTCGGCCAACGCAAGAACGGCGACGCCATCGTAGGCGCCCTGGTTTTTGTAGTGGTGTGTTTCGCGTCCTGGCTGGCCTGCCACTGGTTCGCCGGCCGCGCCGCTTTTCTGCTAGTGGGCGCCATGATTGGCACCGCCATGAGCGCCAACGTGTTTTTCTGGATCATCCCGGGCCAACGCACCACCGTGAAAGACCTGCGCGAAGGCCGCCCGGTGGACCCCATCCACGGCCAGCGCGCCAAGCAGCGCAGCGTGCACAACACCTACTTCACGCTGCCGGTGTTGTTTGCCATGCTGAGCAACCACTACAGCTTCACCTACACCCACGCCTACAACTGGATGGTGCTGATCGCCATGATGTTCGCCGGTGCTGCGATCCGGCAGTTTTTTGTCATGCGCCACGGCTACAAGCTCGGGCGCAACAGCCATCCCTGGCCCTATGCCGCAACAGGAGTGGCGGTGATCGTCGGGGCGATTGTCTGGATGCAACCGCCTGCCGCACCGGTTGCGCCGGTGGCCGCAGCTGGCAACCCGACGCCGCCTTATGCTGAGGTGCAGAAGGTGCTGGAGCAGCGCTGTTACATGTGCCACGGCGCGGCGGTGCAAATGAAGAACGTGCGCCTGGATTCGCCATCATTGCTCAAACAACACGCGCAAGTCGTGTACCAGCAGGTAGTGGTGGGCAAGCAAATGCCCATGAACAACAGCACCCAGATTACCGATGCCGAGCGGGCCGTGATCGCCCGCTGGTTCGACGCTGGCGCGAAGACGGACTAATCCCGATTGCGTCGTAACGTGATCGCCAGATTATTGACAGCCAAGCACTAAGCGCCGGGCCGCCGGGGGATCGAATAGGTCCCCACCGCATGTGCCACCGGCTCGTCAATGCCTTCTGAAAAGATCGCCACCTCCCCCACGGCGAGCGATTTGCCCAGCTTGATGATCTTGCACACACCGAGGATGTCGCGCTCGCTCGACGGTTTGCGCAGAAAGTTGATCGACAGATTGGTGGTGACCGTCAACGGTACCAGGCCGATGGCACCCAGGATCGCCACATACAAAGCGACGTCTGCAACCGCCATCATTACCGGCCCCGAGACCGTGCCACCGGGGCGCAGCTGCGCCGGACCGATATGCTGGCGTATCGTTGCAAAGCCGTGGCCCACGGCTGTTACCGTGCTCTGGTTCTGCGGGAACTCCCTGCGCAGGAACGCCGCCATGGCGTCCAGGCTGACCATCGATGGTTTCATGTCAATGCGCTGGGTAGCTGGGTGGATCAAGCCAGCATTGTCACCCGGCAGGATGTTGCACCAGCCGCAGGGCCAAGCGGTTGTGGCGCTCCACCAGCGGCTCCAGCTCCAGCGTGGTCAGACGTCCCTTGCGCACCACCACCGCTCATGAGCAACTCGGCCATCGCCAGCTGGGTCGATACATGCACCATCTCCGGTGTCAGCCCGGCCCAGAGGGGATACAGGCCGCTCAACCAGGTGAACAATTCCGCGTTCTGCACGTCTGGCATGGCACGCGTCAGCGACTGGTACATGTGGTGGTGGGTATTCACCAAGCCGGGCATGCCTCCGTATGGCGGTGGCATCGGGGCGCGGCACAATCGGCCCAGGAGATGCCCCATGCACAGCTTCGATGTTATCCCCGACCCGGCGACCCAGCCGCGTGTCTTTCTGGAATACCTTTATAACGCCGCTGTGATGCGCGCACTGCCCTTGCACAACATGGCGCCGGTGTTGCCGCTGCCGCCCGACGCCGCGTCGGGCGGTCGCACCATCGTCCTTGGCGCGGGCAAGGCGGGTGGCTCCATGGCGCAGGCGCTGGAAGCACTGTGGCCAGCCGACGCGCCCTTGCATGGCCTGGTGGTGACGCGTTACGGCCATGTGCCGTCGCGCCCAGAAGGTCTGGCGCAGCGCATCGAGGTGGTGCAGGCATCCCATCCGGTGCCCGATGCGGCAGGCCAACAGGCGGCGGCGCGCATGCTGGCCCTGACACAGGGCCTGCGTGCCGAAGATCTGGTCCTGTGCCTGATCTCGGGCGGCGGCTCGGCGCTGCTCACCCTGCCGGCGGGGGGGCTGTCGCTGACACAGAAGCAGGATGTCAACCGTGCGCTGCTGGCCAGCGGCGCCAGCATCTCCGAGATGAATTGTGTGCGCAAGCATTTGTCGGCGATCAAGGGTGGGCGCCTGGCCGCGGCATGTTTCCCGGCCCGCGTTGTCACGCTGACGATCAGCGACGTGCCGGGTGATGACCCCGGCATCATCGCCAGCGGTCCGACTGTGCCCGACGCTAGCACCTGTGCGCAGGCGCTTGCCATCGTGCAGCGGTACGGCATCAGCCTGCCCGATGGCGTGCTGGCGGCATTACACGGGGGCACGCTGGAGACGCCCAAACCCGGTGACGCGCGGTTTGCCGGTCACCAGGTGCATCTGATAGCGACACCGCAACAAAGCCTGGACGCGGCGGCACAGGCGGCGCGTGCTGCCGGCATCGCGGCACATGTGTTGAGTGACGAGATGGAGGGTGAATCACGCGAGGTTGGCAAGGTGCACGCCGCCCTGGCGCGCGCCGTGGCGCGGCGCGGAGCACCATTTGCCCGGCCTTGCGTATTGCTCAGCGGCGGTGAAACCACGGTGACCCTGCGGCCAAGGCCGGCCGGCTCTGCCAATGGACGTGGCGGACGTGCCGGGGAGTTTTGCCTTGGCCTTGCGCAGGCGCTGCAGGGGCAGCCGAATGTGTTTGCCCTGGCGGCCGACACCGACGGCATCGATGGTGTGGAAGACAATGCCGGCGCCTGGGTCACGCCCGACACGCTGGCGCGGGCGCAGGCGTGCGGGCTGCAGTTGGCGGACCACCTGGACCGCAACGACGCCTACGGCTACTTCGATGCGCTCGGTGACCTGGTGGTCACCGGCCCCACGCACACCAACGTGAATGACTTTCGCGCCGTATTGGTGTTGTAGCACGGCGCCTGCGGCATGGGCGAAGTTTGATGTTGCTCAAAGTCCGCCAGCCAGAAGCTTGGCACAGTCGGACCCATGTTCTGTGCCGACTTCCCCGACAACTTTCTGGCTGACCGTTTGTTGGTCGCTCCGGGCGAGCCCCTGCTCCGGCGCGCGGCCGTTACGCCCTGGGTGCTGTATTTGGAATCCGGCCGGGTTGCTCTGGGCTTGATGGAGGAGGGCACCACCCTGGTGCACCAGCTCGGCGGCGTCGATGGGCCGGTGTGGCTCGAGCTGGCGTCAGCGCTGTTGGGGCTTCCAGAGGCAGTGGACGCTGTCGCGGAGACCAATGTGGCGTTGCGCCGGGTGCCGCTGCCAGCGTTGCGGGCCTGGGTCGGCAGCCTGCCGCCATTGGCTCAGACCATGCTGCAGGATGTGGCGCGTGCACAACGCCAGCAGACCGGTCTGGCGGTCAGCAGGCTGGCGAAAGACGCCGAAGCGCGCTGCGCGGAATGGTTGTTGCGCCATGCGCAGACCAGTGCGCAGGGCGCCGTGGCGGTACTGCTGCAAGAGCGCAAACGCAGCATTGCAGCGCAACTGGGCATAGCGCCCGAGACTCTGTCGCGGGTGTTGCGCCACCTGCGCGAGCGCAGCCTGATCAGCGGGTCGGGCCGAGTTGTCCATCTGGTTGACCCGGGCGGGCTGCGTTCGCTGGCGGGTGTTTGACGGCTGTGCCGATGGCGGCTGATCCGTTAAACGTTCAATAACAAGGAGAAACATCCTCCATATTTGGTAAGCTTGCCAGTTGCCCGACGCAACCAGTGAGACAAGCCATGGCAGGAAATGACCCAACCCCGGACCACGCGCTGGCGCTGGCGCAGGCGCATCAGGCCATGGCGCAGCAGTTGCAGGCTATCCTGGTCAACGCGTCGGTGGGCATCATGATCACCCGCAATGGCCGTTTTGAGCTGGCCGGTCGGCATTTGTGCCAGATGTTCGGTTATTCCGAAGCCGAATTGCTGACCTTGCCTACCTACTCTATCTACCGTTCGCGCGAAGCGTATGTGGATATCGGGCACCGCATGCGCGCCGAGCTGACCGAACATGGCCATTTTGATGGTGAGCTGCTGATGCGACGCAAGAGTGGCGCCGAGTTCTGGGTTCATATGCTGGGCCGCGCCGTCATTCCCGGCGACCAAGGTGCAGGCACGATCTGGATCCTGGAAGACATCTCGCTGGCGCGTGAAGCGCGCGACAAGTTGTCCTGGACAGCGACTCACGACAGTCTGACCGGTCTGGTGAACCGAAAGGAGTTCGAGGCGCGGCTGGACCTGGCGATGTCGCAATTCAACCGGCAACAGGTTTGTGCCATGTTCATCGACCTGGACAAGTTCAAGGCGGTCAATGACAACGCCGGGCACGCCGCAGGTGACGAGGTATTGCGCAGCGTGGCGGCACTGGTCAATGGCGCAGTGCGCCAAAGCGACACCGTAGGGCGCCTTGGTGGTGACGAGTTCGCCATATTGCTGCCGGGTTGCCCGCTGCCGCGCGCCCAGGGTATTGCGGAACAGGTGCGCCTGGCGGTGCAGGCTTACCGTCTGCAGGCTGGGGGTCAGACCTTCACCGTGGGCACCAGTATCGGCCTGGTCGAGGTGACGCCGGCATTTCCCAACGTGGCCGCGGTGATCCACGCCGCCGACAGTGCCTGTTACGAAGCCAAGCGTGGTGGCCGCAACCGGGTGGTGACCTACGCGGCCGTTGACCCGCAATTGGTGGTGCTCAGCCTTTGAGGGCGCGCAGTATGTTTTCCGCGGTTGCCGGCGCCGTCAGGTGCACAGGAGCCTGGTGCCCCGGTATGGCGGTTGCCACCGCGTCCCGCAGGGCCTCGTAGACACTGATCGCCAGCATGAACGGCGGCTCGCCGACTGCCTTCGAGCCAAACACGTTGTCCTCGCGATTCGCCTCATGCCATAACTTCACCTGGAAGTGGTCCGGGATGTCGCCGGTGGCCGGAATCTTGTAGGTGCTCGGCGCGTGGGTAGACAGATAACCCTTGTTGTTCCACACCAGTTGCTCGGTGGTGAGCCAGCCCAGGCCCTGCACGAAGCCGCCCTCGATCTGGCCGATATCGATAGCCGGGTTGATGGACCGGCCGGCGTCATGCAGGATGTCTACCTTGAGCAGGCGGCTCTCCCCGGTCAGGATGTCGATGGCCACTTCTGCGCAGGCGGCGCCATAGGCGAAGTAGTAAAACGGGCGCCCGGTGAGGGTGGTCTTGTCGTAATGGATTTTGGGCGTGCGGTAAAAGCCATCACTCCACAACTGGATGCGATTCGAATAGGCCAGCTTGACCACTTCATCAAAGCTGCGCACGGTCTTGGGTGACGACACCTGGCCATGGGCAAACTGCACCGCGCCGGCGCCACAGGAATCCATCCCACCGACGAACTGCGCCAGGTTGTCGCGTACATTGCGCGCGGCGAACTGCGCCGCTCGGCCATTGAGGTCGGTGCCGGCAGAGGCGGCGGTGGCCGAGGCGTTGGGAATCTTGCTGGTGTCGCTGGCAGTGGACAACACGCGCTCAAAGGGAACACCGAGTTCGTCGGCGACGATCTGGGCCACCTTGGTGTTCAGGCCCTGGCCCATCTCGGTGCCACCGTGGTTCACCTGCACACTGCCATCGGTATATACGTGCACCAGCGCGCCGGCCTGGTTGAACAGGGTGGCGGTAAACGAGATGCCGAACTTGACCGGGGTCAGCGCCAGGCCGCGCTTGATGATCGGGCTGGTCCGGTTCCAGGCGGCGATGGCATCGCGGCGCTGTTGGTACTGTGCGTCGCGCGCCAGCTGGTCGATCAACGGCGCAAGAATATTGTCC
>JANLVB010000464.1:0-4345 GCA_031363785.1 Betaproteobacteria bacterium
GTTCCACGTCGATGCAGCGCAAGCCACGGGCCGCGTCGAGTTTGACCTGGCGGGCCTGCCGGTCGATCTGATGAGCCTGACTGCACACAAGACGTACGGTCCCAAAGGCATCGGCGCGTTGTTTGTGCGCCGCAAGCCGCGTATCCGCCTGGAGGCGCAGATGCATGGAGGAGGCCATGAGCGTGGCATGCGCTCGGGCACGCTGCCGACACACCAGATTGTCGGCATGGGCGAGGCCTACCGTATCGCCAAGCTGGAGATGGTGGCAGAGAACGCGCGCATCCTCGGCCTGCAGCAACGCATGCTGGCCGGCCTGAAAGATGTGGAGCAGGTGTTCATCAACGGACATCTGGAAAAACGTGTTCCGCATAACCTGAACATGAGCTTCAACTATGTTGAGGGCGAATCGCTGATCATGGGTATCAAGGGCCTGGCGGTGTCCAGCGGGTCGGCCTGCACCTCGGCCAGCCTGGAGCCCAGTTACGTGCTGCGCGCCCTCGGGCGCAGCGACGAGTTGGCACACAGCAGTCTGCGCATGACCTTCGGGCGCTACACCACCGAGGCGGAGATCGACTATGCCGTTGACACCATCAAGCGCAATGTGGCCAAACTGCGCGATCTCAGTCCATTGTGGGAGATGTACCAGGACGGCATCGACATCAGCACCATCCAGTGGGCCGCGCACTGAGCGCATCAAAACCAAGCAACAGGAGCTACCACCATGGCATATTCTGAAAAAGTCGTAGACCATTACGAGAACCCGCGCAACGTCGGCTCCTTTGACAAGGGTGACGAATCGGTGGGCACCGGCATGGTTGGCGCGCCGGCCTGCGGCGATGTGATGAAGCTGCAGATCAAGGTCAACCCGCAAACCGGGGTGATCGAAGACGCGCGTTTCAAGACCTACGGTTGTGGTTCGGCGATTGCGTCGTCCTCGTTGGTGACCGAATGGGTCAAGGGCAAGACGCTGGATCAGGCTGCGGCGCTGAAGAACAGCCAGATCGCGGAAGAGCTCGCTCTGCCTCCGGTCAAGATTCACTGCTCGATACTGGCCGAGGACGCGATCAAGGCCGCGGTCGACGACTACAAGAAGAAACACAACCACTGACATGCCCGTCACCCTGTCTGAAGCCGCTGCACGGCATGTCAATCGTTACCTTTCCAAACGTGGCAAGGGGGTAGGTGTTCGCCTGGGGGTCAAGACCACCGGCTGCTCCGGCCTGGCCTACACACTGGAATACGTCGACGAACTGGCCGCCGAGGATGTTGTCTTCGAAGGCCATGGCGTGAAGGTGCTGGTGGACCCGAAGAGCCTGGCTTATATCGATGGCACACAGCTCGATTACGTGCGCGAGGGCCTGAACGAGGGATTTCGTTTCAACAACCCGAACGAGCGCGACAAGTGCGGCTGCGGCGAGTCGTTCCGGGTTTAGTGCAGTGTCCCTGATTTGGTTTGACGGGTGTGCTGCGTGGACGACCGATTGATCAGTCTTGCTGCCACCGATTTCGAGTTGTTTGAAGTGCCTGCGCAGTTTGCGCAGGACCGCGCCGTGCTCGACAGCCGCTGGAAGGCCCTGCAACGCCAGGCCCACCCGGACCGCTTTGCAGCGCAGGGTGGTGCTGCACAACGCCTGGCCATGCAGTGGTCGGTGCGCATCAACGAAGCCTACCGGCGCCTGAAAGATCCGCTCAAACGTGCGGCCTACCTGTGTGAACTCGCCGGCGCCGCGGTCAACGCCGAGAGCAATACCGCCATGCCGGCCCAGTTCTTGATCCAGCAGATGCAGTGGCGCGAAGACCTTGACGACGCGGCTGACATGGCCGGCATGGATGCGCTTTATGCCGGCCTGGAGCACGCGCGTCAAGAGACACTTGCGCGCTGTGGCCACTTGCTTGATGCGCAGCACGATGCCAAGGCGGCGGTGGCCGAAGTGCGCGCCCTGATGTTCATCGAACGCTTCGCCAGCGATCTGGACCGTCGGGCAGAACAGATCGAGTCCCGCCAACTGGCAGTCGGCAACACAGCCCAGCGATAACACGTTTTCTCATGGCCTTGTTACAGATATCCGAGCCAGGCCAGTCGCCCAATCCCCACGAACGACGCATCGCCGTGGGCATCGACCTGGGTACCACCCATTCGCTGGTGGCCGCGGTGCGCAACGGAGTTGCTGAGTGTCTGCCCGATGAGCAGGGCAGGGTGGTGCTGCCGTCCGCCGTGCGTTACCTGGCGGGAGGCGCGCGAAAGATCGGTTTTGACGCGCTGCCCAGCGTCGCTACCGACCCGCAGAACACCATCACGTCGGTGAAGCGCTTCATGGGCCGCAGTGTGCAGGATGTGGTTGAGCGCGGGCGCTTGCCCTACCAGTTTGTTGACAAGCCGGGCATGTTGGCACTGGCCACGGCCGGCGGCGAGAAGTCGCCGGTGGAGGTCAGCGCTGACATCCTGGCGACGCTGCGTTACCGTGCGCAGGACAGTTTTGACAATGATCTGTTTGGCGCCGTGATCACCGTGCCGGCCTACTTTGACGACGCACAGCGTCAAGCCACCAAGGACGCTGCGACACTGGCCGGCCTGAACGTGCTGCGGCTCATCAACGAGCCCACCGCCGCGGCGATCGCCTATGGGCTGGACAACACCAGTGAAGGTGTCTTCGCCATTTTTGACCTCGGTGGCGGCACCTTCGATATTTCGATCTTGCGCCTGACCCAGGGTGTGTTCGAGGTGATTGCCACCGGCGGCGACTCGGCTCTGGGCGGTGACGATTACGACCGCGCACTGGCCGAGCATCTGTTGCAGCGCGCCGGGATGCACCTCGTCACCGCGTCAGACAAGGGCGCCATGGCGATGGCGGCGCGCGCCTGCAAAGAAGCGTTGTCGAGTCAGGCGGCGGTTGCTGTGCAGGTTCCCCTGTCGCAAGGCCTGTTGGAGCTGACTGTCACCGTCCCGGAGTTCGAGTCTGCGACCCGGCATCTGACGCAGCGTGCAATCGCAGCGGTGCGCAAGACGATGCGCGATGCGGCCTTGTCCACCAGTGCTGTGGACGGGGTCGTGATGGTGGGTGGTTCCACCCGCATGCCCCAGGTGCAGCGCGCCGTCGAGGCCTTCTTTGGCCGCGCGCCGCTGAACAACTTGAATCCGGATGAGGTCGTGGCGCTGGGCGCCGCCATCCAGGCCAATCAGCTGGCTGGCAACAACCCGTCCGGTGACCTGTTGCTGCTCGACGTCATACCGCTGTCGTTGGGCATCGAAACCATGGGTGGCCTGGTGGAGCGTATCGTGCCACGTAACCAGACCATACCGACAGCCATGGCGCAGGATTTCACCACCTACCAGGACGGGCAGACGGCACTGGCGCTGCATGTGGTGCAGGGCGAGCGTGACATGGTGGCCGACTGCCGCAGCCTGGCGCGTTTCGAATTGCGCGGCATTCCGCCCATGGTGGCGGGTGCGGCGCGTATCCGGGTGACTTTCACGGTAGACGCCGATGGCCTGCTCAATGTGGCGGCGCGTGAGCAACACAGTGGGGTGGAAGCCACCATCGATGTCAAACCAGCCTACGGGCTGAGTGACAGCGAAATTGCCCGTATGCTGCAGGATAGCTTTTCCACTGCGCAGGCCGATATGCTGGCGCGGGCCGTCGCCGAGGCGCGCCTGGATGCCGACCGCCTGTTGCTCGCCATCCGCAGCGCAATGGCGGCCGACGGTGCGCTGCTGGTCGAGCAAGAGCGCGTGCAGATCGACCGGCTGATGCACAACCTGCAAAGCGTTCTGTCAGCGGACGATGCCGACATCCTTGAGTCCGCCACCAAGGCCCTGTCGGATGGCACAGAAGCCTTTGCCGCGGCCCGCATGAACCGCGGCATCCAGCAGGCCCTGGCTGGCAAGAACATCGCAAACGTCTGAACCCCATGCCCATAATCACGATACTGCCCCATGCCGAATACTGTCCCCAGGGGGCGCAGGTGTCGGCACCGGCTGGTACCTCGATCTGCGAAGCCCTGCTGGACCACAAGATCAATATCGAACACGCATGCGACATGAGTTGCGCCTGCACCACCTGCCATGTGATCGTGCGCGAAGGTTTTGCTTCACTGAATGAACTCGACGAGAACGAAGAAGACCTGCTGGACCGTGCCTGGGGTCTGGAGCCGAATTCACGGCTGAGCTGCCAGGCTTTTCTGGCGCAGCAGGATCTGGTGGTCGAGATTCCACGTTATTCCATCAACCACGCCAAAGAGAACCACTGAGCGACCTCATGCGACAGATATTCCTGGATACCGAAACCACCGGTCTGTATGCCGACAAGGGCGACCGCATCATAGAGATCGGCGGCGTCGAGATGGT
>JANLVB010000485.1:0-6558 GCA_031363785.1 Betaproteobacteria bacterium
GGAGTACCTGGTGCTGATCGTGATCGTGTCGTTTCTGGTACGCAAGCTGGAGCGACGTATGGGCGTGTCCGACCGTCGGCCGGGTTGACGCGCCGGGCGCCTCCGCCTCGGTCCATGACGACAACAGTCATCCAGACATCGGTGTGACCACTCCTGGCCAACGGCAACCCACCTTGTTGGCGTTGGGCGACGCGGCGGTGCTGATCGAATTCGCCGATCACCTGGACCTGGCCACCAATACACGGATTCAGGTGCTGGCACAGGCCATCCGGCACCGGCGCATGCCCTGGGTGCGGGACGTGGTTCCGGCGTTGGCGTCGTTGGCGGTGCATGTGGATCCGGTGATCCTGGGGTTTGCAAATCCGATCGAGCCAGTCCGGTTGTTGCTAGCCCAGTGTCTGGATGAAGCGTTGGCGCCGTCGCGATCCAGCAAGCAGGTACACATTCCAATTTGTTATGAGACCGAGTTCGGACTTGACCTGGACGACATCAGCCAGCGCACCGGCCTGAGCGTCGCGCAGGTCATTCAGCGGCACCTGCAGAGCGAGTTCATGGTCCTGATGGTGGGGTTCGCGCCCGGCCACCCTTACCTGGGCGGCTTGGCGCCCAGCTTGTCCGTGCCCCGCCGAGCCGCACCCCGGGTCAAGATGCCGTGCGGCGCGGTTGCCATCGCCAACACCCAGTGTGTCGTGTATCCGTTCGAAATACCAGGCGGCTGGAGCGTGGTCGGCCGAACGCCGTTGCGGGTGTTTGACGCCAATCGCCAACGGCCGAGCCTGTTCGAGCCGGGCGATCTGGTCCGGTTCGAGCGCATCGACCGTGATGGCTTTGATGCGCTGGCGCGCAAAGAGGGCACCGCATGAGCAATGCGGCATCCGTGTTGGTCGAGCGGCCGGGAATGCTGACCACGGTACAGGACTGCGGCCGGCACGGCTGGCAGCATGTGGGCGTGGTGCCCAGCGGTGCCATGGACTGCGAGTCGCTGCAACTGGCGAATGCGCTGGTCGGCAACAGCCTGAACCTGGCAGGCCTGGAGATCACGCTGCGCGGGCCGACCTTGCTGTTCCAGTGCGACACGCTGCTGGCGCTGACCGGAGCGCAGTTTGACGCCCGCTTGACTGTGGGTGGCCTTGAACTGCCCTGCCCGCTCAACCGCCCGGTTCTGCTGCATGCCGGTGACCGGCTGTCGATCAATCAGCCGCGCCATGGTTTTCGCGCCTACCTGGCGATCGCTGGCGGCATCGACGTGGCTCCCACATTGGGCAGCCGCTGCACTTACCTGGCCGCCTCGATGGGGGGCATCGAGGGCCGGGCGCTGAAAAAGGGCGACTGGCTGCCGCTGGCCGGCGATGCTCACGCCTTGGCGCATGCACGGTTCGACCAGTTGGCCGGGGATCCGGCCACCACGGCCGCACCGCTGCAATCGGTGCGCTGGTCGGTGGCACCGCGCAGCCTGCCACGCGACGAGCCAACGGTCGTGCGCTGCGTGGACGGCCACCATCGGCATTTTTTTACGCCCGAGGCACTTGCGGCCTTCGATGCGGACAGCTACCGGATATCACCACAATCCAACCGCATGGGGTATCGCATGCTGGGGGCCACGCTGGAGCGCGCGCAACCCGGCGACATTCTGTCCGAGCCAACCGCGCTGGGCACGGTGCAGGTGCCGGCCGACGGCCTGCCAATTGTTCTCATGGCCGACCACCAGACCACCGGCGGTTATGCCAAGATTGCCGAAGTTGCCACGGCCGACATCGGTCGCCTGGCACAGCTGCGGCCCGGCCAGGAAGTGCGTTTTGTGCGCTGCACGCTGGCTGACGCACGGGCACTGGCGCAGGCGGAGCACCAGGCTTTGCAAGTCGCGGTGCAGGCGATCCGGCTCAAGTACAACGCGCCCACTGCGGGCAACTGATGGAGAACCTTTCATGACGCAACACACCGTGGACATCAATTGCGACATGGGCGAGAGTTACGGCGCCTGGACCATGGGCAACGACGCTGCCGTGATGCCGCTCATCACGTCGGCCAACATCGCCTGCGGCTTTCACGGCGGCGACCCGGCAACCATTCGCAAGACCATCGCGCTGGCGGTTGAGGCCAAGGTGGCTATCGGTGCCCACCCGTCGCTACCGGACCTGGTGGGCTTCGGCCGCCGCACGATGCACATTTCGGCGCAGGAGATGTACGACCTCGTGCTGTACCAGGCCGGTGCCGTGGCAGCCTTTGCCCGCGCCGCCGGCGCGCCCATGCACCACGTCAAGTGCCATGGCGCCCTGTACAACATGGCGGCCACCGACGAGGCTTTGTCCATTGCCATGGCCAGGGCGGTAAAAGACCTCGGTGGCCATGTCCTGTTATACGCACTTGCTGGCAGCAAGATGGTGGCGGCGGCCCGGCAACTCGGGCTGGATGTCATTCAGGAGGTGTTCGCCGACCGCGCCTACGAGGACAACGGCACATTGCGACCCCGCTCCCTGCCCGGCGCGATGATCGAGGACGAGGCTGCCGCTGTCGCGCGGGCAGTTGCCATGGTGCAACGTGGACAGGTGCAAAGCCACGGCGGCAAGGTGATCACGGTGTCGGCTGGTACGGTGTGTCTGCACGGCGATCAGCCAGGTGCGCTGCAGTTTGCAACCGCGCTGCGGCAGGCCTGTGCACAACATGGCATCACGGTTGCGGCACCTTGACTCAGCCAGACAACACACCAGCAAGGACCCCCGGCATGGCACCCAGAAAACTCACCGTTGGCATCATCGGACTTGGCTACGGGCGCGCCCATATCGCGGGTTTTCAGGCTGCCGGTGTTCAGGTGCTGGCCCTGTGCCAGCGCGACACCGAGGCTGCGGCCAGGCTGGCACAGCAGTACCAGGTGCCGCATGTGTTCGGCCGCTGGCAGGACATGCTGGAGCAGGCGCGACCGGACATCGTGGTCATCGCCACCCCACCTGCGCTGCACCTGCCAATATTGAAAGCAGCAACTGCAGCGGGCTGCCACGTGGTGTGCGAAAAGCCGCTGGCGACCAGCAGTGCCGAAGCGCAAGCAATGATTGCAGCAGCCGCCGCAACACCATGCTCGGTCATCACCAGCTTCAACTGGCGCTTTGCTCCGGCGATGCAGCGCATGAAGCAGATGGTGGACGCCGGGCACCTCGGCCGTGTCTTCCATGTCAATGCGCGCTGGTTCAACCCGGCTTGGGTTGACGCCAGTACGGCCCCAACCTGGCGCATGGATCGCGCCCAGGCAGGATACGGTGCTCTGGGCGACTTGGGTGTGCACTTGATCGATCTGGTGCAATGGCTGTTTGGCGCTGTGGACAAGGTGATGGCGTCCAGCGCGACCGCCCATGCCGGGCGCACCGTGCCCGGTGGCACGCGGCCAGCGGATGCAGAAGACTTCAGTCATGTTGTTGCAGAACTGCGTTCCGGGGCCAGTGTGGCCATCACGGTGAGCCGGGTCGCCCGCGGCCTGAACGAGCACAGTCTGGAGGTCTACGGCGAACACGGTGCCTTGGCGATGCGCCAGACCCGCACTGGCACCGACTGGCATGTTGGAGAATTGCGCGCCGCGAGCGGTTCTGGCTTGTTCGAACCGGTAGTCATTCCCACCCGAGCTGGCGGTGACGCGCTGTCAACCGAGCGGCTGGAACTTACTGGCCAGGCCACGATTTGCCCCATGGTGCAACAGTTCATCGCAGCCATCGAAGGTCGCCGTCCGCCTGCGCCGTCGCTGCAGGACGGCGCCAGTGCGCAAGCGGTGCTGGACGCAGTGCTCGAATCGTCCCGCAGCAGGCGCTGGGTCATTGTGGGAGCCAGCACGGGCTGACAGCTTGCCCACCGCCGGCTGAACCCGAAGCCAGCCGACCAGAGGTTCTGCGGTACACTTTTAGTAAACAATAGTTCTCTTCATGAAACAAGCGGCATCAACCGGTCAGAACACCGCCCCTTTGACTGCATGCAGCGATTTTTCGGACAACGCCGCAACCCACAAAGGTACCGCCAATGAGCTCGAACAACAGCCCGGATGCACTCGCCACCGCCCTTGAAAAACAGGGAGTCAAGTACCTGCTTCCAACCTACGTCGACATGCACGGCGTGTCCAAGTCCAAGGTCGTGCCGACGTCGCATTACGAGCGCATGCTGGGTGGCTCGGAGTTGTGTACAGGCGCTGCGGTGGACGGTGTTCCACAGGATGTGAGCGACGAAGAGATCTCGGCCCACCCCGATCCGGCGTCCTGCACCATCCTGCCCTGGCGACCCGATACCGCCTGGTTCGCCAGCGACCTGTGGTGCGAAGGCAAACTCTTCGAGCCCTGCAGCCGCAATATCCTGGGCCGGGTGCTGGCCAGCGCAGCGTCCATGGGGTACGGCGTCAATGCCGGCATCGAGGCCGAGTTCTATGTACTGCAGGATGAAGCCGGTGGCGGCTACCAGCCCTTCAACAAGCGTGGCAACCTGGCCAAACCGGCGTATGACGTGGCGCGGTTGATCGAGAACCTGCCCTGGCTGGGAGAACTGGTCGACGCCATGAACCACCTCGGTTGGGGGGTGTATTCGTTCGACCATGAAGACGGCATCGGTCAGTTCGAGATCGACTTCAAGTACTTCGACGCCCGCACCGTCGCCGACCGCATGGTGTTCTTCCGCCTGATGGCGGACGAAATTGCGCGGCGCCATGGCGCCTTTGCCAGCTTCATGCCCAAGCCCTATGCCGACCGGGCCGGCAGCGGCGCGCACTTCAACATCTCCTTGTTCGACCCGAAGGACCGGCGCAACCTGTTCGAATGCCGTGACGACCCGCGCGGTTGCAGTCTGTCCGGCCTGGGCTACCACTTCATCGCCGGTGTACTGAAACACCTGCCAGCGATCTGTGCCGTGGTGGCGCCCACTGTCAACAGCTACAAGCGCCTGGTGCCCAAGGGCGCCATGCCCGGTTTCACCTGGGCCCCGATCTTCGTGAGTTACGGCGGCAACAACAGAACCAACACGGTGCGGGTTCCGCTCGGCGGTGGCCGCGTCGAACTGCGTTTGCCCGACGCCGCCTGCAACCCCTATCTGGGCCTGGCCATGACCATCGCCGCCGGCATGGAGGGTGTACGTGATCGGCTCGATCCCGGCGAGCCGCACCTGGAGAACATGTACCTCAAGACCCAGTCGGAGCTCGGCGCCATTGGCGTGTCGCGCCTGCCCGCGACACTGGAGCAAGCGCTCGACGCCTTCGAAGCCGACCCATTGGGCGAGGCCGTGATGGGCAAGAAAATGGCGTCGGCATGGCTGGAATACAAACGTGCCGAGTGGCATGCCTATTCAGTACATGTGACCGACTGGGAAAAACAGCGCTACCTGAAGATGATCTGAATACGCGCCGCCGCACGACAGCGGTCAACGCAACCGGAATGGCAGCTCGGCTGGCGTCCGTTGCGCCGTCACAAAATGAATGCGTAGTTGCCCTGCGGCGCGTCGCGCTCCAGCAAACAGATGATCTTGTTGGCGATCAGCAATGAACCCGTCATCGACCGGGCGACTTCGACCACCTGGTAACCCGGCCAGGCCCGTGTCTGGCCCTTGCGATGTTCCCAGATCACGAGGTTGGTCCGCGCCACAATGCAATTGGTTTGATCGTCGAGCCACTGCTCGGCATTCGTCAACATGCGCCGCGTGCGCGACGGGGGCGTCTGGGCATGCAAGTGCCCGGTGCGAATCATGGCGACGCGATCACCCATACGGCGGCGGTCATCGAGGTAGATGCCCGTAGCCAGGCGCGGGTCGACCGGCTCCGGCTGGGCTGGAACCCAGAGCATGCATTGCGCCGTGAATTGCGCCAGCCATTCGTCGTACCGGCACTCGTCCAGCAGCCTGGCTTCGCGGTACAACAGTTGCGCCACTTCGCCGTCGGCTGGCACGGTGCCATCTACCTGCGGGCCGGTCGCCTGCTGCCACAACGCTACCAGCCGGGCGTAGCGGGCATCGTTGACATAAGCGCCCGATTCCCCGGCCGCGGTCGAAGGCAAGGTGATGCCGCTCATGTCAAAACGCACGCGCGGCCCGGCGCGGCGCTCATGTGATGACGCACGGGTGAACATCGCGCTCCATCAACGCAAGCCAATACTGGTAAGCACCCCGAATGCCGGTTTCGTCCGACACCGCGCCGGTGACGACACCATCGGGTCCCACCGACTCCCGGTCGGTGCCCAGGAGGGCCAGCGCTCGCGAGCGCGACGTACCAGCCACTCCGCCATCAGATGCGGCATGAGCGGTGACGGAACGATGGCATCGTCGGCCGTTTAAACCGCGTGCGTGCTGGCGTCGGCGAGGTAGCGCGAGAAATATTCGTCCCACGTTGCGACCTCGACGCGTAGTCCGGGCGGACGGTCCACCTCTGCCAGCATCGACACGCGGCAGGCGCTGTCACGATCCACAACGACGAGAGCCGACCACGTGGCCGCGCCCGACGCCGCAGCGCGGCCGAGCTGTCGCACATAATAGCTACCGTAGCATCCGCCACCGACGACGATGATGGTGCCGAAGTGCAGCGTCTGGCGAACGACGCGGAGCGGCCGC
>JANLVB010000516.1:0-7972 GCA_031363785.1 Betaproteobacteria bacterium
TTGACGACGATGCAGGCCGATCTGGACGAGTCTTAATCCCTTTGAATTCAGGGCTGGTTCAAATACGCCGCGATCCTGGACGCCGACAAGGCCGCCGCCGTCTTAATCCCTTTGAATTCAGGGCTGGTTCAAATACCAGCAAGAATGCAGCACTCAATGCCTGCGTCAGTCTTAATCCCTTTGAATTCAGGGCTGGTTCAAATACCGCAAGCGCCGAAAAACACCGTGAGAACAAGCACTTGCGAAGGTGATTGACACTTTGCAGACGCAGTGACAAGGCCAACATGGCGGCCCTATTGCAAGCTCAGGGTCGGCAGGATATTTAGCGGCAACATTGATTGCCCGATGGTGTCATATTGCGGGCTCACCGGCAAGCCGTAGGCGCGAATATCGTCGGCGCGCGGATCGATCAATTCCCCAAGCTGCGCCAGCAGCAGACGCATCCTGGCCGCCGAGGCATCGACCAGGAACACGGAGTATTGCACCGGCACGCCGTGCTTTTTCAGGAACCGGAACACTTGGCCCAGACGCCTTTTGTCGCGGATGTCGTAACACACCAGCCATTGCGCCGCATCAAATTGACTCATTGCAGCAAACCCCTGCTGGCCAGCCTTTGCAGGCTGAGCAGATGCAGCAACAGCGCGCTCAGGTTGCGCGCCTGCCAGCGTTCAAACAGTAACACGGCCTGCGGCCCGTCGCCGGTCTGGTCAGCCAGCGCACCACAACACAGATTCATCTCGGCCCACACCAAGTACGTGAGGTCTTGCGCCAACTGCACGGGTTCACCGCCGGGGCCAATCTGCACCGGCAACAACCCGTGCGCCTGCAATTGCTGCGCCACACTGGCCGCAGCCAGACCCTGCAACAAAGCGGGGAGGTGCGCAGCCAGCTCGGCACGGTAGACCCAACTCCGTTTGGTGGCCTCCCATTGCTGGGGCGAGATGACCAGGCCGTCGGTGCGACCCCATTGCAGCAGCACCTGCATGCGGCGCGATTTGAGCCAGTGCGCATAAAGTGCATGGCCGTCCGGCGTGTCCAGCAGCAAGTCCAGCGCGCTGGCAAACGGCGCAATCTCCGCGCGGTGGCTGTGCAGGCTGCCCAAGGCATCGCCGCGCTGGTCGAGCCAGCAGATGCTCAAGCGGCGCAACATGCACAGTTGCAGGGCGGCACCGCTCCAGTCCACTGTGGTGCAGCTTACGACACGCGCCACGCGCTGCAACGGGAATCGCAGGCGCCGCACCAGCTCGCCCGGGCGCTGGGTGGCGATGACCAGGGCGTCGCCGCCGGCGTCCACGCGCTGGCACGACGCCTCGCGCAGGTACAGGGTGCGGGCGTCCGCGCCGCGCACCAACAGGGCACCGTCGGCGGCGGCCCGGGTGCGCAGCACACGCTGGGAATGGGCTAACACGGCTCGTCGTCCTCGGCACTGTCCAGCCAGGGCAGGCCTTCCGCGCGCAAATGCGCGGCCAGGCGACGGGTGCGGCCACGCAACCAGCGCCGCCAGGGGGCAGACTGCTTTTCCCAGCCGGCGTAGTAGATTTCGCGCCCGGCCTTGCCCAGCAGACAGGCCCCTTTGTCCAGGCTGAAATGCTCTTCGCGCAGGGTACGCTCACGCAACAGCTGCCAGACCCAATCGTCCACCGCCGGGCGCAGCGGCTCGATCAGGTCGCTGGCGAGGGACTCGCGGCCGATCGCGGGGCGGTGGTAAAAGCCCAGCAACGGGTCGAGCCCGGCGACCATGCAGCTTTGTACGGCCTGCAGGTGCAGCAGCGTGTAACCCAGCGACAGGCAGACGTTGACCGGGTCTTTGGGTGGGCGGCGGTTGCGCCCGCAAAAACCCAGCACCGGCGGCATCACGCCGGCCAGGCCACCGAAATAGGCGCGTGCGGCGGCACCTTCGCGGCCGCGCAGGCTTTCCAGCGGGGGGGGCTCGGCTGCCACGCCTGCATCGAGGGTGGCCAACACGGGTTGCAGGGTTTGCAAGGCATCGAACACCGGTTTGCGGGCGTCTGGCCGCTGCGCCTGCATGCGCTGCAGGGTGCGCTGCTGGCGCAACAGCTTGGCCCGCACCAGGTCACGCGCCCAGACGCGGCAAAACGCGTCGTCCATCACGGCGCGGGCCTGTGCCAGGCGCACTGCGGCATCGTTGTGGTGCGGGCCCAGGATGATCGCCACACGGCGGTTCTGGCGCGGGCTCATCAACACTGTGGTTGCGCCGGCCTCGGCCAGCTTCATCAACACGCCGGTGTCGAGGCGGGTCTGTGCGCCTTGAATCACGCAGCGGTCGACCATGCCGACGGGCACGGTGCCGCGCCGCTGCCCGGCTTCATACAGGGCCAGGGTCGCGCCTTCACTGCGGATTTCGAGTTGCGAGCGGTCGAGCAGCAGCAAGGCCATGGGTCTGGGTTCTCCGGGTGGGTTCAGCCGACGTAGAAATAGTCGGGGTCGGCCGGCTTGTCGGCCATGCCCAGGGTGTGGATGCGGCAACGCGGGTCCAGCCGCAGCAGCAGAAAGCGGTCCTCCGACTTTTCCAGCAGCAGCATCATGTCGGCCAGCAGGCGCAGGCGCTCGGCAGCGGTCAGGTACAACTCGTGCACCGACTTCTGCCCGCCGGTGGCGTAACGCCGCGCAAGGCGCAGGGCAGCGCCCAGACGGCGCGGCTCAGCGACGTCGTAGGCGGCAAGAAACAGGTCCCGGTGGGCCATCTGCGGCAGGCCACTGGCGTGGCGTTGTGAAGATGGCCCGATGTTGACCGCTAACGGCGCAGCCGTAAGGTGCGGCAAGCTTGCGGCGCGGCGGGCTTATGCCGCCAGTGGCGGTTGCTCAACCTTCCCCATCAGCGCCATGCCATGGCGTAGCACCATGTCTCGCAAAGCGTCTGACAGGTCCCGGGCGTCGCTCAGGTCCACGCGCCACGGCAACGCGCTGTCTTCAAAGTCGGCACGCAGGTGAGCCAGTGCCAGGTCATCGGGCGGGCACAGGCCCCACAGCGCAATATCCAGGTCCGAGTACTGCTTGCAGCCGCTACGGGTCGGCCACGTGCTGACGCGTGAACCGAAGGCGATCACGCTGCAGTGTGGCAAGCGCTGCCAGATCAGGCTGCGCACCAGCGCGAGATGGCCATCTGGCACGTCAAGCATCTCTGGCCCCCAAGGCATCCAGGCGAGCCAAAAGGCGCGAGGCATGATCGGCAAATGAGGGAATGATCGCGGCCACCTCAGCCGCCTTTGCTGCGTTGTAGGTATGCGAGGTGATGTTGCGTTTGTCGCGAAACACCATCCAGGCGTCGGCGTCAGCCAACAGGCTACGCTCGGCGCCGATCCGCACGAGGTCACGAAAACTCATGGCATCCACGCTGCTGCGGTCAGGCAAATCGACCTCAAGACGGCGCTTGAGCATTTTCCAGCTCAACTCGAACGTGTATTCGAAGCGCTGGATGCAGGCGTCACGCAACTCTTCGTCAAACATCTGCGAGGCATGCCAGCGCAGCAAGGCCCGCTGCAGTGAAGTCAAGGCCAGCCGCAGTGAGCTCAAGTCGACAAGGGGAGTCGCTGGTTGCATGGCGTGGTGAAGAGTCGCCCCCGTGTTGGTGAAACCATTCTAAGGTCATGCGCTACGCGGGTGGGGCGATTCAACCCGCGTGCATCCAATGGCGCACAAACGCAACGAGATTTTTCACATCGGCGCCCGCCAGGATCGACACGCCGTATTGCCGCGCCCGGTCGCTCACCTGCGCATCGACCGGCCGCGCGGACAAAAGCAGGCTCACTGGGGCCCGTGCTTCTGTAGCATGGCCTCGCGCAGAATCGTATTGATGCGGGTCTGATAACCTTTGCCACCGGATTTGAGCCACAACAATACATCGGCGTCAATCCGCACAGTTGTGGCCTGTTTGGTGGGTTTGTACAGTGGATTGCGAATGGCATTCTTCCAAAACGCATCCTCCAACGGCGCAATGTCGCTGTAGTCAATCTGGCTTTCAGGACGTTGGGCCAACAAACCCAGCCTGTTGCGTTGCACGACCGTCAAAGGCGGCAAATCTTGCAAATCAACGGTTCGACTAGCGATTTTGGTCTTCATAACGTGTTCGCTCCCTGCGGTTTGCGGCCCGCGCCGAAATGACGCGAATGACCTCGGTGCCATCATCATCCTGTCCAACGGTGTGCGCGACCAACAGAACCACGCAAGCACCTGCCGATCCGAGAGTTTGCCAGCGCAACTCTGCGCCTTCGACCCGGTCTTGAGCCATCAGCGCAAACGGGTCGGCAAAGGCAAAAATGGCATCTCCGAATGCAACACCGTGCTTGCGCAAATTGCTGTCGGCTTTGGCACCGCCCCATTCAAATCGGGTTAGCATACGTTTATGTTAGTACATTTATGTCATTCCGCCAACCCCTGCTGTACACACTTGGTTTGAGATTGGCCGCGCTGTCCCGCATGTCGGGCGTTTCGAGTATCACCACCTTGGAGGCGTTCAGCTGCAACGCGGGGATGAGGTTGGCCAGGTTGTGGCCGGTGGCGATGCAAATATGAACAATGGGTTTGGAGGTCATGGGTAGTACCGTAGTCATTGACGCGCTCTACGATTTGAAGGTTCTGGTAGGAACTGGTTTTTGCGCGGATTCAATTCGATACTGTTCCAACCGCGCACCCAATTGATCGAGCTTATCGGCGCTCAACTCCTTGCCGCGCAACTCCGCAGGCAACGTGACCGACAGGTTCAGATACCTCCCGCCACGCTGGCACACCACGGCGGCCAGATGCACCGGCAGGCTGCCGATGACTGTGTCGCCGCCCTGCACTTCCGCCGGGTCCAGATGGGTGGCAAAACGGTCGATTTGCAGGCCCTGGCGCGCCGCCCATTCGAGCGCGCCGGGGTGCCGGCTGACGAACCAGGTTGTCATGCGTTCGCCTGCAGCGTGTAGCCACCCATGCCCATGGTGGCGTTCTTGCCGACGTGTAACCACTGGCCCAGCCACAACCAGGGCCACAAGGCGCAGAGTGCCTCGGGGCTGCCGCGCAGCGTCCAACTGCCCAACACGCCGCCGAGCGTCATCTCCTGCTGCTGGCGGGAGGAATAACGCGTCCAGTCATGCCAGTGCAAGTCGCGCGCATCGTGCAGGGTCTCGGCCAGTTGCACCAGTGCGGGCACTTGCGCGCCCCACTCAGGCTGGCCGGCATGGAACTCCAGCACCAGCGCCACCCGCCGGGCCAGCGCCGCCACCAGGGCACGCGGGCTGAGTTTGTCGGGTCGCAAAGGGTGCCCCTGGTGTTGCAGGCGCAGCGGGGTGTGGATGTGCAGCGTGATGCCGGTCGGTGCTGCCGCGCTGCCCGGCGGCACGTTGATCGTGGCCATGTGCTCCTGCAACACCGGTGCGCCGGCCTGCCAGATGCCGTGGCAGGCGCCATCTGCATCGACCCACTCCACCACTTGCAAATCGGCAGCGGCACGCTCGCGCGTGAGGCCGTGCGCCAGCGCGCGCTGCCAGGCAAACACGATCAGCGGCAATTGCGCGATGGCTTCACCGGCCAGCACCATCTGAAAAGTGAGCGTGTCACCCGCCTGCAGGTCGGTCGGCGCGAGGCTCGGCGTGGCCAGCGGCGGCTCGACCACGTAGGCATTGGGGATGTTGCTGAATTTTTGCAGTGCATGTTCGGCTGCCGGAGGCGGCGCCTCGAACACCCGTGTGTAAGGGCAGGTGCGCAGCAGCGGGCAGGCGACGCAGGTGGGTTGGCGTGTCATGCAGGCCACCTGGCGCAGCGCGGCACCAAACTGCCCGCGCAACAGCGAGCCCGCGTAACCGGGCAGGCGCAGGCCAGTGCGCAGGGTGGCGGTGAAGCGGTAGCGGGCGATGGGGAGTCCGTTGGTGAGGACGAACGAATCAGCTACCTTTGTCATGGCTCAAGCAGATGGTCGGCAATGCGTCGCAGCGTCGCAGCCAACGCCTGGCGGTCTTTGAGTGCTTGGCGTTCGGGTTGCCCAGCAGGGCGAACACAATGGGCAAGTGCGTTACGCAGAAACTCCAGATCTTTGGCGTTTGAATTTGCTTCGGACAGACTCTTGTACGCCGCTTTGCGGTCGTCGATGTTATCGGTGTCCCCCAGCTTTTGGTCCAGGACAGCCTTGGTGCTGACCGCCTCAAACATGAAAACTGCGGCTCGCAAATAGTCGTCTCGCAGCAGGTTGGCGCGTGCCAGCGATGCCTCCCATTGATGTCGCTGCGGTGCACGAAACCAGTTAATTCGTTTCACCAGCTCGGAGCGAAAAAGATCGCTCAACCCGCCTTGATGTTGCTCGATGGACGGGAAGACGCTAGACAGCGCCTCCCGTGCCTTCACCGGGTTGCTGGTGCGCTCAAAGAACGACGCCTTTTGCAGCAACACGGCACGGTTCGGATCCATGCCGTCCGCTTGCAATAGCGGACCAAAGACACCGTAGTCGCCATCCTTGTCATAGGTGGCCAAGGCCTCCACCCAATCAAGCATGCGAAGCAGACCAGAGAGCCGCAGCACCGGCGTTTCAGCGCCAGGCTCGGTCATATCCAGCGCGCCGTAATACAACTCTGACACACTCACTTTGGCCACGTGGGTGAGGTAGCGCGCCGCCACCAGCGCCAGCATTGGCAGGTGTCTGAACCCATGCGTGACATCAAGGCTGATGCATTCACCCTCTTGAACCTGCCCGGCAAGCACTGTGAGCACCTTGATTTGTTCTGCTGTGTCGCGGGCAAAGGGAATCAATACGCATTGCACCGGAATGCCAAGTTCTTTCTCAAGTTTCAGTGCGTGTTGCGCCAACATGGTCGCGTCAACCCGGTTGTGCTCGACCGCCTCCATCAACTCAAGGGTATTGTCTTGTGGGTCATTCCGGTCAAAGAAAACGTCCCACATGCTGCCTGATGTGCCGACCAAAATAAGCCGGTCTGGTTGCAGGTACTCGGCCAGGGCGAGACCAAAAAATGCCACTGTTTTGGCAAACCCGTTGTCAAACCGATAGGTCGCCGTTCGGTATCCGGTTTGTGCATCGGCGCGACCTTTGCCGAGGAAGCTGATGAGGGTGGTAGATGCGGTCATAAAGTCACTTGCAAAGTCATTGACGTTGTTGGGTCGTGTTGAATATTGAAGAAAAACACCCCTTGCCAAAAAAATCAGGCTACCGTGATCTCGACCCGCCGGCCAAGCACAAGCGCGGCTGCCTCAATCTGGGTGAGTCCAGAGGCGTGGCGCAAGTCAAACAAGCGGTCAACCTGTGGCATGTGCCAGCCCAGGCGACGCGCCAGCTCGGATTTCTTAATGCCCTGCTCGGTCATCGCCTGGTACACACCCAGCTTGGCGCACTCCATTGCGGAAGGGCGCACGGTTTTTTGTCCTCGCTTGGGCTTGCTGGCCACCGGCAGAGGTTGACGTGCGTCCAAGTAGAACGAGAGCCCGCTTTCCAGCGCATCAACCGCTTGCAGCAGGGCCTCATCCTCATCCGTGCCAAAAGTGATGGCCTCGGGTACGTCGGCAAACGTCACCAGCACAGTGCTGCCATCGGGGGTCAGGGTTACGGGGTAGTCAAACATAGTGTCGTTACTTCAAACCAAGTTGGCGCTTGATGGCGCCCTCAAGTCCCTTGCCAAGTTCCGTTGTGCCGTGCACAGGTAAGGCTGGAGGCTCCTGCCAGTAGGTGATCCACACATCGTCAGGCAAAAAGGAGCCTGCTCCCGCGCGCCTGCGGCACAGCACGGCCATTGGCCTGCGCGGACTCGATCCACAGCACCATGGCCTCTTTGACTTCAGCCAACGCCTGTTCATGCGAATCGCCATGGGCCATGCAGCCGGGCAGCTCCGGCACATCGGCAACGAAGGCTTGGTCTTCGTCGCTCCAGTAGATGATGATTTCAAAGCGGTTCACTGGTTCGACACCGATGTATTGACGTCCCAGCCGGGAATACTGGGGTCGTTCCAGACATCGTCTTCCGGGTTGTCC
>JANLVB010000299.1:0-3161 GCA_031363785.1 Betaproteobacteria bacterium
CAAGATCATGTTCATGCGCGCCAGGCCCGCCGTGGTGACGTCTTTCTCTTGCCCCTCCAGTGTGATGTGCTTGCCCGCCTCGGCAGCCACCTTGAGCAAGAGCGAGCCGGAGCCGCAGGTGGGGTCGTAGGCGGTGGTGGATGCCACGGTGTTGCTAGGTGCAATGCCAATCACCTTGGCAATGATGCGGCTGACCTCGGACGGGGTGTAGAACTGGCCCTTGCTTTTGCCGCTCTCGCTGGCGAAGTGGCGCATCAAGAACTCGTAGGCATCGCCCAGAATGTCGTCATGCTCGGCGCGGTTTTGCGAAAAGTCGAGCACCGGGTTCTGGAAGATGCCGATCAGGTTGCTCAGCCGCTCCACCAGCGCCGGGCCTTCGCCCAGTTTTTCGGGGTCGTTGAAGTTGGGGAAGTCGCTGCGGGCCAGGCGGGTGTTGGCATCAATCAGGGGCTGGATAATTTGCGTGTTGATCTTGTCGCCAATGTCGCTCTTTCCCTTGAGGGCGATCATGTCCGTGAAGCTGGCCCCAGGGGGGATGGTGACCGGCGGGGCAAAGTCGTCGCTGTTGCCATATTTGTCGCTGATGTACTTGATGAACAGCAAGAACAGCACGTAGTCTTTGTACTGGCTGGCATCCATGCCGCCGCGCAGCTCATTGCAGGATGCCCAGAGGGAAGAATAGAGGTCGGATTTCTTGATGGCCATGAAATATTATTGGTTTGCCCTGGTGCCGCGCGGCACAAGTTGGCAAGCTTACGCCATGGGTGGCTCAGTCTGAATCTCGGCCCGGCACCCAAGGGACCCACGCAAAGCAAAACGGGTTACGATTTTCGTCGTAACCCGTTTTGCTGTTGATTTATCTGGTCGGTGTGAAAGGATTCGAACCTTCGACCCCTTGCACCCCATGCAAGTGCGCTACCAGGCTGCGCCACACACCGATCTGACCCGAATTATACGGCTGCAGAGTTTCCGGCCTCAGCTCGCCGCACTCAATAACTCGCGAATTTCCGACAACTCGCGGCGCACCATCACCAGGTGGCCGCCACCGGCCTCGGCGATGTCTTCGAGGTCGCTGTCGCTGAAGTCGTCGATGTCGCCGTCGCTGGTCTCGATGACCTCGACACCTTCGAGCAGCACCTCGCCGTTCTTGCGTTTGTCACGCTCGTGTTGCAGCAACTCCTGCATCTTGTTGCGCGCGCCGCTGATGGTGAAACCCTGGTCGTACAGCAGGTCACGGATGCGCCGGATCATGAGCACTTCATGGTGCTGGTAATAACGCCGGTTGCCACGCCGCTTCATCGGGCGCAGCTGGGTGAACTCCTGCTCCCAATACCGTAGCACATGCGGTTTGACGCCACACAGGTCGCCCACTTCACCAATCGTGAAGTAGCGTTTTGCGGGTATGAGCGGGAGCGTTTTCCCCATTGAAATCAAAGCTGTAGGCGTGAAAGCTTTGAGGTTACTCTAAGTTCTGTGAACATGCAAAGACTGTTCACACGCGACTGTAAAAAAGTTTGACGCGGCGCAGCCTGAACGCCTGCGTGTCAGACTCAGGTGGTGGCTGCGGCACTTCGGCCTTCGTCCTGAATCTGGTCTTTGAGCTTGTGGCTGGCGTGGAAGGTGACCACCCGCCGGGCCTGGATCGGGATCGCCTCGCCGGTGCGCGGGTTGCGCCCGGGACGGGGTGCCTTGGTACGGATCTGGAAGTTGCCAAAACCCGATATCTTGACGTCACTCCCTTCCACCAGGCTGGCCGAGATCAGGTCGAAAAACGCGTCGATCATGTCCTTTGATTCGCGCTTGTTCAGGCCAATCTGCTCAAACAGCAACTCGGCAAGTTGCGCTTTGGTGAGGGCTGGTGTCTCCAGGCTCTCAATGGCAAATTCCATGCGTCGTCCCCCCGGTCACAAATTCTTGTTCGCCGCCGCGCCGCGTGCCTCAGGCGCGCTGGCGTGCACCGACGGCGCTGGCGAGGTGCGCCAGGATGGCCTGCACCGACGCGTCGATTTGCTCGTCTGTCAGGGTAGCGTCGTCGTTATGGAGCGTCAAGCGCACAGCCAGACTTTTTTCGCTGGCGTGTGTACTTGCAACAGCCTCGGCACCAGCGGTTGACTTGGGCCTGTAAACATCGAACAAGGTGGCATCCCGCAACAGACCGCCACTCGGCGCAGACCAGACAGCAGCCATCAGCACGGCGTGGCTTACTGATTCCGCCACCAGCACCGCGATGTCGCGCTGCACCGACTGCAGCTTTGGCACGGCGCGAAACACCGGCACCGGGCGCCGCAGCACGGCGTCGAGATCGAGCTCGAACATCACCGGCGCGTTTGGCAGGCCGTAGGATTGCCGCCACTTCGGGTGCAGTTCGCCAACAAAACCAATTGCCACGCCGTCCAGCAACACCCGGGCACAGCGCCCCGGATGCATCGCAGGATGCTGCGCGGGCTCGAACTGTGGGGGTAGCGGTGCCAGCAATGCCGACACGTCGCCGCTGGCATCGAAGAAATCAACCAGGCGCTCCGAAGCATCCCAATGCGCGGCATCCACTGGCCCGCAGGCCATGCCAGCCACACGCATGGGCTGGTGAAACCCCTCGACCGTGGTGTCGGTGTTCTTCACCTCGGCGCTGCGCAAGAATACGCGGCCGATCTCGAATGCGCGCACCCGGCTGGCCTTGCGGTCGAGGTTGAAGCGCAGCACTTGCAGCAGCGAGCCGAGCAGCGACGAACGCATCACCCCCATCTGGCTCGCGATCGGGTTGTGCAGCTTGATCGGCGTCGGGTTGCCGGCCAGCTCATGTTCCCAGCGCTCCTCAACGAAGCTGAAGTTGATGCTTTCCTGGTAACCCAGGGCGGCCATGCTGCGCCGTACAGAAAAAGCGTCGCGTTGCGCCTCGGGTCGGATCTTGGCGGTGATCGGCGCCAGCGGCGGCGTGCCCGGCAGCTTGTTGTAACCGATGATACGGATCACTTCTTCGATCAAGTCTTCCTCGATCTGGAGGTCGAACCGATACGGCGGTGGAGTGACAACAATTTCACCGCCATCGGTGGCGTTGGCAGGCGTCTGCGTGAACGACAAACCGAGCCGGGTCAGCGCATCCGCGCACTGGGCCAGCGTCAACGGCATGCCGGTCACCTTGGCAGCGCGCGCCACCCGCAAAC
>JANLVB010000032.1:0-4275 GCA_031363785.1 Betaproteobacteria bacterium
CCAGTGTTGCCGATTGCTGCTACCGCGCGACCATGCTGACGCAGATGGAGCCGGTAGCACCGGGGGCCACGAAGTTCATCGATGCCCAGCTGTTCGCCGGACCGCAGGAAGAAAAGATGCTTGAGGCCTTGGCCCCTGGCCTCGAGTTGGTGAAAGACTACGGCTGGTTGACGATTCTCGCCAAGCCCTTGTACTGGCTGCTGGACCGGGTGCACGGCATGGTTCAGAACTGGGGCTGGGCTATTGTTGGTCTGGTTGTGCTGCTCAAGATGGCGTTTTACTGGCTCAATGCCAAGGCCTACGCCAGCATGGCCAAGATGAAAGCCATCAATCCCAAGGTGATGGAAATGCGTGAGCGTCTGAAGGACAATCCGCAGCAGATGCAGCAGGAAATGATGCGAATTTACCGTGAAGAAAAGGTAAATCCGATGGGTGGCTGTTTTCCCATCATGGTTCAGATACCAGTGTTCATTGCCTTGTACTGGGTGCTGCTGTCCAGTGTCGAAATGCGCAATGCGCCCTGGACGTTGTGGATTCACGACCTGTCATCACCTGATCCGTACTACATATTGCCGCTGGTAATGACCCTCACGACCATGCTGCAGACGGCGCTTAATCCGACCCCGCCGGACCCGATGCAGGCCAAGCTGATGTGGTACATGCCGCTGATTTTCTCGGTCATGTTTTTCTTCTTCCCGGCTGGCCTGGTGTTGTATTGGATCACCAACAACATCCTTTCGATCGCGCAGCAATGGTTAATCAACACCCGCATGGGCGTGCCACCCCAATTCAACCTGCCAAAGTTCTGAACCCGGGCACCAAGAGCCCGTTGCACTAACGCACCATGTTGCCGCGCCTGCAGGACCCGATCGCAGCGATTGCGACAGCCCCCGGCCGCGGTGCGGTGGGCATCGTGCGTGTTTCCGGCGGCAACGTCTGTGCTGTCATGCAGGCTGTATGCGGCAGGCGGTTGTTGCCGCGGCAGGCAACCTACCTTTCATTTCGTGACGCACAAGGCGAAGTCATAGATCAGGGTCTGGCAATTCATTATCCGTCGCCGCAATCCTATACCGGCGAAGACGTGCTGGAGTTCCAGGGCCATGGCGGTACAGTTGTTTTGCAGATGTTGCTGGCGCGTTGCCTTGAGGCGGGTGCCGGGATCGGCATCCGGCTGGCCGAGCCGGGCGAATTCACGCAACGGGCGTTTCTCAATAACAAGCTCGATCTGACACAGGCAGAGGCGGTGGCGGACTTGATCGACGCCAGTACGGAAGCTGCGGTACGCAGCGCCAACCGGTCGCTTGCCGGTACCTTCAGCAACGAGATTGCGGCGCTGTTGGACAAACTGACGGAACTGCGCATGCTGATCGAAGCTACCCTTGACTTTCCCGAGGAGGAGGTCGATGTGTTGCAGCAGTCCGATGCCCAGGGCAGGCTGCAGACCCTGCGCGAGCGACTGCAAACCGTTCGCAACAACGCACGCCAGGGCGCGTTGCTGCGTGACGGAATTCGCGTGGTCATCGCCGGCCAACCCAATGTTGGCAAATCGTCATTGCTGAATGCGCTGGCCGGTGCAGAGCTGGCGATTGTTTCGCCGGTCGCCGGTACAACTCGCGACAAGGTGCAACAAACCATCCAGATCGAGGGTGTCCCCGTCCATATCATTGATACGGCCGGCTTGCGCGACAGCCAGGACGAAATCGAGCAAATGGGCATTGCCCGGGCCTGGTCTGAAATTCAATCAGCGGACGCGGTGCTGTTTTTGCATGACCTGAGCAAACACACACCAGCGCAAGCTGTCAGCATGCACCAGCGGGAAGCCGATGCGACGGCAGACCAACAACTGGCCGGTTTGTTGGCGCAGCGAATTGCATCAACGGTTCCTGTCATTGATGTATGGAACAAGATGGACGTGGCGGACCGGATCGTGCCACCAGTGAGTGAGCACATGGTGGTGTTGTCAGCCAAGACCGGTGCCGGGCTCGACGACTTGCGCCACATGCTCCTGTGTATCGCCGGTCGGCAACACGGCGCAGACAGCAGTGTCTACATGGCTCGTGCGCGCCATTTGCATGCATTGCAGCGCGTGGAGCAGCACCTTCTGGTGGCTGTGAAACTTATGTCAGCCAAGTCTCCGGCGCTCGACCTGTTGGCCGAAGAACTGCGGCTGGCGCAAAACGCGCTCAGCGAAATTACCGGAGCGTTTGGGGCCGATGATTTGCTGGGTGTAATATTTTCACGATTTTGTATTGGAAAGTAGCTGCGGCGCGTGTTTTGCCGATGCCAACAATACAATTGGTTCTTTGACCATGAGTTCCCTGTACACAACATCCGGAAAATCGGAATTCGACGCCCTGATCCAGGCGGTGTTGAACAATACTGGCGAGCCCACTCTGGGGCAAATGCTCACCCGTGCCCAGTGGGATGTTCTGGCAACCTACATGCAGCCAGGCAATCTGACGCCAGGCCAGGTTCTGATCAAGCAGCGTGCGGAAGATCGCACCCTGTATTTTGTCGAGTCTGGCATGTTGACCGTGCATTTCGAAGACGGCGCCGGGAAAATTCATCTGGCCTCGGTAGGTGGTGGTTCTGTCCTGGGTGAGGGTGGCTTCTTTTCGCAGATGGCGCGCAGCGCGACAGTTCAGGCTGGTAGCGCCTGCAAATTGTGGAGTTTGTCGCCGATGCGGTTTACCGAGATGTCCAACCGCCAGCCACTTACCGCCTTGGCGTTGGCGATGGCGCTTGGCGCCATCATGGCCAAACGGGTAGTCAGCAACCGCAAGCGCATCACGATTGCCTGACACCCCCCCGGCCGGTATTCAGTGTCCGGAAAAATCGACCAGGGTAAATAGCGGCAATCCGGACTTCCGCAGTTTGTCGGAACCGCCAAGCTCCGGCAGGTCGACAATGGCCGCTCCTTCCATCACGATCGCACCGAGTTTTTCCAGCAGTTTTTTGCCCGCCATCATGGTGCCGCCGGTTGCAATGAGGTCATCCACCAGCAAGACCTTGTTCCCGGCGCGTACTGCATCGGTGTGCAGCTCGACGGTCGCACTGCCGTACTCGAGTTCATAGGTCTCTTCCACCGTGGTGAAGGGTAACTTGCCCTTCTTACGGATCGGAATGAAGCCGACATTGAGCTCATAGGCGACCACCGCACCGAGGATGAAGCCACGTGCATCCAATCCGGCCACGATGTCCGGTCGCCGGTGGCGATCCATGTAGCGATGTACAAATGCGTCGATCAGTACGCGGAACACCTTGGCGTCCTGCAGCAACGGCGTAATGTCCCGAAATTGCACGCCCGGCGCCGGCCAGTCCGGCACGGTGCGGATATGGCTGCGCAAGTAGTCGCTGACGCCTGGACTGTCCATGTGTGTTGAGCCGGTGATTCGGGGCTATTGTGCCTTGAGCAGCTTCTGTTCCGCGATCGCCAGGTTTTCTGGAGTTCCGCACAACACAAGGGTGTCACCTTGCTGCAGCAGCGTATCGTCTGTGATGGTCACCGTCTGACCACTGCCACGGCGCAGACTGACAACGCGTATGCCAACCGCATGCAAGGCCAGGTGCAACAGTGGCTTGCCGCTGGACTTGGCGCTTATCGGAATGGTGAATGAGGAGAGGCGCTCGTGGTCCAATTCATTGATCGAGTCGTCATCGGCGCCATGAAAATACCCTCGTAACAACTGGTAGCGGGCTTCGCGCTGGTCCTGCACTAGCCGGATCACGCGACGCATGGGTACCCCAACCAGCGCCAGCGCGTGGCTGGCCAGCATCAACGAGCCCTCAATGGCCTCGGGCACGACTTCTGCTGCTCCGGCAGCTCGCAGTTTCTCCAGATCGTGGTCATCACGGGTTCGCACGATCACCGGCACATGCGGCGCGTGGGCCCGTGTGTTGGCAAGTACTTTCAGGGCACTTTGCATTTCGATATAGGTCACCACCACGGCGCTGGCACGCGCAAGGCCGGCGGCCATCAACGCCTGCAGCCGTGCCGCATCACCAAACACCACGGAATCACCCGCAGCGGCAGCCTGCCGCACGCGGTCCGGGTCCAGGTCCAGCGCCATGTACGGAATTCCTTCGCCTTCCAGCATGCGAGCCAGGTTCTGGCCGCTGCGCCCGTAACCACAGATGATCACGTGTTTGTTGGCGTTGATCGATTTGCGTGCGATGGTGGTCATCTGCAGCGACTGTTGCAACCATTCGCTGGACACCAGCTTCATCACAATGCGGTTGCTGTACATGACGATGAAAGGTGTCGCCAGCATCGAC
>JANLVB010000042.1:0-10609 GCA_031363785.1 Betaproteobacteria bacterium
TTCGATGCTCAACGGGGCGCCGGCTTTCCATGCAATTGCAGCTTTGGTTTTCATGTGGAATGGATGGTGATGGGTTTGTGCAGCAGCAACTACTATAGCGCGTGCCGCCAGCGCATGGCCGCCTCTGCAGCACGGTGGCTATACTTGTACGCATTGCTACCGTCGAGAGGTTTGCGTGGAGCTTTCTTCCAGTCAATCGGGTTCAGTTCGGGTCCTGCATGTGCAGGGTCGGCTCGACCACGCCCATGCGAAGGCGTTCGAGACTGCACTTGCTCCCCACCTGATCGACTGCACCGCAACCGGCTCGGCAGTGTTGCTGGACTTTTCCAATGTGGTGTACATCAGCAGCGTCGGCCTGCGTGTTTTGCTGCTGGCGGCAAAACAGGCCAAGGCGCAACAGGGACGGATCGCGATTGCGGCTCTCACCGCGGTGGTGACCGAGGTCTTCCAGGTGAGCCATTTCAATCTCGTGCTCAAGGTGTATCCCGACGTCGCCACCGCCAGCACGGCGCTCGCCTCAGGGTAAGGCCATGAAGGTGAGGTTCTGGGGCACCAGAGGGTCGATACCGGTCTCCCTGACCGCGCCGGCAATCCGCTCCAAGATACTCGCGGCGCTGAGTGGAGCCCGTGGGCGGACTTTCGCCGATGCGGGAGAAATGGAAGCCTATGTGGATGGCCTGGGCTTCGATGTCGCTGGCACCTTCGGTGGCCATTCGAGTTGTGTGCAGATCGATTGCGGCGGTCCAGAGCATTTCATCTTGGACTTGGGTACTGGGGTTCGCCCACTCGGTCAGCACATGATTGAGCGGTTTGGTCCGGGTGTGGAGCAGACTTACCATGTTTTCCTGTCGCATCTGCACTGGGACCACATCATGGGGTTGCCATTTTTCACACCGGTGTATATCCCGGGCAACCGCATCATCGTGCACAGTGGCCATCCACATGCGGAGTTCGCATTGCGCCGCCAACAGGCCCAACCGTCGTTCCCGGTGCATTTCGACCAGTTTGCCGCCAAGTTCGAATTTCACACGGTGCAGCCGGGCATACCGTTCGAAGTGCAGGGTGTGTCGGTGACGGCGCACCTGCAGCGCCATGCCGGCGACTCCTATGGTTGGAGGTTCACGACCGGTGGCAAAAGCGTGGTTTATACCACCGACTCCGAGCACAGGCTGGAAGACGAGACCGAACGCGAACGATTCGTGCGCTTCTTTGACCAGGCCGATGTGGTGATTTTCGACGCCATGTACTCGCTTGCCGACGCCATATCGGTGAAGGCGGATTGGGGCCACTCCAGCAATATCGTGGGCGTCGAGTTGTGCCAGGCGGCCCGGGTACGGCGGCTGGTCATGTTTCACCACGAACCAGCCTACAACGACACGCAGATCGCGCAGGTGCTGGCGGAGACCCGGCGGTTCGAGGAAATCACCCGGGACGGCCATGTGCTCGAAGTCCTGAGCGCCTGGGATGGTCTTGAGCTGAGCTTGTGAAGCGCTGGCTTGCCCTTTTCGGTGGTGCATTCCTGTACCAGCGCGGACGGGTTGCGGCGCTGGCTTTGCTCCTTTTCTTTGCCGCCCTGTCGGGTTTGGGTGAATCGGCTGCGCACGGGCCACGCGACACAACAGCCGCCGGCGCCCTTGTGCGGCTGCTCGGTGCCCCGGCACTGGTGGTGCGTCAGGTCCTGTTTGACGCCTACCAGCGCCTTTTGCCGCGCGCCCGATTGCAGCAAACCGTGGCGGTGGTGGCGATCGACGAAGCCAGCCTGAAGTCGGTCGGGCAATGGCCCTGGCCACGCAACAAGCTGGCAGAGCTGATCGATGCCATTGCCGTGTTCCGCCCGGCGGCAATCGGTCTGGACATCTTCATGCCGGAGGCCGATCAGACGTCCCCGGAGCAGGTCGCCAATCGTCTCGATGCGACCCACGGGGCTCTGCGCGAGGGTCTCAGGCAATTGCCGGCGCATGACACGCGGCTGGCGCAGGCGCTGGACGCGGCGCCGTCCGTCCTGGGTGCAGCCGGTTTCGCCTACGAGACCCTGAGCACCAGCGCCGGTTTGAAAACCCGGTCGGTGGTGTTGCAGGGGCAGGACCCGCTGCCCCATGTGCGGCACTACCCTTTTGTGCTCGCCAGCCTGCCGCAATTGCAGGCCGCCGCACGTGGCCAGGCATTGGTGTCGGTCGACGATGTCGCCGTGGTACGCCGTATTCCATTGGTGGCGGCGGTGGGTGAAGTGATCGTCCCCTCCTTGGCGATCGAGATGCTGCGGGTGGCGAGCGACAGCTCGGCCATCGAGGTCCACACCGACACGCATGGGGTGCGCAGCGTCTCGGTGGCAGACCTTTCCGTTGCCACTCAACCTGCGGGTGATCTGTGGCTACATTTTGCACCGGAGGCGCAGGGCGTGGTGGCTCGGCGCAACGTTTCGGCAGTTCAGTTGTTGTCTGGCAAGGTGGCGGGCGAAGCCCTGTCCGGCAAGCTGGTTCTGATCGGTTTGACCGGATCCGGGCTGAATGATCGCCGGGTGACGCCACTCGGGGAGAGTGTCGCCGGAATCGAAATTCAGGCGCAGATGCTCGAAAGCCTGCTCGATGGGCGCTTGTTGTTGCGACCGTGGTGGATGCAATGGGCCGAACTGCTGCTACTGCTGTTGATCGGCGTCCTGATGGTCTGGCTCGTCCCCAACGCATTGCGCGGCCGCTCTGCCACTGCCGTTCAACGTCCGCGGCATGTCGGATGGTGGGTCACCGGCTTGGGCGTCCTGACCATTGGCGGCGGCTTCGTCGTCTTCCACTTTCTTGGGTGGTTGTTTGATGGCGCCAACATGGCGATAGGATTCGCAGGATTGCTGGCCAGCCTGGTATCGAGTTCGACCCTGGAGGTAGCCAGGGACAATCGCCGTCTTGCGCTGGAGCAGCAGACGATGCGCGAGCAGGCGGCGCGGATCGCCGGTGAAATGGAGGCGGCGCGCCGCATCCAGCTCGGCTCACTGCCGAATGCACACACCGCATTTCCGGGTGAACAGCGTTTCCAGATCGATGCGCTGATCGAGCCGGCGCGGGAGGTCGGCGGTGACCTGTACGATTTTTTCATGGTCGATGCGAGCCACCTGTGTTTCCTGATCGGTGACGTGTCAGGCAAGGGTGTGCCAGCCAGTCTGTTCATGGCGGTGACAAAGGCGTTATCGCGAAGTTTTGCGACGCGGCTGGTAGGCGGGCCGGCCGCCATCGTGTCGGCGGCCAACCTGGATCTGTCGCGTGAAAACGTGGAGACACTGTTTGTCACCATGTTGCTTGGCGTATTGGATGTGGACAGCGGCGCACTCGAACTGGTGAATGCCGGGCACGAAGGACCCTGGTGCCTGGGCGGGCAGGGCGGCTTGCGCCAGATCGTTCCCGACAGCGAAGCCGGGGGGCCTCCAATGTGTGTGGTCGATGACATCAACTACCAGGTACACCGGATACAACTGGAGCCTGGTGACCGCCTGAGTCTGGTGACCGATGGCATCACCGAAGCGACCAATACGGCGGGTGACCTGTTTGGTTCGGTGCGGCTGCAGCGGGCATTGTCGGCGGTGGCGCCTGAAGCTACCGCGAGTGACATCAGCTCGAAAGTGCGCAGCGCCGTCGGACGGTTTGTTGCACAGGCCGAGCCGTCAGACGATCTGGCCATCGTGGTGGTGCACTGGCGTGGTCCGGCGCCGACCCCCGCCCTTTGACACCGTGCGCAAGCTTGCAGCATCAACGCAGGTTGATTTCCACCCGGCGGTTTTTGGTTTCCGGCACTTCGTCGGCTGTGGGAACCATTGGTTCGCGTTCACCGCGCCCGGCGACCTCGATCGATGCCGCCGGTATGCCGGCCTGTATCAGCAGATCGCGGACGGTCTGGGCGCGTTGCAGGGACAGAGCATCGTTGGATTCCAGCGTGCCAACCCTGTCGGTATGCCCAATCACCGCAATCTCCGGTGCCGGGTAGGAGGGCAAAGCGGCGCGCAATTGTTCCAGCACCGGCTGGAAACTGGGCGCAATGTCGACGGCCGATCCGAACTCGAAAAACAGGGTGAAAGACACTGGCGGCGCGGGTCTCGCGGCCAGGGTCTGGGCATAGTCTTTTGTGACTACCGACGCTTGTTCGGTGGCGGTGGCAATGCTGCCCTGGCGATTCACACTGGCGCTACCGTAGGCGCTTGACAGAAGTTGCTCGGCGCGACCAGTGTTGACTATGACCGAGCCGGTACGCCCTTCGGCGTCAGGCAGCAAGACCACCTTGCTCAGCGGCGGCTGGTTGAGGGCCAGCAACAGCAGGCCGATCGCAATGACGACGGCTCCCATCAACGCGCTCCTATTGTCCGGCGTCGATCAGGAAACTGGTGCCGCGTACCCCCAGCGTCATGCCGGGCGCAGAAAAACTGACGGCTTCAGGGGTCGCCTTGGCGATCTTGCCGGAGATCACCGACAGAGTGCCGCGCTTGACGGAGGCGTCGATGGCTCCAGCGTGTGTGGTGCTGTTGAAAGCATACTTGTTCAGGTCAACGGTGGAGTTGGGCCCGGCAGACAACAATGTGTGATCGCGCAGCGTGACCCCGACCGCACCGTCGGCGCCGGTAACCAAGCGGTCACTCGCCTGAATGGCGGTGCCCACCGGCGCGGCCATTTTCTGACCCGCCCGTTCCAGCACCACGTTGCCCTTGCTCGATTTGACGATGCCTGCCGCTTCGGAAGCCCTCGCCATGTGGCTGCAAAGCAGCAGCGACACCGCCAACCAGGCGATTTTGTAATGTGCCATTTGATCTGCCTCCCATTGACTGGTCTAATATGTTTCTGATGAACGCCATTCAACTATACAGCTTTCCAGCACGTATGGAGTCGCTGGAAGCAATGCTTGGGCTGGTCCGCACGTCGGCGGCAGGCACGGCCGATGGGACGCGTTTGCGCGCAGAAACCGCAGTGGAGGAACTGCTGACCAATACGGTGCTGCATGGGGCTTCTGCCGTCCAACCCAATTCCCGTGTATGGTTGGCGGCCAGCATGAACCGGGTTGGTGGCCTGATGCTGCAGTATCAGGACACCTGCCTGGAATTCGACCCCAAACCAAAAATCAACGAAGCCTTGCAGCGGACCGCCAACCCGATGGACCAGCGTCCGCTGGGCGGGCTCGGCCTGCTGATGGTGTACCGGCTGGCCGACGAGTTCCGCTACGTGCGCCGGGACGGGCGCAACTGCATCGACCTGGCCTTTCAGGAGCAGCGTAGCGCGGTCGTGACGGGTTAGCGCCGCGCGATCCAACTCGCTCAATCGACCTTGGCGCCCGATGCCTTGACCACAGATTCGTACCGGGCCAGTTCGCTTTTCATGAAGGCGGCAAATTGCTCCGGTGTGCTGGGAGCCGGTTCTGCCATCAGGGCCGCAAAGCGGGTTCTGGTTTCGCTGCTGGCCAAGGCGTCAGAAAACGCCAGGTGCAGCTTCGCGACCGTCTCCTTCGGCGTACCGGCGGGCGCCACCAAGCCCCACCAAGTGTCTACCGCGAAGCCGGGCAGGGTCTCTGCCACCGATGGCAGGTCGGGTAAGGCAGCGCTGCGTTGGGCCGTCGTGACAGCCAGCGCCCTGAGTTTTCCGGCCCTGATATTGGCCGCGGCGGTTGCCAGGTTGTCAAAATTGAAATCGACCTGACCGGACAACAAGGCCAGTTGCGCCGGGTTGCCGCCGTTGTACGGAATATGCACGGCGAAGATTTTGGCCTGGGCCTTGAACATCTCGCCTGCCAGGTGCCCGCCACTGCCGTTGCCACCAGAGCCGTAGTTGAGTTGCCCCGGGTGGCTGCGCGCATGCTTGATCAGGTCGCTGAGCGAGTTGATACCGAGCCGGTTCGCGGTGTCGGTGTTGATCACCAACACGTTGGGCACACGAACCATCTGGGTGATGGCTGCAAAGTCGGTGCCCGCGTTAAAGGGCATCTTGTTGTACAGCCAGGGATTGATGGCATGGGTTGCCAGGGCTGCGATGCCGATCGTGAAGCCGTCGGGAGCAGCTTTGGCGACCACGTCAGCACCGATATTGCCACCACCGCCAGGTCGGTTTTCGACGATCACCGGCCCCAGGCTGTCGCGCACGCGTTCGGCGAGTATCCGGGCCGTGACATCAATCGGGCCACCAGCGGCATACGGAACGATAATGCGTATTGGCTTCACCGGAGCTTGCGCCAGAACCGGTAGTGTTGACGTCAGGCTGGACATGGCGGCGACAAGCAACAGGATATTCAGGAAGTTAGGTTTTTGGCTCATGGTCGGGATTGTGCCCAAAGTCAGCCTGACCTCCAAAGTGGCGTACCGCCAGAAGGCGGCGCCGGTCAGCTGGCTCGGGCCCGCAGCCAGAGCCCTCAGTCGAGTTTGGCGCCGGTGCGCTTGATCACAGGCTCCCACTTGCTGGCCTCGTCTGCTATCAGTTTGGCGAACTGTTCCGGTGTGCCGCCGGCAGCCTCCAGCCCGGCCGTCTTGAACCGCTCTTTCACCTGCGGGTCGTTCATGGCGGTGTTGATCGCGCCGTTGATACGGTCGACGATGGCGCGTGGCGTGCCTGCTGCCACCAGAACGCCATTCCAGGCGATGGCCTCGAACTTCTGCAACTCGGGAATGCCACTTTCGGCCACAGTCGGAACCAAGGGTGTCAGCGCATAACGTTGCGCCCCGGTCACGGCAATGGCCTTCATGCGTCCGGCCGTGATTTGTGGCGTGATGAGGGTCGGCACGGTCGCCAGGATTTGTGAATCTCCGCTGGCAGTCGACAACACAGCTGGTGGCCCGCCGTTGAACGGAATATGCACGGCGAAAGTGCCGGTCAGGGCCTTGACGTATTCCATCGTGAGGTGAGACGAGCTGCCATTGCCGACCGATGCAAAGTTGTACTTTCCCGGATTGGCGCGCAACACATCGACCAGTTCCTTCATGGTGTTGGCTGGAAATGCGGTGTGTACGGCGATCAGGTTGGGCTGCGATGTGGTCAGCACGACAGGCTGCAAATCCCGCGCTGGGTTGTACGGCAGCTTGTTGTAGAGAAACGGCGCAAATGCCAGTGGGCCGTTGAAGGACATGACCCAGGTATGACCATCCGGTGCACTTTTGGCCACCTCATTGGTGCCTTGTGTGCCTCCGGCGGCCGGGCGGTTTTCGATCACGATGGGCTGCCCCAGCAAATCCTTGAGGCGGTCCTGCATGGAGCGCGCAATGACGTCGAGCGACGATCCCGCCGGTGCCACGACAACCCAGCGGATCGGCTTGGACGGAAAGGCCTGGGCGGCGGCGTGGCCGGTGAAGCCAGAGGCGACGATGGCGCAGGCTATGGCAAGCAGTTGTCGGCGGATTGTCATATTGCTCATGTTTTCGCCTTGTCGGCCTCGGTAATGAATGAGTCGGCAAAAAATTCCTCTTCCGCCAGCCCTGCCAGTTCGCTGAAGTCGGCACGGGCCGAATCAACCACGATCGGTGCACCGCAGGCGTACACCTGGTAGCTTGACAGGTCGGGCAGATCTTCCAGTACGGCACGGTGGACAAAGCCGGTGCGTCCATGCCAGCCGTCTTCGGGCAGGGCGTCGGAGATAACCGGCACATAACGCAGTTGCGGCATCTCGGCCAGGCGCGATTTCACCCAATCCTCCATGTACAGGTCGTGTGGCCGGCGTCCGCCCCAGTACAGGGTGGCCGGTCGCTGGATGTTCTGGAACTGCATGTGCTCGATCAGGGCCTTGATCGGGGCGAAGCCAGTGCCCGACGCCAGCAGGACCATTGGCTTGTCGGACTTCTCGCGCAGGTAAAAGCTGCCGAAGGGGCCTTCAATGCGCTGGATTTCCTTTTCCTTCATGACGCCGAATACATGGTCGGTGAATTTTCCGCCAGGCATATGGCGGATATGCAGTTCGATCTGTGGCCCGTTGTGCGGCGCATTGGCCATCGAATAGCTGCGCCGCGATCCGTCGCGCAGGATGAACTCGACATATTGCCCGGCACGGAAGTTGAAGGGGTCGTTGGCTGGCAACTGCAGGCGGAGCAGCATCACGTCGGGTGATTTGCGCTCCATCGATGCAACACGGGACGGCATCTTGCGGATCGGGATGGCGTCGGCCTGGGTTACCTGGCGCGACTCCAGTACCACGTCGCTGTGCGCGACGCCACAACAGGTGAGCACAAAGCCGTCGTCTTCCTCCTGCTCGCTCAGGGCTTTCGCCTGGTGTGGGCCATGCACCACGGTGCCTTCGATCTTTTTGCACTTGCATGATCCGCACGCCCCGTCCTTGCAGCCGTAGGGCAGGCCGATGCCCTGCCGAATGCCGGCCGCCAGCATGCCTTCGCCGGGTTCGACGGTAAAAGTTCGGCCGCTGGGCAGGATGGAAATCTGGAATGTCATCTTTTCGTTATCCTCGGGGGTCAATTCTCGATCAAGCTCCGATTTTGCCCTCAAACCAAACCCCTCTTGGCGCATTGCCAGCCCGATTCCGGCGCCAACGGGTATTGATTGTGGGATGTGGTGATGTGGGCCTGCGTGTTGCGGGCTTGTTCAATCGCGGCGTGCAGGTCTGCGCTCTGACGTCCAGCCCCAGCCGGGTGGCCGAACTGCGCTCGCGCGGTATCGTGCCCGTGGTGGGCAATCTGGACGCACCGCCTACGTTGCGCCGCCTGGCAGGATGGGCCACCCGTGTTGTGCATCTGGTGCCGCCCCCGGCGCAGGGCTGGGCCGACCTGCGCACCCGTGCATTGGTACAGGCGCTTCGTCGGCGCACTGCGCCGGATGTGCTGGTGTATGGGTCCACCAGCGGTGTCTATGGCAACAGTGCCGGAGCGTTGGTGAATGAGAGCCGGCCCATTCGGGCCGACACGCCGCGCGCGCGCAGGCGCGCAGATGCCGAACAGGCAGTGCGTTTCCTGGGCCGCTCGGCCGGCACACGCACCAGCATATTGCGCATACCGGGTATCTACGCCCCGGACCGCGCCGGCGGCACACCGCGTGCCCGGCTCAGCCGGCAGACCCCGGTGTTACGCGCCGAAGACGACGTCTACACCAACCATATCCATGCAGACGATCTGGCGCGCGCCTGTGTTGCTGCGGTGTGGCGCGGTGCCGCGCAACGCGTCTACAACGTCAACGATGACAGCCGGTTGCTGATGGGCGACTATTTCGACCTGGCCGCAGACCTGTATGACATGCCGCGGCCGCCCCGGGTGGCGCGCGACACTGCCCAGCAGGAATTACCGCTGTCGCTGCTGAGCTTCATGTCGGAATCTCGACGCATGGACAACACACGCCTCAAGCGCGAGTTGCGGCTGCGGCTGAACTACCCGAGCGTGCATACCGGCCTGCTGGGCGGCTGACCCGCCCTCGGCGCGGGCGGCTCAGATACCAGCCGGTTTGCGCATCGTGTTCATGCGGTCCACCGGCTTGAGAACCACCGTCTTGAGTTCGGCGCCCTGCAAAATGGTCAAGGCCACATCGGCATCCGGGCGCGCGCGGTCCCACAATTTCTTGTAAAACTCTTCCAGGGTGGCGACCTTGCTGCCGTCCACCGCCAGCACCAGGTCACCTGCTTCCAGCCCGGCCTTCTGTGCCGGGCTTTCCTTGTTGACGCGCACAATCTGCACCCGACCGCCTTGTTCAGTCGATGTCAGACCGACCCACGGGCGACGGCTGACGCGGGTGCCGCCAGTCTGCTGCATTTCGGCCAGGATCGGTTTGAGCAGGTCCACCGGCACGAACATATTGCCTGGCAGGCGGCGGTTGCCCCCCATGGCGTCGCCCACAAACAGGCTGCCAACACCGATCAGCTCACCCTTCTGATTGAAAAGCGGTGCGCCCGAGTGGTTGCCGATCGGGGGGCTGGTGAAAGCCGCCGACTCGATGTGGTACTCCCAATAGCCGGAAAACGGGCGCTTGCTGACCAACTGGGTCATCGCGACTTCACCGTCGCCTGTCTCGCCTTGTGCGCCGGTGGCCGCCATCAAGGCCGTGCCGGGTTGTAGTTCACGCAGGCTTCCCATGGCGACCGGTTCGATACCGCGTAATGGCACCACCGTGCGCACCAGGCCAAATCCGGTGGCCAGGTCGTATGCCACTGCAAGTGCCGGCAGGGTCTTGTTGTCCTGTGTTGTGATCTGGATGGTTTGTGCCTCCATCATCAGGTATCCGATGGTGAGGATCAATCCGTCAGGCCCTATTACCACGCCCGAGCCGGCCCGCTCCTTGCCCAGTGTTTCTGCTGATCGGGCGTCGTCCGCGACACTGACCTTGATACCGACCACCGCCGCGTTGGCGCGGGTGAATGCAGCAATGGCCGACTGGGCGGTCGCGGGGGCGGGGGTGGCACCATGCACGCCTGCCACGGCGAACGCCACCAGCAACACAACAACACCAGACCAGACCGAATTACGACTGACTAAATGCATGCCGAACCCCTTGATTTGGACCAACGCCAAGACAAAGGATGCGCCAAAATGCGGCGGCGCGCAAGTGCAGGGTTAAAACAGGAGCTGCGACGCCCGATGGCGTGGTGCCGGAGGCCGGAATCGAACCGGCACGGGTTTTACCCCGCGGGATTTTGAGTCCCGTGCGTCTACCAATTTCACCACTCCGGC
>JANLVB010000069.1:0-17881 GCA_031363785.1 Betaproteobacteria bacterium
CTTTGGCCTTGACCCACCGGTGGCCATGCAGCGCCCAGTAAATACGACCTGGTATGAGCGGCTCTTCGTCCATCCAGGCGACGGTGGCTGTGATTTCTTTTGTGCCTGGGTTGGGGTTGGCCTCATCAATTGCCAGCAGCCAGTCGCCGCGTGACACGTCCACCGCACGGTCCAGCACGATGCCCGCACTGTGGCCGGCCGCTACCGCGTCGCCCTGGCGCACATGGTCCAATACCTCGGCCACCTGGGCCGTTTGGCCACCGGGAAACACGCTTACCTGGGCACCGACCCGCACTGCACCGGCTGCAACGCGGCCCCAGAAGATGCGTCCGCCGCGAGATGCGCCGCTGGCCATTGGCGATTTTTCTATCCATTGCACCGGGAACGCGAGGGCACTGCCGGATTCTGCAGGCGTGGCTGGCAGTTGTTCGAGCAGCTCCAGCAGGCTGGGGCCCCGGTAGTGGCACCAGCCATGCGCAGAGTTGACCACGTTGTGGCCCCGCAGCGCCGAAATCGGCACGATGGCGGTAACTATCATGCTGGCGGCCTGCGCGAACGCCGAGACCGCGGCGCTGATGTTCGCAAACGCGTGCTGCGGATCGTCCACGGCATCGAGCTTGTTCACCACGAACACGATCGTCGGCACGCGCAACAGCTTGAGCAACAGGCTATGGCGCCGCGTTTGCGGCAGCAGCTGGTGCCCGGAAATCGGGGTACTGGCGTTATGCCATGGCAGCTTGGTGGCGTCCACCAGCACCACAGCGGCGTCGGCGTTGCTGGCCGCGGTCACCATGTTGCGGGTGTATTGCTCATGACCCGGCGTGTCGCCGATGATGAATTTGCGCTGCGCAGTGGAGAAATAGCGCCAGGCCACGTCGATGGTGATGCCCTGCTCGCGTTCGGCCAGCAGGCCATCGGTGAACTGGGCCAGGTCGATGCTGCCGCTGCGCGACACGCTGGCCAGCTGGTCTTGCAGCACGCTGCGGCTGTCAACCAGAAGGCGGCCAATCAGGGTACTCTTGCCGTCGTCAACCGAGCCGCAGGTGATAAAGCGCAGGGCGGTGCCGGTGTTGTTCATTAAAAGTAGCCTTCCTTTTTTCTCTTCTCCATCGACCCCTCGGATGTCTGGTCGTCCATGCGTGTGGCACCGCGTTCGCTGACATCGGCAGCCAGGGTCTCGATCACCACTTCGGCGGCGCTGGATGCCAGGCTGGCCACCGGGCAGGTGCAGGTGATGTCGCCGACGGTGCGAAAACGCACGGCACGGTGTTGCACCCGCTCGCCCGGCAGCTTGGGTGTCAGCGGCGTCACCGGCACCAGCAGGCCGCGGCGTACCACCACGTCGCGGCAGTGCGAGTAATACAGGCTGGGCAAGGCGATTTTCTCGCGCTCGATGTATTGCCACACGTCGAGCTCGGTCCAGTTGGATATCGGGAACACGCGCAGATGCTCGCCACTGTGCAGCCGGGTGTTGAACAGGCTCCACAACTCGGGGCGCTGCGCCTTCGGTTGCCATTGGCCGAAGCTGTCGCGGTGCGAGAAGATGCGCTCCTTGGCGCGGGCCTTTTCTTCGTCGCGCCGGGCGCCACCCATCAGGGCATCGAAGCGGAACTCTGCGATTGCCTCCATCAGCGTCACCGACTGGTGCACATTGCGCGACTCGCCGGGGTGCGCCAGGCGCACTGTGCCACGGGTTATCGAGTCTTCGACCCGGCGCACGATCAGCCGGGCGCCAAGCTCGGTGGCGCGCAGGTCGCGAAAGGCCGTGACCTCGGGGTAGTTGTGCCCGGTATCGATCATCAGCAAGGGGTAGGGGATGCGCCCTGCGCCAAAAGCCTTTTCGGCGCAGTGCAGCAGCACCAGGGAGTCCTTGCCACCCGAGAACATCAGGGCGGGGCGCTCGGACACGGCGGCCACTTCGCGCAGGATGAAGATGGTTTCCTCTTCCAGCGCGTCCAGCTGCAGGTTGCCCAGTTTTGCCAGCAGTGCCGGCTCGGTGCGTGCGTTCATGGCGTGGTTTCCTCGGGTGCGGTGAGTGTGGCGGCATGCAGGCCGCATTCCTTGGCGGCATCGTCTTCCCACCACCAGCGGCCAGCACGAAAGTCTTCACCCAGGCTGACCGCGCGGGTGCAGGGTGCACAGCCGATGCTGGGGTAGAACTGGTCGTGCAAGGGGTTGGTGGTGATCTGGTGTAGCGCGACGTAGTGCCAAACGTCGCCCCAACTCCAGTCGGCCAGCGGGTTGAGCTTGGTGCGCCGGGCGTCACTGGTGTCGATATGCGGCACTTCGGCGCGGGCACCGGACTGTTCGCGTCGCAGGCCGGTGATCCACGCCGCCTTGCCGGCCAGGGCGCGCTGCAGCGGCTCCACTTTTCGCAGGCTGCAGCATTGCTTGCGCAAGGCCACGCTGTTGCGCATGGCGTTGGCACCTTCGTGCGCCACAAACTGCACGACGGCCTCGTTGCGTGGCCGAAAGATGTGCACTGCCAGCCGCGAAGTGGCCTTGAGCTGGTCGAGCAGTTGCAGGGTTTCGCGGTGTAACAGGCCGGTTTGCAGCACAAACACGTCCACATCCAGATGCAGCGACTCGATCAGGTGCGTGATCAGCATGTCTTCGGCTCCCAGGCTGGATGCCTGGGTCACCGCCGGGGCTGCGGCACCTGCGTCGCGGGGATGCGCTGCCACCAGGCTGCGCAGCAGTGCCTCGGTGTGTTCGAGCTTGTGGTCGAAGTCTGCGCTGGGCCGGGCGAATTGGTCGGTCGCCCGCATCACGCGGCGCGGGCAAACCGCGGCGCCGCCGTGTTTGCATCACCCTGGTAGAAACTGTCGAAGCGCGCGAACAGCTGTGCCGCGAGCGTGGCGTCCTGGTCGGGCCGCAACACCGCGGTATCGAAACCGCAGCGTTGCAGCTGCACCAGCTGGTCCACCAGCACGTCACCAGTGGCGCGCAACTCGCCTGAAAAACCTAGTCGACGCCGCAGCAGGAAGGCCTGGCTGTAGGCGCGACCGTCGGTGAATTTTGGAAAGTGCAGGTCGATGCGCGACACACCGGCGAGCGACTGGTCGCGCGGGTCGGCGTCGTTGGCAATCGTCAACACCCGGCCGGTGCTGTTGCCCGGCTGGTGCTCGGCCTCGGAAATGAGTTGCATGGTGCTGGTCATACAGGTGCGGGCTCCGGTTGGCGGGAATCGTTTGGGCGCAATGTGCTGACGCGTGCGCCATTGGCGGCGCTTTTGAACGGGTCGAGTCCGATACGGCGCAAGGTGTCGATGAAGGTCTCGGACTTGTTTTCCACACTGTTGCGGTACACGCGGTAGGTGTCGAGCACGGCTTCGATCACGTCAGGCACCTCGGTTGCGGCGAATGATGGGCCGACCACCTTGCCGGCGAGTGCCGGGCCGCTGAGGGCCGAGCCGTCGGAGCCACCCAGCGTGATCTGGTACCACTCCTGGCCGTCCTTGTCCACACCCAGGATGCCGATATGGCCGCTGTGGTGGTGGCCGCAGGAGTTGATGCAGCCGCTGATGTGCAGGTCAATCTCGCCGAGGTCGTGCAGCTCGTCCATGTCCTGGTAACGCTCGGTAATGGCTTGGGCGATGGGCAACGAGCGGGCGTTGGCCAGCGCGCAGAAATCACCACCGGGGCAGGCGATCATGTCGGTCAGCAGGCGGATGTTCGAGCGTGCCCAGCCAGCCGCCCGCGCTGCCTGCCAGAGGGCGGGCAGGGATTCGGCGCTGACCCACGGCAACACCAGGTTCTGGTCGTGTGTCACCCGCACCTCACCGACGCTGAAGCGCTCGGCCAGGTCGGCCGCCACCTCTATCTGCTCCGCCGTCGCGTCGCCCGGTGCGTAACCCAGGCGCTTGAACGACAGGGTGACAGCGCGCAGTGCCGGATTTTTGTGCGGCGCCACGTTCTGCTGCAACCAGCGGCTGTATTCGAGTTGCTCCTTCGCCGTCAGGCTGGGAGTTGGGCTGGCCGGTACATGGGTGAGCGCCGGTGGCACGAAAGACGCGCTGACGCGGTCCAGCTCAGCCTGCGAAATGGTGTGGGGCGCACCGTCGGCGTCGATGATCTGCTGGTACTCGGCTTCCACCTCTTCGGTAAAGCGCACGCCCTCGGCCTTGACCAGGATCTTGATGCGCGCCTTGTACAGGTTGTCGCGGCGACCCCAGCGGTTGTAGACGCGTACCACCGCCTCCAGGTAATTCAGTACCTGGTTCCAGGGCAGAAAGTCGCGGATGGTGCTGGCGATCACTGGTGTACGGCCCATTCCGCCACCCACCAGCACGCGAAAACCGAGCTCGCCAGCATCATTGCGCAGCAGGTGCAGGCCGACGTCGTGCCAATAACTTGCAGCGCGGTCCTCGGTGGCGCCGGTGACGGCGATCTTGAACTTGCGCGGCAGAAATGCGAACTCGGGGTGCAGAGTGCTCCACTGGCGCAGGATTTCGCAGAACGGGCGCGGGTCGGCGATCTCGTCCACCGCGATGCCGGCGCGTTCGTCGCTGGTGATGTTGCGGATGCAGTTGCCGCTGGTCTGGATGCCGTGCATGTCGACACTGGCCAGCAGATCCATCACATCGGCGCTGCGGTGCAGCGGAATCCAGTTGTATTGCACGTTTTGGCGCGTCGTGAAGTGCGCGCAACCCGAGGGCAAGGAGTTGATGTCACTCAAACCTGGCTTCGAGGTGTCTAGCCGGTTGTCGTCCTTGTGGTCGTACTCGCGCGCGATCGTGGCCAGCACGCGCAGTTGTGCGCTGGACAACTCCCCGTAGGGCACAGCCACCCGCAGCATGGGAGCGAAGCGCTGCACATACCAGCCGTTTTGCAGCCGTAGCGGGCGAAATTCGTCGTCACCCAGAGTGCCAGCCAGGTTACGTTGCAATTGGTCGCGGTACTGGGCGGCGCGATTGCGTACGAACTGGCGGTCAAATTCGGTGTATTGGTACATGGCGGCGACTCTAGGCACCAACCATTAGATTACAAACTACTTTGTAATGATTTTGTTATATTAAAAAAAGTATATAGAACGATCTGAAAAGAGAAGTCAGCCGTTTCGGCTCAGTTCCCGCATGCGTTCCTCGAAATAACTGCCGACGGTGTAGCGCTCGGACAACACAATCTCGCGCCGCGGATGCAGGAACAATGGCAGCGACACCCTGGATTTGTGAGCCGCGTCGCCAGTCGGGTTGAGCACCCGGTGCACGGTGGACGGGTAATAGTGGCCAGAAGCTTCCTGCAGCATGTCGCCGATGTTGACGATGAGCAAGCCGAAGTCACACGGCACGTCGTGCCAGGCCCGGTCTTTTCCAAGCACCTGCAAGCCTGGCTCGGTGGCGGCCGGCAGGATGGTCAGCAGATTGATGTCACCGTGGGCCGCGGCGCGCACCGCGCCCGGCTCCTCATAACCGGTCAGCGGCGGGTAGTGCAGCACCCGCAGCAGTGTGTCCTGGCAGCCCTCGATCATGCCGGGCAGTGGCTGCGAATAACGTTTCTTTACCTCGGCGGGCGAATAGTCCTCCACCCAACGCAGCAGTTGCGATGCGAGTGCACTGCCCTGGGCGTAATAACGCCGCGCCGCATCCGATACCTCGGCCGGATACCGACCCCAGGGGTAGATGTGGAAAAACTCCTTCAGATCGCGCTTGGTTTCGCCTTTTGCGGTCTCCGACACTTTGGGCGAAAAATAGCCGTCCAGTTTGACCGGGTCAAAGCTGTAGCGGTGTTTGGCCTGGGTGCCAAAAAAGGCCAGCCACTCGTGGTAAATACCCTCGACCAGGCTTTGGTCCAGGGGATGATTTGCCAGGACCCCGAAGCCGGTGGCGACCAGGCTGGCGCAAAAGTCTCGCCCGGCGTCCGGGTGGCGGTAGTCGACGATGGGGAAAAACATGGATGCCTCCGTTGCCCGCAGCGGGGCGGCATGCTTGCGTCAAGCCTTGGGGAGCCAGTCGCCGAGCAAGGTTTCCTCAAACAGTTTGACACAGGCCGGCGCGTCGACTTCCATACATACCTGGGTGCGTGGTTTGTTCTTGCCCCAGCCATCCTGCGGGTAGTCGATGAAGTCGCGCCGGTGTACGATGGTTTGACCTTCTGCCAGGCCCTCGGTCGCTACACGCACCGCCTTGGTGTCGATGGTGAACAGGTCCGGGCTTACCAGGTAGATGAAGGCCAGCAGGTCATGCGCAAAACAACCCGGGGTGCTGGCGAGGTGTTTGTACAAGCCGCTGTAGAAGCGTGAATAGAACTCAACCGCCTTGCACAATGCGTCGGTGGCTGGATGGCGCTGCTTGCGGGCGATGGTTTCGAACATTGACAACAGCACGACGACGCGGTGTGTGACATCCAGGCCCACCATGGTGAGCTTCCAGCCGGCGGTGAAGACGCGGTCCGCTGCATGTGGATCGTTCCAGATATTGGCTTCTGCCACCGGCGACACATTGCCGGGCTCAATGACCGTGCCGCCCATGATGATCACTTCGCGCAGCAGCACCGGCAACTGCGGCTCCAGCGCCAGTGCCAGGCTCAGATTGCCGAGCGGCCCGACCGCCACCAATGAGATTTCACCCGGGCGGGCGCGGGCCATGTCGATGATGAACTGCGCCGATGAACGCGGATCAACAGCTTGCTGCACTGCCCGCCGTGCGCCCAGATTGCCGAGCCCGTCGGCTCCATGGATGTGCGCCGGCGGCGCTTCGGCCGACTTGAACCAGGGTGCGGCGACACCCTTGGTCACCGGCACATTGCGCCCGGCCAGTGCGGCAAGATACAGGGCGTTGGTCGTTGCCTGCTCCACGCTGACGTTGCCGAAAGTGGTTGTGATGCCGACGACGTCAATGTCGGGATGGGCGAAGGCAAAGTACAGCGCCATCGCGTCGTCCACACCGGGGTCGGTGTCATAAATCACAGGGTGTCGCATGCTGCTGCTCGCGGTTCAGGTCGGAGATGGAAGTCCGCAATAACGGCGCAAGGCATCGTGACCCGTGGGGTCGCCGCTGCGCGCCAGAAAATCACGGACCTGAGGTTGATCGGGGATGCTCGATTGGGCGCCTGCCACGGTACACGCCAGGGCACCGGCCGCGCTGGCCAGGCGCATCGCTGCGGCGAGGTCGTCCCCACTGTCCAGCGCCGCCACCAGGGCTCCACAGAACGTGTCTCCGGCCCCGGTGGTGTCAACCGGGGTGACCGCAAACGGCGGCTGCACCAGGTAACGTGCCCCCTGACGTGCGCAGCAGCCCCGGCTGCCGAGCGTCACCACGATGGTCGGCACCGGTACCGACTGCAGGCATTGGGCAATGGAGTGTTGGTGGCCGGCGATGGCGGTCAGTTCACCCTCATTGACGATCAGCAGATCGATGGATGCGAGCAGCGCTGCGGCCAGCGGCTGTGCCGGCGCGGCGTTGAGGACCACCTGGACACCAGCGGCGCGTGCTGCCGCAGCATAGGCGGCGACCGTTGCCAGCGGCGTTTCAAGTTGCATCAGCAGGTGGCTGTACGGTGCCAGCGGCGGCAAGTGCTCGGCACGCAGGGCGTTGTTGGCGCCCGGCGCCACCGTGATGGCATTCTCGGCGTCGTCTGACACACAGATGAAGGCAGTGCCGGTGGCCTCGGACGGCACACGCACCAGGTGCATGTACACACCGGCGCTGTGTAACGAGGCCTGCAACGGCGCGCTATAGGCGTCTTCGCCCAATGCCAGCAGCATGTGTGTGGTGGCAGCACCGGCCCTGGCGCTGGCCACCGCCTGGTTCGCGCCTTTGCCACCCGGATAGGTTTTGAAGCCTCGCCCGAGCACTGTTTCACCCGGCCCTGGGATGTGCGAGGCGCACACAACAAAGTCGAGATTGGCCGAACCGGCAACAAGAATCATGGTTAAATCGATTGTCAGTCTTGGGGCAACCCGGGTGCCGTGTTTTGCGCGGCCGTAGCCTGTCGCTGGATGTCTTGCAGGATTATGGGCTACAAACTGGCCCGCATCCGGCAGCGCTGTGGTGTTTTCGGGGCTGGCAAAACGCGCACCTGGCGGTTGCTGCGGCAAGCTGGGCGCGTTGGCGGGATTGAGGAACGATGGGGAGCCATGGCACGTACGATTTTTGTCAAGGTCTTGGGTTTCAGGGATGTGGAGCGCCACGCTTTGAACACCCTGTTTCGGCTTTCGATGGAGCGCTCGACTTGTTATTGCCTGTGGACGCCGGAGAGCCCGGTATTGCCACATATCGGGTTGATCGACACCGAGAGTTACGAGGCCGGCATGATGCTGGCGTCCCCGACCCTGAACCGGCACTTGAAGCTGATCTGTGTTGGCGCCGGTGCACCCGCCAACGCGTGGCGGGTTTTTGCCAGGCCCCTGAACTGGACCGCCGTGATCCATGCCCTGGACCAGTTGTTTGCGTCGGCCGAGGTGGATATCGATATCGGCCTGGATGGTGAGTCCAACACGGTCATCCCGCCCGGTGTGCGGGTGACTTTGATAGTCGATCCGTCGCGTGATGAGCGCCTGTATTTGCGGGCACGCCTGGCGCTGGCGGGTTTGATCGAGGCCGACGAGGCGGAGTCGGTGGTGCAGGCCCAGGTGATGGCGCGGGAGCGCCACTTCAACATCGTCATTGTCAACGTCGACAGCCCGGACGATCCCTGGAGTCTGGTGGAGCGCCTGGCGCTGGCGCAGCCACCAATCGACAGCATCGTGGTCAGCACGGCAAACCGTGCCTGGCAGGTGCATGAGCGCGCGGAACAAAGCGGTTGCCGCGCGGTGCTCGACAAACCGTATGACCCGGGCCACGTGTTCCGGGTGTTACAGATCGTCTGATACGCCAGGCGGCGACTGGTTCAATGCTGCCCCGAGTCGCGCGACATCCAACATGCGCACAAGCCGTGCCGGTAGCGGCGGCGGTTCGGCAAACATGTGCGCCACCAGCAGCTCGGCGCACAACACGCTGTAACTCAGGCCCCGTGCGCCCATGGCGGTGCTGACCCATAAGCTGGGGTCGTCCGTCTGGTCCAGCGCACCGACCAGCGGCAGGCGGTCGGCGGTGCTCCAGCGCCGTCCGCGCCAGGACTGCATCTGATCACTTTGCCATTGCCCGGCCAGCAGCGGTTCGAGCTGCGGCAGCAGTGTCGCCAGGCGGGCGCGATTCTCCTCGTGAGCCAAGCCGACCGCGCCGACGCGCTCGGTCGGAGCTTCAAAAGTTGCGCCGGCAAACCACCGCCACTGATCGGCGTGTGGCACATGCGGGACAAAACTTCCGTTGCCTTTGACCGGCTGGGGTGGCAGCCGCTGGCGCAGCAGCGGGTCCTGCCGCGCAAAAGACCATTGCCCATCCGTGGCCTGCAGGCGCAGAGCATGCGGGTGCATTGACGCGCCGGATTGTCGATCCGCCCAGTCGATCCGCAGTTGCGCCGCGTCACCGCCACAGGCCAAAACCACATGGGCAGCGCAGCCAAGTACCTGGCCTGCGGCATCCCGTACGGTCCACTGCGATTGCCCATGTTCCAGGCTCGCGACATGGCAGTTGCCGGAAAATGTGATGCCGCTGCTGCGCATACATTCCTGCACCAGCCGTGCTGGTTTGACCCAGGCCGCCATCGGGTGCCAAATCGACCCTTCGCCTGGCACTGACCAGCCGTGCCCGTCCTGCGGCCAAGCCGGCGGCAGGCGAGGGGGCTCGTCAGGTCGCAACTCAAGCACGCCGGTGCCATCCCAGTCGACGCCGCGACGCAGCAAACGTCCGCATAACTGCAAGCTCAAGCGCACACCGGCGCGCACTATCTGCGAACGTGGTCCATCGTCGCGTGAGGTATGGGGCACCAGCAGCGCCACCGGTGTGGCGGATGCGCCATCGGCAACCGTTGCGGCCCGGTCCAACACGGTGACGGTGCACCCGCGTTGTGCCAACGCCAGGGCGACGCACGCCCCGGCCAATCCGGCGCCAACGACGATGCAGCTGGTCACTGGCAAGGGTGCGGCGCGCCAGTGTCGGCGACTGACGCGTTGCTCCCAGTGTGGCCGGTAGATCATCGTGCCAGCCTCGGCCGCGCGGGCAACAACAAAACCTTTGTCCAGCAGAGCCTGGCGCAAGGCGCCGGGTGCGGTGTCTGCAGCCAGTATGGTGTCGCGCCGGCTCAGCCGCGCCAGGGCCATGGCGAGCCAGCGGCAGTCTGGCACCTCCACGGTCGCAAACTGATCGCCTGGAAGGTAGATGGTATCCACCGTACATTGCAAAGCGCGCAGAATTGCGAGTCGTGGCCCGACACACAAGGTCAGTCGCACCCTGGCGTCATCGAGTACCAGGCGGTGGAAACCGGGCAACAACCCGTACCACTGGGCTGCCAGTTCATTGGCATGCCGGGCCAACGCAGGGTAGGCGGCCAGGCAGTTGGTAACGGCGCGTATATCCGGCGCCGCCTCTGTCACCGCCACATAGTGCAGCTGGCTGGGCGCCCCGGTATGGTTGGACCAGAGCTGCCAGGTGTCAAAAAACAAGGCGCCGTTGCGGAAGCCTGCGTCGAGAATCCGCCACTGGGCTTGTCCCTGCCATGCCTGCTCCAGGCCACTGCCGGTGAGCAGCGCGGACGGGGTAGACAAACGCCGGGCCGGTGGTCTGGTGCTTGCTCGGGCGTTCTCAGGCGCTCGGTGGCACGTAGCCCTGGGCAGCGTCGGCACCACCGCCAAAAAAATGCGCTTCCATTTGGCGCGCAAGGTATTGCCGGGCCCGGGCGTCGGCCAGGTTGAGCCGGTTTTCGTTCACCAGCATGGTCTGGTGCTTCAGCCAGGCGGCCCATGCTTCCTTGCTCACACCAGCCCAGATGCGTTTGCCCAGCTCACCTGGGTAGGGCGGGAAATCCAGGCCTTCGGCCTCTTTGTCCAGTTTGATGCAATGAACCATACGTGCCATGAAATGCGTCCTCAGGTGGGATGGGGTGATCTATTGTCAAATTGTCGTCGCTTTTGGCAACCATCCTGAAGTTCTGGTGTCCAATAGAATTGTTTTGATTGGGGGGCGGATGTTCTTTGGCTTGACGGTGCGCCAGGTATTTCTGGTGCTGTGTGTCGGTTCCGTAGGATTGCTGGGTTTTGGTTTGTACCTGCAACATGTGGTTGGCCTCGATCCCTGTCCGATGTGTATCGTGCAGCGGTATGCGCTGCTGCTGGTGGCGCTGCTGGCTGGTCTGGGTAGTGCAAGCGCACGGCGCGGTGGGCAGATGGCCGCGGCCGGCCTGGTGGTTCTGATGGCTGGTTTCGGGGCGTTTGTCGCCGCGCGCCAAAGTTGGTTGCAGTGGTACCCGCCCGAGGTGGTGTCCTGTGGGCGCGATTTTTACGGAATGATCGAGACCTTCCCTCTGCAACGCGCCATTCCCATGATTTTCAAGGGTGGTGGTGACTGCACCAAAATCGATTGGACCTTTCTTGGCGCTTCCATCGCCAACTGGTCGTTCCTGTGTTTTGTAGGCATGGCGCTGGTGGCGCTGGCCATACTGGCCGTGAACTTGCGCCGTCCGGCCTGAACTGGCGATTCGCCCTATTTGCGGGCCAGCACCTGGACCTTGGTCTTTGGCTGTTTCGCCGGGTTGCTCAAGCGTGTCGCCACCTGCGACTTGGCCTTGCTGGAGCGCGAGGGCAGATACACCGTCACTGGTTGACCAGCCTTGAAGCTGGCGCCGGCGCCTACAGCGTTCCATTGCGCGACGCTGGCGGCTTCCAGTTTGTAACGGCGCGCCAGCGCCGCCACGGACTCGTTCTTGCCAGCACGTACGGTCTGGCGCGTCAGCGTCGGCAAGGCGCTCAGAGACAACTGTGCGGTGTCCGCAACCCGCCCGTTCACATCGTCGCGCACAGCGGCTGAGCGCGGCACCAACAGGGTTGAGCCGGCCTGAATCAGCATGCCGGCAGGAATGCGGTTCACGGCACGCAGATCCGATTCGGTCATGCCGACCCGCTTGGCGGCATCCGCCGGCTTCATCGCGCTGGTGGCCTGCCAGGCGGTCCAGCTTGCCAATTGTGCGCCGCTATGTTTTTGCAGGTTGGCCGAGAATACTTCTGCATTGTCCCAGGGCAACAGGATATTTGGCGTGCCAGCAGCCAGGATCACCGGCCGATTGGCCGAAGGGTTGAGCGCCTTGAAGTCCTCCAGTTCGACCTGCGCCAGTTTTGCAGCCATGGCGACATCGATGTCACGCCTGATGGTGACAGTCTGAAAGTAGGGATGGTTTTCGATGATCGGCAGCCGGGTGTTGAATTTGCCGGCATCGGTGACCAGGTTTTTCATTGCCTGCAGCTTGGGCACATACATTCTTGTTTCGGCCGGCATGCCCAGGTCGGTGTATCCGGTGGCGAGTCCGGCGCGGCGGTTTTTCTCGATGGCCCGCCCGACGCTGCCTTCGCCCCAGTTATAGGCGGCCAGCGCCAGGTGCCAGTCACCAAACATGCCGTAGAGCTTCTGCAGATAGTCCAGCGCCGCCCGGGTAGACGCCAACACGTCGCGCCGGTCGTCACGAAATGCGTTCTGGCGCAAATCGAAGTCTTTGCCGGTGGCGGGCATGAACTGCCACATTCCCGCGGCCTTGGCGCTCGACACCGCCTGCGGGTTGAAGGCACTTTCAATAAATGGCAACAGGGCCAGTTCGCTCGGCATGTTGCGCCGCTCCAGCTCTTCAACAATGTGGAACAGGTACTTGCGCCCACGCTCTCCCATGCGCTGCATATAGTCCGGACGACTGGCATACCACTGTTCACGATCACGGACCAGTTCATGCTCCAGATTGGGCATACCGTAACCACGCCGGATCCGCTCCCAGAGGTCGACTGGGGGTGTCAGCAGCGCGACGGCCTGTGATGCCGCACGGGCGGACTCGAGCGGCGCCAGCGGGCCAGCGGGCAGCTGTGGGCCGGACGGGCTGCGTGTATTGTCCTTGGCCGGTTCTGCGATCACGGCAACTGCCGCGCCCTGCGTCGGTACCCGGGCGCCGGTGCTGGTGGCTGGTGGCGCAGGGCTGGCGTTGTCCGGCATCTCGGACCGATGCTGGCTGGTGCTGCTGCAGCCCACCAGCAGCAACACCACTGTCAATAATGCGCCAAATGGCAGGCTCATGCGGAGTGCCTGCAGAGCGGCACGGAAACACACAACCGGGCCCATGGCGGACAGGCTCCTAAAATCAGGCCACAGCGCGGTTGGATTGGGTGCGGGGCTCGAAGCTGGTTTATTGTCATGGGCGAACAGATTATAGATTTGCAAGACTTCTTTCAGACTGCGCAAGGGCGATACCTGCTGGACTGGGAGCGCGCGCAGCTGGAGCGTGTCGTGGCCGACCTGTTCGGATTCCACGCGCTACAGCTCGGCATGCCCAGTGTCAACAGCCTGGCCACCAACCGCATGCCACATCGCTGGATCGCCAGCAACGACATGCGGACCATCAGCCACAACGAGGCCGACCCGCTCCAGCGGTCGGCCGAGGTGCTCGGCGCAGGAGCGCAGGTGGTGCAGCTGATGTGCGACTTCGCGGCCTTGCCATTTCCAGCCAACAGCCTGGACCTGGTGGTGTTGCCGCACACGCTGGAGCTTGACGCCGACCCGCATGCCACCTTGCGCGAAGTGGAGCGGGTGCTGGTGCCTGAGGGGCGGGTGGTCATTTGCGGAGTCAATCCGGCCAGCCTGTGGGGCTTGCGGCAGCGGCGGGCGCACGTCTACCGGCGTTTCGGGCTCGGCCAGTTGTTCCTGCCACGCGAGGGCGAATTCATCGGTTATTGGCGCATGCGCGATTGGCTACGTCTGCTGAGTTTTGAGGTTGAGTCGGGCCGCTTTGGCTGTTACCGTCCGGCGGTGGACAGTGAGCAATGGTTGCAGCGGTTTGAGTGGATGGACCGTGCGGGAGCACGCTGGTGGCCGATCTTCGGCGCGGTGTATTTTGTCGTCGCGGTCAAGCGTGTGCGCGGTATGCGCTTGCTTGGCCCGGCATGGAAGGCTGCGCGTGCGCGTGCCACGACACCGGTCCCGGTGACAAACAGTGTGCAGCCGAGCCACCCGCACCGGCCGGGTGGTTGACGCGCCGTTGCGATGTCCTGCCGGGGTAATGCTGCGCGGCGCTGCTGAGCACCCCGGTGTGGCGGCAATAAACAATGCGGGAGAGTTTCGGTGAACCAGGTACAGATTTACACCGACGGCGCCTGCAAGGGCAATCCGGGTCCGGGAGGTTGGGGCGTGTTGTTGTTGTCAGGTTCGACGGAGCGCGAGCTGTTTGGTGGTGAGGCGACGACGACTAACAACCGGATGGAACTTACCGCGGTGATCGAAGCTCTAGCAGCGTTGAAGCGCCCGTGCGAGGTACATCTGTACCTGGACAGCGAGTACGTCCGCAAAGGCATTACAGAATGGATTTCTGGCTGGAAGGCGCGCGGTTGGCGCACGGCTGCCAAGCAGCCAGTGAAAAACGTCGACCTGTGGCAGCGCCTGGATACGCTGGTGGCGCAGGGCGGGCACGAGATCAGCTGGCGCTGGGTCAAAGGGCATTCGGGGGACCCCGGCAACGAGCGCGCCGATGCCCTGGCCAACCGCGGGGTGGATCTGTGTGTGCGCTGAGTTGACCTGAGAGCGACAGCCGCGTGCACCTGGTTTGGTTATATTGCAAACTTGCAGATCGACAAATGCTGCGCCAGTGATTGGCGGGTGACTACAACGACGAGACTGGACAATCAACAATGGCTTCGAGAATTTTGTACAGCGTAGTGGCTGTGGCAGGCATTGCGGGCGCATCGGCTGCGGCCTGGTGGTACCAGTCGCAACCCAAGGGCCCAACGGAAATCGGAGCGCCCACAGCGCCAGGTGCCACGGCCGCTGCTGCGGCCCCAGGCGCGTCGGCCCCCGCCGCGGCAGCCTCGGCGGCCCGGCCTGCCGGGGTGGAGGTGGCACAGGTGGTGCGCGCCTTGTTGCAGGACGATGCGCAGTCTGTTGGCTCCTTGCGCTCGCGCCAGAGCGTCATGCTGCGTCCGGAGGTGCCGGGCCGCGTCAAGGAACTCGGGTTCACTGATGGTGCGCCGGTGCGCAAGGGCCAGTTGCTGGTGCAACTGGACGATACGCTGCAAAGGGCGGAAAACCGGCAGGCGCAGGCCCAGGTGTCGATCGCCCTTGCCAATTTCAAACGCAACCAGGAGCTCGTGGCGCAGAATTTTGTCGCGCAACGCGTACTGGAAGAAAGCTCGGCCAACCTGCAGGTGGCCGAAGCCCAGTTGGCGTTGTCGTGCGCACGGCTGTCACGCATGGCCATCATCGCCCCGTTCGATGCGACAGTGGGCATTCGCAATGTAAATCTGGGCGACTTTGTGAAGGACGGAGCCGACCTGATCAACCTGGAAGACACCAGCAGCATGGTTGTCGACTTCCGGCTGCCCGAACGATTTCAGAGCAAAGTGCGTTTGCGTCAGGTGATTGAAATGCAACTCGACGCGATGCCTGGGCGTACTTTCAAGGCAACGGTGGAAGCGATCGATCCGCTGCTCGATGTGAATGGCCGTTCGGTAGGGGTTCGTGCCATGTTGCCCAACAACAATGGCGAGGCGATGGTGCAAGGCTCTGGACGGCCGGGTGGTGGGCCACCAGGTGCGCTTGGTCCGCCGGGGCGACCCGGTGCCGCGCCAGGAGCGAAGCCGGATGCTGGCGGTAAGCCTGCAGCGGCGCGACCGGTGGCGGCCAACCGTCCGGCACGTGCGGCTTCGGACGCCACCACCGCGGCCGAGCCAGTGCGTCGAGCGCCTCCCGCTACTGATGCGAACGGCTGTCCGCCGACCGGACAGATTGCCACGCCGGCACAGGCTCCAGGCGGTGTTGCAGGCGCTGCACCTACTGCTGCCTCCCGGCCACGGCCTGCTGCAGCCGGTGCCACGTCGCCTGGTGCTGTTGCCGGGCGGCCCGCGGGCAATCCGACACCTCTGCGTCCGGGCATGTTTGCGCGCGTGACTGCAGTCTTTTCGGTCAACCCGTCAGCTCTGGTGGTGCCGGAGGAGGCCATCGTGCCACAAGGCGGTCGGCAGTTTGTGATCAAGGTGATCGCGCCGTCTGCGCTGCCCGATGGCCCGAACCGCCCGGTGTTGCCGGCCGACACGAAGCTGGTGTCCTTGCGCCAGGAGGTCAAGCTGGGGGCACGCCAACTCGGCCGGGTGGAAATTGCGGACGGCTTGAACGAAGGTGACACCGTGGTGGTTGCCGGCCAGCAGCGGCTGCAGCGCGACGGCAGTCCGCTGCGCGTGGTTGAGCTTGGACGGGTGCCGGGTCTGGGCACCCCATCGGGCGTAGCGAATGCGGCGTCAGCACCTGCCAGCACCGCGTCGGGTCCGGCCGTGGCCGCCAGTCGTTAACCCTCTACGGTCATCCACTATGCAACTCGCTGAAACCTCGATCCGCCGCCCGGTTTTTGCAACCGTGATTTCGTTGCTGATCGTGTTGATCGGTGCCGTGTCGTTCAACCGGCTCGCGGTGCGCGAGTACCCGAAGATCGATGAGCCGGTGGTGAGTGTGCAGACCAGGTTTGGTGGCGCATCGAGTGAGGTCATGGAAGGCCAGGTCACCAAGACGCTGGAGGATTCTCTGGCCGGTATCGAGGGGGTGGACGTGATCACCTCCATCAGCCGGCAGGAACGCAGCCTGATCTCGATCCGCTTTGCACTCAGCCGGGATGCCGACTCCGCCGCCGCCGATGTGCGAGACAAAGTGTCTCGCGTGCGCCAGCGGCTGCCGCAGGGCATCGATGAGCCGGTTATTGCCAAGGTCGAGGCGGACGCCTTCCCGGTGGTGTTTCTGGCCATGAGCTCGGATACCCATACCTCGCTGCAACTCACGGAAATGGCGAACCAGTTGGTCAAACCGGTGTTGCAGACTGCGCCCGGTGCGGCGGACGTGACGATTTTTGGCGAACGCAAGTTCTCCATGCGTGTCTGGCTGGACGCCGACAAGCTGGCCGCCTACCGGCTCACGGTACAGGATGTCGAAGACGCGTTGCGGCGTTCCAACCTCGAGGTGCCGGCCGGGCGCATCGAAAGTGCGCAGCGTGAGTTCAATGTCACGGCAGCGACCGATCTGCAGCGTCCGGCAGAGTTTCGCCAGGTGGTGATCCGTGTGGTCAATGGCCTGCCAATCCGTATCGGTGATGTGGCGCGGGTGGCGTCGGCACCCGCGGAAGAACGTTCGACGGTGCGACTGAATGGTCGTGAGGCGGTGGCGCTGGGCGTAATTCGCCAGGCGACCGCCAATCCGCTCGACCTGTCGGCCGGCGTGCGCCAGCTGCTTGGCAAGGTGCAGCGGGATTTGCCGCCTGGTGTCACGATCGAAGTGGCGAACGACAACTCGGTGTTCATCGACCGCTCCATCAAGTCGGTCTACACCACGATCGCCGAGGCGGTTGGCCTGGTGGCCCTGGTCATTCTGGTGTTCTTGCGCAACTTCCGTGCCTCCCTCATTCCCTTGCTGACCATTCCGGTGGCGCTGATTGGCACCTTTGCCCTGATGGCATTGGCCGGCTTCAGCATCAACACCTTGACCCTGCTGGCCCTGGTGCTGGCGATCGGCCTGGTGGTGGATGACGCCATCGTGATGCTGGAGAACATCTTCCGCCATATCGAAGAAGGCATGACGCCATTCCAGGCCGCCATCAAGGGCTCGCGTGAGGTGGCCTTTGCCATTGTGGCCATGACCATGACGCTGGTGGCGGTGTATGCTCCTTTGGCCTTCGCCCCCGGCCGCACTGGGCGTCTGTTCACCGAATTTGCCCTGGCACTGGCCGGAGCGGTGGTCGTGTCGGGCGTGGTTGCCCTGACGTTGTCGCCGATGATGTGTTCATTGCTGCTGCGCCACAACCCGAATCCCAATGTCTTCGACCGAGGCATGGAGCGCGGATTG
>JANLVB010000076.1:0-5984 GCA_031363785.1 Betaproteobacteria bacterium
AGTCGTCGCTTGCCTTCAGTCTGGCGCTGTTGCTCGAAGGGTTTTGTGCCTTTACTATAGGTCGGCTGATCGACCGTGGGCATGAGCGTTTCGTGATGACGGCCGGGTCGGTGCTGGTGGGTGCCTGCCTTGCGTTACACAGCGTCATTGACAGCCAGTGGCAGTTTTATGCAGTCTGGGCCACCTTGGGTCTGGGCATGGCCGCGACCCTGTATTCGCCGGTGTTTGCGATCGTCACGCGCCGGTTCCCGGACCAGTTTCGCCGCGCCATCATCACCATGACATTTCTGGGCGGGTTGGCCAGCACGGTTTTCATTCCGCTCACCGCCTGGCTGATCTCCGAGTTTGGCTGGCGCCACGCCCTGTGGGTTCTGGCGGCGTTGCAGTTTCTGGTGTGTGTGCCCTTGCACGGGCGCTTGCTGCGTGGTGCCCCGGCCGGGCGGCACACTGCGGCGCACCACGGGGCGGTCGCCATGGCCCCGCCGCCCTCGCTCGGGCCGATTCTGACCAGCGCTCCATTTTTGCTGGTGGGTGTTTTCCTGGTGCTGGTGATGGCGGTGACCGCGGCATTGCCGGCCCACATGGTGAGCCTGCTGCGTGAGAACGGTTTGCGTGAGAGTCTGGTGATTGCAATACCTGCCAGCATTGGCGTATTACAGGTGTTTGGCCGCGCCTTGCTGTATTTTTTCGAGAAACACTTCGATGTCCATCTTGCCAACCGCGTGATTCCCTGCCTGTTGCCACTCGGCCTTGCGTCGTTGCTTCTGTCACCGATTGCGGCCTCTTTCAGCGCCGGACTGGGGGCCGCGCTGGTGATTGTGTTCGTACTGCTGTATGGCATGGGAAACGGCATGAACACCATTGTCAAGGGGACAGCGATTGCGCAATACGTGAACCGCGACCATGTCGCCAGCCTCAATGGCGCCTTGGGCGTGCCGATGGCGCTGGCCCGTGCCGCCGCACCGCTGGTGATGGGTGTGTTGTGGAGCCGGGAGGCCGGGTACAGCCATGGCTTGTGGCTGCTGCTGGGCGTCAGCACGATCGGGGTGGCCTCATTCATGCTGGCCCAGCGCATCACGCGGGCCGCGCCGCACCCGGCCTGACGCCGGCGGCGGCCTGGCGGCTGCGGAATTACTGTTTGGTGAGGGTCGTGCCGTCAATCTTGACGACGTTGCCAGCCGCCCAAGCGGGTTGCACTTCGTTGTCAATCACGTCACGCAGGTGCGCGTTCACAAAGCAACGCGGTCGTAGCCAGGCGTGGACTGCACCTGTGGCACCGGCCTGGGCCGGGCTGGTGCGGACCAGCTGCCGTCCGCCGAATGCAGCACGCCGCTGTCCACGGTGACCTTGCTGCCGACGGCGGGCATGGTGCTTTGCTCCAGTGTTCGGGTACTGCCGTCCTCCATGCGGACCTGTACCCGGTATACGGTTTCTTTTCGCACGTTCTTCTCGATCATGTTGCCAGCCACGCCACCACCGATGGCGCCCAAAATGGTGGCAACCGTGCGGCCACCGCCCTTGCCTACCTGGTTGCCGATCACCGCGCCGAGGGCACCACCGGCGACCGTGCCGACACCGCTGCCAGTGCCCTTCTTTTGCACGGCGGTGACTGTCTCGACGGTGCCACAACTGGCGCAGACGGGTTTAACTGGTGCTGGCTGGCTGATAACCATGCCGGACTCGCTCATGACCGACGGCGTGCCGCCACCGGTGCCCTGACCACCCACCATGGGGCCTGCCGCTATCACCGCCGGCGCTGGCGCGGGAGCCGGATGGTTGGCCGGTGCTGTTGTTGGTGCCGCCACCGGGCCAGCGAAGACTGACGCGGGCTGGGGTTTGGGCTGCGGCCTGGCCGGAGTGGGTTTTTGCACCAGCACGGGTGGTTTGGCCGGCGGCGCGACCAGGTCTTCTTGCGTCTTGAGCGACTCGGCGACGGGCACCTTGGTGCTCAGCGACTCGACCAGGGGCGCGGTAGCAGCGCCAGCCATGGCAACATGGCCGTCGATCGGACGGGTTTGGACATACACCAGGCTGGCGCCCATGGCCAGTACGGCGACGCCGAGCACGCCAACGGCGGCCCACAGCGGTTTGGTGTTGGCCGCGTAGGCGGCGGGCATGGGTTGAACGCTTGCATTCATGGTGTTTCCTTTCGCTGCCAGGTGCGGGATTGGCCCGGCTAGTTGCACGACCACTACTCAACGGTCGAGGCAGCAGAAGGTAAACCGGTTTGGTTGCCCGATTCAGTGCGCTTTGTAACACCCGGTAAACCAGCCGATAGCGCAGCGGGCGATCTGCCAACTAGTTCACACCTTGCAAGCCCTCACGCTGCGGTGCGTACAGAAAGTTTCCAATTGGCGCGCGGGTAATGGCAGGTATAACCGTTCGGGATGCGCTCCAGGTAATCCTGGTGCTCCGGTTCGGCCAGCCAGAACTCACCCACCGGCTCGACCTCGGTTGCCACAACACCTGGCCACAGACCGCTGGCATTGACATCAGCAATGGTGTTGTGGGCCTCCAGCTTCTGCGCCGCGTTGACATAGTAGATGGCTGATCGGTAGGCCATGCCACGGTCGTTGCCCTGGCGGTTCACCGTGGTCGGGTCGTGGATCTGGAAGAAGAACTCCAGCAATTGGCGGTAGTTGATGAGGGCCGGGTCGAACACGACCTCGATGCCTTCGGCGTGGGTGCCATGGTGGCGGTAGGTCGCGTTGGGGACGTCCCCTCCGGTGTAGCCGACCCTGGTATTGAGTACACCCGGGATCTTTCGAATGAGGTCTTGCATACCCCAGAAACACCCGCCTGCCAGAACCGCGCGCTCGCGAGTAGCCATGTCAAACCTCCTTGAATTGATGAATTAAGAATCACGCCGCATCGCACCCAACGGCGTCGCCGGAAGTGTCGCGCAGTCTGTCGCATCGCGTGTTCAGGCCTTACAAACCGGGGTGGTCAGGACGCAATTGAACCGACACTCAGCTACAGATTCGCCCCCACCAGCCGTTTCAACTCCGCTGGTTCCATGCCGCGCCGACGCGCCAGGTCCGTCAACTGGTCTTCACCGACCCGGCCGACGTTGAAATACATACTCGCCGGGTGTGCGAGGTAAAAGCCGCTGACGCTGGCGGCCGGCGTCATGGCCAGGCTCTCGGTGAGCTCCATGCCGATCTCGTCGCAACGCAGCAGGGTGAACATGTCGCGTTTGACGCTGTGGTCCGGGCAGGCCGGGTAACCCGGCGCGGGGCGGATGCCACGGTATTTTTCGGCGATCAGGTCGTTCACATCGAGTTGCGCCGTCTCGTCGGGCGCATAACCCCACAGGTCGGTGCGCACCCGCTGGTGCATGTATTCGGCAAAAGCCTCCGCCAACCGATCCGCCAGGGCCTTGAGCATGATGGCCGAGTAGTCGTCATGGTCGGCCAGGAAGTACTGCTCCTTCTTGTCCACGCCAAGCCCTGCCGTCACCGCGAACAGGCCAATATAGTCGTTCACGCCGCTGCTTTTGGGGGCGATGAAATCGGCCAGGCAGCGGCTCGGTCGCATCACACCCTCGATCTGCTGTTTCTCGGTCTGCTGGCGCATGCCGTGCCAGGTCATGGCCACCTGGGTTCGGCTCGGGTCGGTGTAGATTTCAATGTCGTCGTCGTGTACCGTATTGGCGGGGTACAGGCCAACGACGGCGTTGGCCGTGAGCCAACGGCCTTCAATCAGGCGCTTGAGCAGTCGCTGGCCGTCGGAAAACACCCGCACCGCTTCGGTGCCGACGATCTCGTCTTTCAGAATGGCCGGGAATGGGCCGGCCAGGTCCCAGGTCTGGAAAAACGGACCCCAATCGATGAACTTGGCCAACTCGGCCAGATCGAAATTGCGAAACAGGCGCCGCCCGGTGAACTTCGGGCTCGGCGGCCGGTAGGCAGACCAATCCATCGCCGTCTTGTTGGCACGTGCGCGCTGCAGCGTCCACATGGGGGTTTGTTTCTTGTTGGCATGCTGCTCGCGCACCCGGTCGTAGTCGGTGCGCAACTCACCGAGGAATTTGGCGGCGTTGTCGGACAACAGGCTTTGCGCCACACCGACGCTGCGCGAGGCATCGGGTACGTATACCACCGGTCCTTCGTAATGCGGCGATATCTTGACCGCTGTGTGCACCCGTGACGTTGTGGCGCCGCCAATCAGCAGCGGGATCTTGCGCAGCCGGAAATGCTCGTCCTTCTGCATTTCGCCTGCCACGTACTGCATCTCCTCCAGGCTGGGTGTGATCAGGCCCGACAGCCCGATGATGTCGGCCCGCTCCACCTTGGCGCGCGCCAGAATCTCATGGCAGGGCACCATCACGCCCATGTTGACGACGTCGAAGTTGTTGCATTGCAGGACCACCGTGACGATGTTCTTGCCGATATCGTGCACGTCGCCCTTGACGGTGGCGATGACGATCTTGCCCTTGGTTTTCACATCCTCGCCGGCCTGTTCCTGCAGGCGCTTTTCTTCCTCGATGTAGGGGATCAGGTGCGCCACCGCCTGTTTCATCACACGGGCACTCTTCACCACCTGCGGCAGGAACATCTTGCCCTGGCCGAACAGGTCACCGACGATGTTCATGCCGTCCATCAGCGGGCCCTCGATCACATGCAGCGGCCGCCCCTTTTTGGCGAGCACTTCCTGGTAGGCCTCTTCGGTGTCGCTGACAATGAAGTCGGTGATGCCGTGCACCAGGGCATGCGCCAGGCGTTGCCCGACACTGACCGGTGTTTCCAATGTGCCGCGCCACTCCAGTCGCTTGCTGTCGTCCTTGGACGCGCCCTTCGCAGATTCCGCGATTTCCACCAAGCGTTCGCCTGCGTCCGGACGCCGGTTCAAAACCACGTCCTCCACCCGCTCGCGCAAGGTCGGCTCCAGGTCGTCATAGACCCCGACCATGCCGGCATTCACGATACCCATGTCCATGCCGGCTTGAATGGCGTGGTACAGGAACACGGTGTGGATGGCCTCGCGCACCGGGTCGTTGCCGCGGAACGAAAAACTGACATTGCTTACGCCACCCGACACCTTGGCCCCCGGCAGGTTCGCCTTGATCCAGCGTGTGGCCTCGATGAAGTCCACCGCGTAGTTGTTGTGCTCCTCGATGCCGGTGGCGATGGCAAAGATGTTCGGGTCGAAGATGATGTCCTCGGCCGGGAAACCGACTTCGTGCACCAGGATGTTGTAGGCCCGTTGGCAGATTTCGGTCTTGCGCGCATAGGTGTCGGCCTGGCCTTTCTCGTCAAACGCCATCACGACTGCTGCCGCACCATACCGGCGCAGCAGCCTGGCCTGTTGGCGAAACGCCTCTTCGCCCTCCTTCATGCTGATCGAGTTGACAATCGCTTTGCCCTGCACGCAGCGCAGCCCGGCCTCGATCACGCTCCACTTGGAGGAGTCGATCATGATCGGCACACGCGAGATGTCGGGCTCGCTGGCAATCAGGTTCAGGAACCGCACCATGGCCGCCTGGCTGTCGAGCATCGCCTCGTCCATGTTGATATCGATGATCTGCGCGCCGTTTTCCACCTGCTGGCGTGCCACCGCCAGCGCCTGCTCGAACTCGCCGTTCAGGATCATGCGCGCAAAGGCCTTGGAGCCGGTGACGTTGGTGCGTTCGCCGATGTTGACGAAAAGCGAGTTGCTGTCGATGGTGACCGGCTCCAGCCCGGACAGGCGCATCGGCTCGGGCGCTAGCAAGTCGTGTGAGGAAACGGCGGAGTTGGTTGTCATAAACGGTCAGGCCCGAAACGGATTGCGAATCGACAGTGTGCCGGCACCGGCTGACTCGGGCATGCGGACATTCAACCCATCGTGCATGTCCTCACTGCACAAGACATCGCAGTTACTCAGACCCGCAGCCGCAACGCTATTGGCATCAAACAACGACAGGCTGTATTTCGCCATCAGGGCCAGGGCAGTCTGGTGCGTGCGAACGCTGAGGTCATATACCTCGCAGGTGTCGATCAGGG
>JANLVB010000097.1:0-10863 GCA_031363785.1 Betaproteobacteria bacterium
CAAAGACGGCCGCCATGGAGACGGCGTACTCGGGATGGGTATAGCTGCCCACCACAACAGCCGGCCCACTGCAGGGGTTCATCAGTTTCACCAGGCTATGGGCGGGGTTGCGCAGGCCAACCGCGCGGCGCACATCCAGCAGGCGTTTGAGCCCGGGACACAACACACCCGTTGGCACGAACATGACACTGCCGCCAGTCAGGTGCGAGACGGCCTCGGCAGCAGTCACCCCCAGCACCTCGAACACGCGGGAAGAAAACACGCGCGTCGACTCGGTCGCCACGCCATGCACCAATACCGCCAACCCTTGGCGCGCCAGCAATAACGCAAGCAAGGGTGTGAGCACCGGGAGTTTGCGCGCCCCGTTGTAACTCGGCAGCACGACGGCGGCGCAGTCGCCGGCGAGTGGCACGGAATGGATGCGGGTGTAGGTGGCGTCCAGAAAGCCGGCCATCTCTTGCGGCGTTTCTCCCTTGATGCGCATGGCCAGGCAAAACCCGCCAATCTCCAGGTCGGTGACCGCCCCGTCCAGCACCTGCCCAAACAAGTCAGCGGCCTGCATACGCGTCAAAGAGCGGGCGCCGTCCTTGCCACGGCCGATCTCCCTGATGTATTGGCTGATGCCCATGCCCGGATTGTCTGCGATGCCTGATGACCGGGCGTTATGAGCTCAACACCGACGCGGCATTGGCTGGGGGCCCCGATCAACGGGCAACCCTTGTTGCCGCCCGCGGCGTCGACCATGGTGGTTGCGTCCGTATGCGGTGTGTCCGCGGTCGGGACGCCAACCTACACTCGACCCCATGGTTGAAGATTTGCTGGTAATGGGGTTTGAGTCATCGTGCGACGAGACGGGTGTTGCACTGGTGCGTGCGCGTGGCAATGCCGTGCCGCGGCTGCTGGCCCATGCCCTGTACAGCCAGGTGGACATGCACCAGGCCTTTGGTGGCGTGGTGCCCGAGCTTGCGAGTCGCGACCACATCCGGCGTGTGCTTCCCCTGACCCAGCAGGTCTTGGCGCAAGCCGGTTGTGGACTGGGCGCTGTGGACGTGGTGGCCTATACGCGGGGCCCGGGCCTTGCAGGTGCCTTGCTTGTGGGCGCTGGTGTCGCTTGCGCCATGGCGGCCGCGATGGGAAAACCGGTCATGGGTGTGCACCACCTGGAAGGCCATCTGTTGTCGCCGTTCCTGAGTGCCGATCCACCGGTTTTCCCCTTTGTTGCCCTGCTGGTATCGGGCGGACACACGCAGTTGATGCGGGTGGACGCCGTGGGCAGCTACCAGCTGCTGGGTGAAACCATAGACGACGCCGCCGGCGAGGCGTTTGACAAGTCGGCCAAGCTGATGGGGCTGGGGTATCCCGGCGGACCGGCGCTTGCGCTACTTGCCCGGCAGGGGGACCCGCAGGCGTTCAAGCTGCCGCGCCCCCTGCTGCACAGCGGAAATCTCGACTTCTCTTTTGCCGGCCTGAAAACGGCGGTCATGGTGCAAGCCAAGAAGCTGCTGGCGGCACTGGAGCCGGGCCAGAGCGGGCAGCAAATGCAGGACTATGCCGTTCTTCCCCTGCAGCAGCGTGCCGACCTGGCCGCAGCAACTCAGGCGGCGATCGTCGAAGTTCTGGTGAAAAAGTCACTGGCAGCGCTACACCTGACCGGTCTGCGGCGCCTGGTGGTGGCGGGCGGCGTCGGCGCCAATCAGCTATTGCGGAGCCAACTTGATGCCGCCTGTGCACAACGCAACGTCCGGGTGCATTACCCGGAGCTGCATTTGTGCACGGACAACGGCGCCATGATCGCGCTGGCCGCCGCCATGCGGCTGCAAAATGGTTGTGCGGTGGCCAGCCGCGGCTACGCGTTTGATGTCAAGCCGCGCTGGCCGCTGTCTCAGATCGTGTCTTAGTGCACTGCAAGTTCGGTGACTTTGCTCACCGGTTGCAGCCGCCCGAGCTTGACCGTCAATACACCGTTCTCGAGGCGCGCTTCGCTGGTGGCGACGTCGATCTCGGTCGGCAGCTCGTAGGCCACCTGGTAGTCGCGCGGTGCACCCTCCTTGCTCTGGATGCGCACAACTGTGCCTTCGATGCCGATGCTGAGTTGTTCCCGTGTGACGCCCGGCAAATCGAAGCGCAGGGTGACACCACTGGCGTCCTGTTCAATTGGACCGGCCAGCCGGCTTTGCCCGCGCCGCGCCTCGTCGAAGAAGGAATGCAGGGGATGGCGCGCCGTGGGCAAGCCATTGCGACGGACAAAGGCAGGGGACGTGGTGGCAAAAAACATGGTGTGACTCCTAGTACACTGCGCGGCGACCAACAGCGATCCCCGCTTGTTTCCAAGCTGAGACTGCGCAAGCATCTTTCAAGGGCGGGAACAGCGGGAATATTGTTGTGACGGCACCCTTGAAATCAGGGCCAGCATGGCCATCTGCGGTGCGCCGTAGCCGGGCTCGCCGCCTTCCCACAACCGACAGAGCGGATCAAGCACATCATGCGAAGCGTCATCAAAAACCTGCAGGAATCGAAAATCCGCGAAGTCGCCAATGCTGGCCTGGGTCGCACCGACGTGTTGCCGTTCTGGTTCGGCGAGAGCGACGAGGTGACGCCGGAATTCATCCGCCAGGCCGCCATGCAATCCCTCGACGCGGGCGAGACCTTTTATTCGCATAACCTCGGGCTGCCGCAGCTGCGCCAAGGAATTGCCGCGGCCATGTCGGCCCTGCATCTGCCGGTGGAGGAGGATCGCATCGCCATCACGTCGGGCGGTGTGAACGGTTTGATGCTGGCCTCCCAGGCGCTGGTTGACGCGGGTGACCATGTGGTGGCTGTCACGCCGGTGTGGCCGAACCTCTTGGCGCAATCGACCATCATGGGTGCGCAGGTTGAGCAATTGCCCCTGCAGGTTCGGGCCGGTGACTGGACGCTTGACCTGGATGCCCTGTGCAAGGCCGTGACCGGGCGCACACGCCTGTTGCTGCTCAACGCCCCGAACAACCCAACCGGCTGGACCCTGACCCGCGCAGAGCAGGAACGCATACTGGCACATTGCCGCAGCACTGGCACCTGGATACTCGCCGACGAGGTGTATGAGCGGCTCTACTACGAGCCTTCGGCACATGGCTGCGCGCCCAGTTTTCTGGATATTGCGCAGCCGCAGGACCGCCTGGTTGTGGTGCACAGTTTTTCCAAGAGTTTCCTGATGACCGGCTGGCGGCTCGGCTGGATGGTGTTGCCGCAGACCCTGGTGCCGCAGATCGGAAAATTGATCGAGTTCAACACGTCCTGCACTCCGGTTTTTGTGCAGCGCGCCGCGATCGCCGCATTGCAGCGCCAGGACGAAGTGACACCGCGTGTGGTTGGGCACCTCAAACTGTGCCGCGATACCTTGCTGCCCCTGCTGCAGGCCATGCCGGAGGTGCAGGTTGGCACGGCGCGTGGTGGCATGTATGCCTTCTTCAGCCTGGCAGGCTCGGGTGATTCGCTGGTGACTGCCAAACGCCTGGTCACCGAGGCCGGCCTCGGGCTGGCGCCCGGCGCGGCGTTTGGCCTGTCCGACAACGCCCAGGGACCAAGCTGGTTGCGCTGGTGTTTTGCGTCGCGTGATCCGCAGCGCCTGGTGCTGGGCGCGCAGCGCCTGAGGATTTGGCTCGATGGCAGGTCGGCCTGACAAGGTCCCAGGCCGCGGGTTATAATTTCAAGGCTTTGCACACTGCACAAGCACACGCCCGGCGCAGTTCCAGTGCCTGGCGCAAGTTGAACCACCGGGGTGAGCTCCCAGCCGGACTGCCCCCTTACCAGGAAAACCCATGATTGCATCCAGCATCAAAGCTGCCGTTGTCAAGGACAACGCCCGTCAAGTCGGCGATACCGGAAGCCCGGAAGTACAGGTCGCCTTGCTGACGGCCCGTATCAACGAGCTGACACCCCATTTCAAGACCCATGCCAAGGATCACCACGGACGTCGTGGCCTGTTACGCATGGTCAGCCGTCGCCGCAAGCTGCTGGACTACCTGCGATCCAAGGATGCAGACCGTTATTCCGCGCTGATCACCAAGTTGGGTCTGCGCAAGTAGGCTGCAAGGCCTGCATCACAACCCCGGGTCCGGTTGCCTGGCCCCGGGTGTTGTCGAGATAGTTGGTTATTCGGGGGCAACGAAGTTCGGGCATGGATCCACATTTTTCAAGAATGCAGATCGCCGCCAGGGCTGGTGTAGAGCGAAGCTGTGTCATTCCAGGGAAGTTTGCCAAACTGAGTTTCCCTGGAATGGCATCGTGTTCTGCCATGTTGACTCCGGGCTCGGGTGGGGTGGCCATCACCCCCCATTTTCGACCAGGAGATAAATGCCATGAGCATGTTTAACAAGATCACCAAGACTTTCCAATGGGGTGCCCATTCGGTCACCATGCAGACCGGAGAGATCGCGCGCCAGGCCAACGGCGCCGTTTTGCTCGACATGGACGGCACCGTTGTGCTGGCCACCGTGGTGGCGCGGACCGAAGGCAAAGCCGGCCAGGATTTCTTCCCGCTGACCGTCGACTATCTGGAAAAGGCCTATGCCGCCGGCAAGATCCCCGGCAGCTTCTTCAAGCGCGAAGGCCGTCCGAGCGAATTCGAAACCCTGACCAGCCGCCTGATCGACCGTCCGATCCGTCCGCTGTTCCCGGAAGGATTCTTCAACGAAGTTCAGGTCGTGGTGCACACGCTGTCCCTGAACCCCGAGGTCGATGCAGACATTGCCGCCCTGATTGCCACCAGTGCCGCCCTGTCGATCAGCGGCGTGCCCTTCAGCGGCCCGATTGGTGCCGCGCGAGTGGGTTATGTGAACGGTGCCTACGTGCTCAATCCGGGGCAGACGGCGCGCAAGGAGTCGAGTCTCGATCTGGTTGTTGCGGGCACTGAAGCGGCCGTCCTGATGGTCGAATCCGAGGCAAAGCAACTGTCCGAAGAAATCATGCTGGGCGCCGTGGTTTTCGGCCACGAGCAGGGCAACATCGCGATCAACGCCATCCACGATCTGGTGCGTGACGCCGGCCGGCCGGTGTGGGATTGGAAGGCCCCGGCCAAGGACGAGGCCTTGATCGCCAAGGTGCAGGCACTGGCCGGCGACAAGCTGCGCGCGGCCTACCAGATCCGCAACAAGCAAGCCCGCACCCAGGCCTGCCGCGCCGCCTATTCGGACGCCATGGTGGCACTCAAGGCCGAAGGCACGGCGTTCGATTCGGTCAAGGTCGAGGGCCTGTTGTTCGACATTGAGGCCTCTCTGGTGCGTAGTCAGATCCTGGCGGGTGAGCCGCGCATCGACGGTCGCGATACCCGCACCGTGCGCGCCATCGAGATTCGCAACAGCGTTTTGCCGCGCACCCATGGCTCGGCCCTGTTCACTCGCGGTGAGACCCAGGCTCTCGTGGTTACCACCCTGGGTACGGAGCGCGACGCGCAGCGCATCGACGCGCTGTCGGGCGACTACGAAGACCGTTTCATGCTGCACTACAACATGCCTCCGTTCGCCACTGGCGAGACCGGCCGGGTCGGCAGTCCGAAGCGGCGCGAGATTGGCCATGGCCGCCTGGCAAAGCGCGCGCTGATCGCCGTGTTGCCGACCAAGGAAGAGTTCCCGTACACCATGCGTGTGGTGAGCGAAATCACCGAGTCGAATGGATCTTCGTCAATGGCGTCGGTGTGTGGCGGCTGTCTGAGCCTGATGGACGCCGGTGTGCCGATGAAAGCCCACGTGGCCGGCATCGCCATGGGCCTGATCAAGGATGGCAACCGCTTTGCCGTGTTGACCGATATTCTGGGTGACGAAGACCACCTGGGTGACATGGACTTCAAGGTCGCTGGTACCACCAATGGCATCACCGCCCTGCAGATGGACATCAAGATTCAGGGCATCACGAAGGAAATCATGCAGGTGGCTTTGGCCCAGGCCAAGGAGGCGCGCATGCACATTCTGGGCAAGATGCAGGAAGCCATGTCCGAGGCCAAGACCGAAGTGTCCAACTTCGCGCCGCGGCTTTTCACCATGAAGATCAATCCGGACAAAATCCGCGACGTGATCGGCAAGGGTGGCTCGGTGATCCGCGCCCTGACCGAAGAGACTGGCACGCAGATCAACATCGATGAGGACGGCACGATCACCATCGCGTCGACCGATCCGGCCAAGGCCGAAGAGGCCAAGCGGCGCATTGCGCAAATCACGGCAGAAGTGGAAATCGGCAAGGTCTACGAAGGCCCGGTGACCAAGATCCTCGACTTCGGAGCGCTGATCAATCTGCTGCCCGGCAAGGATGGGCTGTTGCACATCAGCCAGATCGCCCATGAGCGGGTCGAAAAGGTCACTGACTACCTGAGCGAGGGACAGATTGTCAAAGTCAAAGTGCTGGAAACGGATGAAAAAGGCCGTGTCAAGCTGTCCATGAAGGCCTTGCTTGACCGCCCCATGCAACAACCTGCGCACCACGCGGCGGATCATCAAGCCTGATCGGTTACCGTGAAGCTGCCCGGCGAGAGTCCAGCCGTTGCCCCGCTGTTGGTGGCGTCATGACCATGCGAGTGATTGAAATATCCACTTTCGGTGCGCCCGAGGTGCTGCGTGCGGCCGAGCGGCCGACGCCGGTCGCTGGCGCTGGTGAATTGCTGGTGCAAGTCAGTGCCAGCGGTGTGAACCGACCCGATGTACTGCAGCGCACCGGCAACTATCCGGTGCCGGCGGGTGCTTCCGACATTCCGGGGCTGGAGATTGCAGGTACCGTGGTGCAGGGTGATGTTGCCGAACTGGCGGCGGCTGGCCTGGCGCTGGGGCAGCGTGTGTGTGCCCTGGTTGCGGGTGGCGGTTATGCCGAGTATTGTGTGGCGCCGATCGGGCAATGCCTGCCGGTGCCCAAGGGCTGGTCCGACACCGAGGCTGCGTCACTGCCAGAGACCTTGTTCACGGTCTGGAGCAATGTGTTTGATCGTGGCCGATTGCAAGCGGGCGAGACACTGCTGGTGCAGGGCGGCTCAAGCGGCATCGGGGTGACAGCGATCCAGCTCGCCAAGGCCATGGGCGCGCGCGTCATCGTCACAGCGGGCAGCGACGAAAAGTGTGCTGCCTGTATCGCCTTGGGGGCGGACCATGCGATCAACTACCGTAGCCACGACTTTGTACGGGAAGTCAAGGCTTTGACGCAGGGTCTGGGTGTGCACGTTGTGCTGGACATGGTGGCGGGTGACTACGTTGCACGCGAACTGGATTGCCTGGCTGAGGACGGGCGCCTGGTGATCATCGCCGTGCAAGGTGGCGTCAAAAGCGAGTTCAACGCCGGCATGGTATTGCGCCGACGGCTGACCATCACCGGTTCGACACTGCGGCCGCGGCCGGTCAGTTTCAAACAGGCGATCGCGCAGGCTTGCCTGCGCCACGTCTGGCCACATCTTGAAAGCGGGCGCATCAAGCCGGTGCTGCATTCGGTTTTTTCTGCCGTGGGTGACACGCCAGACGGATGGAGTGGGGCGGCCCGCGCCCATGCGCTGATGGAATCCAACCAGCACATCGGCAAGATTGTCTTGACCTGGGGCGCAACATGAACAGGAAATTGATCGCTGGCAACTGGAAGATGAATGGCTCTCTCGGTGCCAATGAAGCGCTGCTCGGTGCGCTTGCGCTCGGGCTCGGTGATTGCGCCTGTGATGTGGCGGTGTGTGTGCCGGCACCTTATCTGGCACAGGTCGGGTCCCTGCTTGGCACAAGCCGGCTGGCACTGGGCGCGCAGGATGTGTCAGAACACGCGTCGGGCGCCTATACCGGTGAGGTGTCGGGCGCCATGTTGCGCGAGTTTGCCGTGCGCTTCGTCATCGTCGGGCATTCGGAACGTCGCCAGTACCACGCCGAGAGTGACGCCGTGGTGGCGGAGAAGACCAAATTGGCGTTGGCGTCAGGCATTACCCCGATCGTGTGTGTGGGGGAGACGCTGGCACAACGCGAGGCCGGCGCAACCGCCGAGGTGGTGAAGCGCCAACTGGCTGCGGTGATCCACAGCAATGGGCATTGCATCAGCGAGATTGTGGTGGCGTACGAGCCGGTGTGGGCAATTGGTACCGGCAAGACAGCCAGCCCGCATCAGGCACAGGAGGTGCATGCCTTGTTGCGTACGCAATTGCAGGCTGCCACTGCGCATGCCGCGAAGATGCGCATCGTGTACGGTGGCAGCATGAGTGCCGGCAACGCAGCGCAGCTATTGCAGCAACCGGATATCGATGGCGGATTGATCGGAGGGGCATCGCTCAAGCCGGCCGACTTTCTCGCGATCATTGCGGCCGCCGGCAGGCTGTCGGTGGCGCCCCTGAAATTTTTGGAGCAGTAGATGAATATCGTATTAACACTTTTGCTGGCTGCGCAAATGTTGTCGGCGCTGGCCATGATTGGCCTGATCCTGGTGCAGCATGGCAAGGGAGCCGATATGGGGGCGGCCTTTGGCAGCGGCACCTCCGGCAGCCTGTTTGGTGCCAGTGGCAGTGCAAACTTTCTGTCTCGTACCACGGCGGTGCTGGCGACGGTGTTCTTCGCCTGCACTTTGGGACTGGCCTATTTTGGCAATATCCGCACCAGCAGCGAAGGTAGCAGCGTGTTGCAGTCGACAGCGGCTGGCGTACCGACGGCTACCGCCTCGGCGCCGGCGGTACCGGCCTCGGGCGCGGCATTGATTCCGTCCAAATAGCGGGGCCGGGAATTGCCCCCGTCGCCCCGGTCGCACTGGAAAATCAGGGTAAACTCAAAACCGTCTGGAAAGCCGATAGCGCAAGGTGCCTCATGCAATTCGGACAGCTGAATGCCGCCGTCGTGGTGAAATTGGTAGACACGCTATCTTGAGGGGGTAGTGGCGAAAGCTGTGCGAGTTCGAGTCTCGCCGACGGCACCACAATAACGAACACCGTCGCGGGCTTGGTCGGACGGTCGAAAACGGTGATCTCAAGCTCCCGATGAACCTTGATCAGTACCTTCCCGTCCTGTTGTTCATACTGGTCGGTGTAGCTGTCGGAGTGATTCCGCAGGCAATAGGCTATGTGCTTGGGCCGAATCGTCCGGATGCGGCGAAGAATTCCCCCTACGAATGCGGTTTCGAGGCCTTCGAAGACGCCCGCATGAAGTTCGATGTGCGGTATTACCTGGTGGCCATCCTGTTCATCCTGTTCGATCTCGAAATCGCATTTCTTTTTCCATGGGCAGTGGCTTTGAAGGACATCGGCGCTGTGGGTTTCTGGTCCATGATGGTTTTTCTCGGCATCCTGGTGGTGGGTTTTGCTTACGAGTGGAAAAAAGGCGCCCTGGATTGGGAGTAGATCGATGATTGAAGGCGTATTCAAGGAAGGTTTTGCCACCACCAGTTACGACTCGGTCGTGAACTGGGCCAAGACGGGTTCGTTGTGGCCCATGACCTTTGGCCTCGCCTGTTGTGCCGTGGAGATGATGCATGCCGGCGCAGCGCGTTACGACCTGGAGCGATTCAGCATGTTGTTTCGCCCGAGTCCACGTCAGTCGGATTTGATGATTGTGGCCGGCACACTGTGCAACAAGATGGCGCCGGCGCTGCGCAAGGTGTATGACCAGATGAGCGAGCCACGGTGGGTCTTGTCCATGGGTTCGTGTGCCAATGGCGGCGGTTATTACCACTACAGTTATTCTGTGGTTCGCGGCTGTGACCGGATTGTCCCGGTCGACGTCTATGTTCCAGGATGTCCGCCTACCGCCGAGGCGCTGGTGTACGGGATCATCCAGCTGCAGCAGAAGATCCGCCGCACCAACACCATAGCGCGGGCCTGAGGGGTGGATGTGAGCATTTTTGCAGTCAGTCCTGAAGCGCTGAAAGATTCGGTGGCTGCGGCCCTCGGACCACGGGTGCGCCAGATCTCGGTGGCACATGGTGAGGTCACGCTGGTGGTCGCTGCGCCCGACTACCTGGAGACTGCCACCCTGCTGCGCGATGCGCCGGGCTGCTGTTTTGAGCAACTGATCGACTTGTGTGGTGTCGACTATTCGGAACATGCGGTGAGTTCGGCCGATGTGCCCCGTTACTGTGTTGTGTCACACCTGCTGTCGGTCAGCCTGAACCAGCGCCTGCGGCTCAAGGTGTTCGCGGACGACGACGAGGTGCCGGTGCTGGACTCCGTGACCAGCATCTGGAACTCGGCCAACTGGTTCGAGCGCGAGGCCTTCGATCTGTTTGGCATCGTCTTCGAGGGCCACAACGACTTGCGCCGCATCCTGACCGACTACGGCTTCATCGGGCACCCGTTTCGCAAGGATTTCCCCACCACCGGCCATGTGGAAATGCGCTACGACGCCGAGCAAAAGCGTGTGATCTACCAGGGTGTGACGATAGAGCCGCGGGAAATCACGCCGCGCATTGTTCGCGAAGACAAGTATGGGGGTCTGCACTGATGCAGGAGACTTTGGCGGCTTTGGTGTGACTTCAACATGGCTGAGATAAAGAACTACACGCTCAACTTCGGGCCACAGCACCCGGCGGCGCACGGCGTATTGCGCCTGGTGCTGGAGCTGGATGGCGAAGTGGTGCAGCGCGCCGATCCACATATCGGCCTGTTGCACCGCGCCACCGAGAAACTGGCCGAGAGCAAGACCTACATCCAGTCACTGCCCTACATGGACCGTCTCGACTACGTGTCGATGATGGCCAATGAGCAGGCCTATTGCCTGGCGATAGAAAAGTTGCTGCAGGTCGATGTGCCGCTGCGCGCGCAATACATCCGGGTCATGTTCGCCGAGATCACGCGCCTGCTCAACCATCTGATGTGGCTTGGCGCGCACGGCTTCGATTGCGGAGCGATGAACATCCTCATCTACTGTTTTCGCGAGCGCGAGGCCCTGTTTGACA
>JANLVB010000103.1:0-19068 GCA_031363785.1 Betaproteobacteria bacterium
GGCGGCCCGGGCCTTTTGCGCCAACCGAGCAATCAGCTCCTCGATTTTCTTGCCGACGACCATCATGAGGTCGGCCAATTCGTCGATCACCACCACGATGTGCGGCAGGCGCTCCAGCTGCTCGGCTTCCTCGGGCGTCAGACTGAACGGGTTGCGCAGCGGTTCGCCGCGTGCCTTGGCTTCGTCGATTTTGCTGTTGTAGCCTCCGAGATTGCACACCCATCTTGCTCATGAGTTTGTAGCGCCGCTCCATCTCTGCGACACACCAGGTGAGCCCATGGGCGGCCTGGCGCATGTCGGTCACCACCGGCGCGAGCAGGTGCGGGATACCCTCGTACACCGACATCTCCAGCATCTTGGGGTCAATCATCAGAAGCCGCACATCGCGCGCATCGGCCTTGTACAACAGGCTCAGGATCATAGCGTTGATACCCACCGACTTGCCCGACCCGGTAGTTCCCGCCACCAGCACGTGCGGCATCTTGGCCAGGTCTGCCACAACCGGATTGCCGACGATGTCCTTGCCCAGGCCCATCGTCAGCAGGGACTTGGCCTCGTTGTACACACGCGACCCCAGAATCTCGGAAAGCCGGATCGACTGCCGTTTGGCGTTGGGCAACTCGAGCGCCATGTAGGTCTTGCCCGGAATCGTCTCCACCACCCGGATTGACGTCAGACTCAGGCTGCGTGCCAGGTCTTTGGCCAGGCCGACGATCTGCGATCCCTTCACGCCCACCGCCGGCTCGATTTCATACCGGGTAATGACCGGTCCGGGCAAAGCCAGGATCACCCACACCTCGACTCCAAAGTCCTTGAGCTTCTTCTCGATCATGCGGCTGGTCATGTCCAGCGTTTCAGCCGGCACGGTTTCCTGCCGCACCTGTGCGCCGTCGAGCAGGTCCACCTGTGGCAGCTTGCTGTCCAGCATTTCAGCAAACAGCGGCTTTTGCCGCTCCTTGGCCACCCGTTCGCTCTTGGGAACCTCCAGCAGCACGGGTTCGACTGCCACCGGCTGGTGCTCCCGGATCTCGACGCGCTCCTCTGAAAGCACTTCCTCACGCTCCCGGGCCGCCTGTTTCCCGAGGGCGACGTCCTCCACTATCTCGCGCCTTTTCCGGCTGGACTCCAGCTTGGAAATCACTGCAGCACCGATGCGTTCGGCAAAATGGACCCAGGAAAACCGCAATGCCATGGCCGCACCAGACAACGCGACGCCGATCGCGGCCAAACCCGAGCCTGTGAAGCCCAGCCACTGCACTGCAGGGGGCCCCAGCAGCGCGCCCAGTACACCACCGCTGGAGCCGGGCAGGCGCGCTTCAAAACTGTAAAGGCGCGACCATTCCAGAACACTGCTCGCTCCGACGACAAGCACCAGGCCCAACCACAACAGCGCAGTCGATGGCATGCCTGCGGCGGCGATGACGGCGGGTTGGGCAATGTGTTCTGGCGCAGCCTGTCGCAACCAGCGCGCCAGCGCAGACAACCATACACGCAGCGCAACAACAAAGCACCACCAGACGGAAAACCCGAGCAGGTAATAACTGGCGTCGGCCAACATAGCTCCCAATCGTCCGGCACGGTTGCGCAGCGCGGCGCCGTCACCCGAGGTCGACCAGGCTGGGTCCAGCGGGGAATAGGTCAACAAGGCCAGCAGCCAAAAGCCGAGAAACAACACGCCGATCAACAACGAAACTTCCGCCGCGAAGGGTGTCCCACCCGACTGTCGCGCAGCGACAGCCGACCGGGACGCGGCGTTCAGGGAGTCAAGTGAGTAAGTCATGCATTCATCCGAACCGCACAAGCTTACCCCAGCGTAGCGCGGCGCACCTCGGGCTAGCGCGGTTTGAGCCGGCGCTCCTTCACTACCAGACTGCCGTCATCACGGGCCTCGACAAAGCCCTGCTCTTCGAAATCCTTCATGACCCGGCTCACCATCTCGCGCGAGGCTCCCACCATCTTGGCAATGTCCTGGCGCGAAATCTTGTCGCGGATGATGCGCACCCCCTCGGCATTGGGTTGCGCACTGTCGAGCAACACGTTTGCGACGCGCCCGTACACGTTCATGAGGGCCAGTGACTCGATCTTGCGGTCGGCGGCTCGTAGCCGGTTGACCAGGCCCTTCATGACGGCAGTCATGGTCGATGTGTTCTCCAGCAGACAACGGGTGAAGTCCTCACCACCCAGCACCAGCGCGTCGGTTTGCACTTCGGCTTCGACGGTTGCCGAGTGCGGCTCGTGGTCTATCAGGCTCATTTCACCGACATAGTCACCCGGGTGCATGGTCGCCAGGATCACTTCGCGGTCACGCCGATCGGTAACCACAACACGTGCCCGCCCGGCCAGGATGATGAACAGGGAGCCGTAGCGTTTTCCCTGTTCCACGATGTGCTCGCCGCGCTTGAATCGACGTTTGCCGACGGCACCGGCCAGGGATTCAGCCTGCATCGGTGTCAGCATGGCAAAAAGAGGGACTCGCCGTATCAGGTCAAGGTTGCTCAACATCGACATCTGCGAATCCTTCCTTGGAGGCAACAAACCGCTTCGTACAATAACACCCGGGCCATACCCCCGATTCTGGTCGAAACACCACTCTTGCACCATCTGGTTTACCCCCAAACTGTAACCTGCGCAAATTGCGCTATTCGACCTTCTTCACCATGACAGCCACCAAACACGCACGGGTACTGATACTCGGATCCGGACCGGCCGGTTATACGGCAGCGGTTTATGCCGCTCGGGCCAACCTCAACCCCGTGTTGGTGACGGGCATGGCGCAGGGTGGGCAGTTGATGACCACCACGGATGTGGACAACTGGCCGGCCGATGCACACGGCGTGCAGGGACCGGAACTGATGCAACGCTTTCTGGAGCACGCACAACGGTTCAATACCGAGGTGGTCTTTGACCATGTGAACTCGGTAGAACTGGGCCAACGCCCGTTTACGCTGCGTGGGGACAGTTTCACCTATACCTGCGACGCCCTGATTCTCGCCACTGGCGCATCGGCCAAATACCTCGGACTTCCATCGGAGACCGCTTTCATGGGCCGTGGTGTTTCAGGCTGCGCAACCTGCGACGGGTTTTTCTACCGCGACCAATTGTGCTGTGTGGTGGGTGGCGGCAACACTGCGGTCGAAGAAGCGCTGTATCTGTCCAATATCGCCAGCAAAGTCTACCTGGTACACCGGCGCGACCGATTCAAGGCCGAGGCCATTCTGATCGACAAGCTGATGACAAAGGTGGCGGCTGGCAAGGTCGAGTTGAAGACGTTCAGGACGCTGGACGAGGTGCTGGGCGACGCAACCGGTGTGACCGGAATCCGCATCAAGAGCACAAAGGACGGTACGACAGAGGACCTGGCGCTCAAGGGCTGCTTCATTGCCATCGGCCATGCACCCAATACTGACATATTCGCCGGCCAGCTCGACATGGTCGGCGGCTATATCGTGACCCGATCGGGCCAGGCCGGTCTGGCCACCATGACCAGCGTGCCAGGCGTATTTGCCGCCGGCGATGTGCAGGACCACGTCTACCGCCAGGCCATCACCAGCGCCGGAACCGGCTGCATGGCGGCGCTGGACGCACAACGCTTTCTGGAACAGGAGTGAACTGGCGCGGGTCAGAAAAACGTTATACTTCAAGGCTTTACCAAAATCCGGCGCATTGCCCTTTGGTGAATTCTGGTTACCGCCACTGCAATAGCTGGCGAGGTGCGGCGAAAGCTGTTAACGGGTATGTGCTGCCTTCTGTCGGCGCAACCCAAGATGGAGTGTCCATATGGCACGTGTATGTCAAGTCACGGGCAAAGGCCCGATGGTGGGAAACAATGTCTCCCACGCCAACAACAAAACCAAGCGCCGCTTCCTGCCCAACTTGCAATACCGCCGGTTTTGGGTCGAAGCAGAGAACCGTTGGGTGCGCCTGCGTGTCTCGAGCGCGGCGCTACGCCTGATCGACAAGAACGGTATTGAGTCGGTGCTCGCAGACTTGCGCGCTCGCGGCCAGGTCTGAACCAGCATACGGAAGGAACTCGAACCATGGCATCCAAAGGCGGACGCGAAAAGATCAAACTGGAATCAACGGCCGGCACCGGCCATTTTTACACCACCAGCAAGAACAAGAAAACCATGCCCGAAAAAATGTTGATCAAAAAGTTTGATCCGAAGGCACGCAAACATGTGGACTACAAGGAGATCAAGCTGAAGTAGCCCATGCCGGACGAGCCGGACACAAAAAAGGCCCGATTCAATCGGGCCTTCTTTTTTGTTGGCAGAGCGAGTCGGGTAGTTTCACCCGAACCCATAACGCGTCGCGGGTACTCAGGCCCGCGCCGCCCGTAAGCGGAATGAAAACTCGCGCAGTGCGGAAATACCACTGTCCTCGGCCCGGTGGCACCACGCTTGCAGGTCAGCCGCCAACTGCTCCCGCGAAAACGAGGTATTGAGCCACAGCTGTCGCAGTTCCTCGCGCATGGTCACCATCTTGTCCAATACCGGATGCGCGGCGCGGGCCTGGGCCAGCGTTGAGACCGCTTCTGCCGGGACCCTGTCCGCATCACGATGCAACCAGCGCTTGGCCGCCACTAACACTGCCGCGTCACCACGGCGTGCCTTGATCGCAGCAATTTCCGACTGGCAGGCCTGCCGCAGGTCTTTTGCATAAGCGGCCATCATCTCGTAGCGGTAGGCAATCAGTGCCTCCAGCGTTTTCTCGTCGGCGACTGGACGAATATTCCCAAGCAGCAATTTGGGCGGTGTTTTCTTGACACGCGCCAAGCCCAGTTTCTGCATCACACTGATGTAGACCCAGCCAATGTCGAACTCATAGGGCTTGACCGAAAACTTGGCGGATGTCGGGTAAGTATGGTGGTTGTTATGCAATTCCTCGCCGCCAATCAACACGCCCCACGGAACGATGTTCGTGCTGGCATCGGGCGCCTCGAAATTGCGATAACCCCAATAATGGCCAATGCCATTGACGACACCTGCGGCGGTGACAGGAATCCACGCCATCTGTACCGCCCACACTGCCAGGCCCAGCGCGCCAAACAGCGCCAGGTCAAGAATCATCATCAGGCCCACGCCCTGCCAGCTGAAACGAGAATAGAGATTGCGCTCCAGCCAGTCATTCGGGCAACCCTGGCTGTACCGGCTCAGTGTGTCGAGATTCTTGGACTCGGCACGGTACAACTCGGCACCTTGCCAAAAAACTTTCTTGATGCCATGGGCAACCGGACTGTGGGGATCATCTGCAGTTTCACACTTCGCGTGGTGCTTGCGGTGAATCGACACCCATTCTTTTGTGACCTGCCCGGTGCCAATCCACAGCCAGAAACGGAAAAAATGGGCTGGCAGCCAATGCAGATCCATGGCTCGGTGCGCCTGGTGTCGGTGTAGATAAATGGTGACACTGGCGATCGTGATATGGGTCGTCAGCAGGGTGTACAGCACGACCTGCCACCACGTCACATCCCAAAATCCATTCGCCAGCCAGTCGATCGCCGCGTTCAGCACAGCCCAGTCGGGGAGCGTCATAGGTATCCAGTCTCACTAAAACAGGTTATTACAGGTGGTCCAACGCATAGCGCTGCCCAAACCCACAATGTTATCCGGTTTGCCGTCAAGAAGCTATCCAAGAGGCCAAACCCAGACAAAATTGACCAAAATTGACCAAAATTGACCAAAATTACTCCATCGCTCTACTTCTTCTCCCAAATTGCAGCAAAAAAAGCATCGGTCTGATGTACATGGGGCCACAAACGGAGAAAACCATGGCCGCTTGCGCCGCCAGTACAAAGCTGGAACGGCTCGGACAGCTTCAGGCCAGCCATTACCTCGCCCACATCGAGCGCCCGGAAATCGGGATTATTGGCGGAAAAATGTTCTGCGACGGATTCGTTCTCCTGAACCAACATGCTGCAGGTTGTGTACACGAGCCGCCCGCCGGACTTGACGAGCCGGGCCGCACTCCCCAGTATGGACGTTTGGGCCATTGCCAGTTCGGCAATGGAGTTGGCGTCCTGGCGCCACTTCAGATCAGGGTTGCGCCGCAACGTCCCCAAGCCCGAACACGGTACGTCGACCAGAACCCGATCAATCTTCCCTGCCAGGCGTTTAACGCGCTCGTCACGCTCATGCGCCAAGGCGGCCGGATGCACGTTGGACAGGCCACTGCGCGCCAGCCGAGGCTTGAGGGCGTCCAACCGGTGCGCCGAGGTGTCAAATGCGTACAGTCGCCCGGTATTGCGCATCATGGCCCCCAGTGCCAAGGTCTTGCCGCCAGCGCCAGCACAAAAATCGACCACCATTTCACCGCGTTTCGCGTCGACAAGCAAAGCCAGCAGTTGTGAGCCTTCGTCCTGGATTTCCGCTTCACCTTGTTGAAACAGCTCCAGGCGGGTCAGCGCCGGCTTGCCCAACACGCGCAAACCCCAGGGGGAAAACGGCGTGGGCGTCGAAGAAATGCCGCTTTTTGCCAGCGTTTTCTGAACATCCTCGCGTTTCGCCTTTTGGGTATTTACCCGCAAGTCCAGGCCAGCGGTCTGGTCCAGTGCGTCCACCAAGGGCCAGAACCCGGCACCCAACTGCTGCTTCAAGGCTTGCGCCAGCCAGTCTGGCAAATTATGCCGGTGGCGCTCCATCAAGTCCGATGGCCGCACCTCGCGGCATTGGGCCAGCCACCTGGTCTCCGCATCGGTCAGCGCAGCGGCGAGGAACTCCGGCGGCGCTGCAAACCCCAGGATCGCCAATCGGCGTTGCCGCGCGCCGCTTCCTGAAGGGGCAAGGTGTTCGAAAAACAGTTTGCGCCGCAGCACGGCGTAGACCGTCTCCGCGATCGTGCTCCGTTCCCGTGGCCCCAGCCCCTTGTGGTCACGGAAAAATCGCGATACGACGGCGTCGCTGGGGTGCTCAAATCGCAATACCAGGGCAAGCAGTTCGGCACACAGTTCGAGTATTGCCTTGGGGTGCATACCGGAATTGTCCCATGCAGGCGCCACGCAGGTCATACAGCCGACAGCGGGGCAATGCTGCACCCGGGCGCAAGCCGACTCAACTGCCTGACAATTGCCCCAGCACCCGGGCAATCGCCTGCGGGTAAATAAGATGCTCTTGGGTCAGGATACGCCGCGACAGATCGTGCTCCGTATCGTCGGCGAGGATAGGCACAACTGCCTGCGCCAGTATCGGGCCGCCGTCCAACGCATCAGTCACCCAATGGACGGTTGCGCCAGAGAACCGGCAACCGGCGGCCAAAGCCCGTCGATGGGTATGCAGGCCAGGAAACGCTGGCAGCAGTGAGGGATGAATATTGAGCAGCCGTCCCTCGTAGCAACGCACAAACTCAGGTGTCAGGATGCGCATGAACCCGGCCATGACGACCAGGGCCGGTTTGCCCGCGGAATCGTTGCGGTCGATGGTGCGTCGCAGTTGCGCCTCAAAGTCAGCCCGGTCGGCAAACGCCCGATGCTCGACCACGTCGGTACGGATGCCTTGGCTGCCTGCTTGCAACAGGCCGCCGGCATCACTGCGGTTGCTGATGACCGCAGCGATGCGGGCGCCATACCGCAATTCCCACTGATCGCGGCGTGCGGTCGCCGCAATTGCCACCATATTGCTGCCACCACCAGATATCAGGACCACGATGTTTTTCATGCAGTCAGGAATTATCAACCCCGGCTTGGCTCGGCGCGCTGACCTGGCGTGCCACAACCGGCTGGCCAGCCAGACGATGGGCGGCACGGTGCTTGGCCGCGCCAAAGTGCTTTCGGCAAGGCGATACGGTTGTCAGCCAACAGATGGCCCGTTCCTGCAAGACGCCGCACAGACGTCCTTTTCTGACCCGGACGTACTGCAAATGCGGTATATGCGGCTCCCATCACCCCTGTCGGAGCTGGACGACGGCTGATCTCCGCCGGTAGACTACGCAACCAGGGGAGCACTTCCGACCGGCAGTCTGTGGCAGGCGCCTGCCCGTCTGGTCCGAAAGGATCCTGTATGGCCGGCAACATGTGGACCACCCGCCGGGTAATACCAGGCGACGAAAGCAACGCGTTTGCGCAGTGGCTGGTCGCCAAATCATTCATGATGCTGGCTCCAATGTCGCTGGTCGGCCTGGTCGTCGTTAGCTGCATGTTGTTGCTGATCGACCCGGTGCTGTACGCCGCTGGCATCTGGGGCGGCCACACGCAGCACGGTTTTCTGGTTGCCTGGCATATCTGTGCGGCAGTCCTGTTCGCGCTGTTTCTTGCGGCTACGCGATTGGGCTCCAGCCACAGGCGCCGCACTGTCATCCTGGCGGCCTTTTTTGTTGCCAGCGCGATGTTGTTTTCGTGGTTTGCCTTCATCTCGTGGATGCTCAGCGGCGACCTTTCCACCTACGCCATTTTCCTGCTTACCATGGCCTGTGTGTTCTGCTTCCCGGGCCAACTGCGCAAGGTGCTGGTTGTTGGCAGCACCCTGAGCGTAATCTTCTTCATCTTCTTGCTGGACCAGCGCGACACCTTTCACACCAGCGGTGCCGCGATCAATCTGATCGCTCTGGCCATCGTGGCCATCCTGCTTGATGGCTTTCTGATACGCCTGAACCTGGCGCTCTTTCGCGAGAAGCGACTGGTCGAATACGAGCGTGCACGCGCCGACCGCGTGCTCTACAACGCGCTTCCTGCATCGATTGCCGACGAGCTCAAGGCCAACAACATTGTCAAGGCGGAAAGGTTCCCGCGCATGGCGGTCCTGTTCGCCGACATCGCAGGATTCACCGAATTCTCGGCCACCCGCACACCAGACGAGCTGGTGCAAGTCCTGAACGAGATTTTTTCCAGTTTCGATCATTTGGTTGACCATTACAGCGTGGAAAAGATCAAAACCATTGGCGATGCCTACATGGTGATCGGCAAAGACGGCGGTGCGGCGGTCGCGCGGCTGGCCATCGACATGCTGGCACGCATGCAGGTGTACAACCAGCACCATGGTCACGCGCTACAGCTGCGCTGTGGCATGCACATCGGCCCCACGGTGGCAGGCGTGATCGGACTCAAGCGCTTCTTGTACGACGTCTGGGGCGATGCGGTAAACCTGGCAAGCCGGATGGAGTCAACCGGCGTGCCGGGCCGGATCCACGTCAGCGAAGAAGTGTTCCAACAGCTGGCACATGAATTCGCGTTTGAGAGCCGAGGCCTGATCGAAGTACGCGGCAAAGGCCACATGGTGACGTATTTCCTGCTTGGCCCGCTGCCGGCCGGGCCCTGAGGAAACGTACGCATTGCAGGCAGACGGCTGCCGACGCAGCCGAGCGACGCCATCGAATGGTCGAGCGCCTGGTCAAGCCATCAGGCGCGACGATTTCGGCAAATGGGTCATCAAAAACTCCATCTGGTCCGCCAGAATGCGGCGGTTTCGCAGGATGAAGTCTTCCCACAGACTGGGCACATAGGGCGCATACAGAAGCGGCATGTGGGCCTGCTCCGGCGTTCGATTGCTCTTGCGGTGATTACATGGGCGGCAGGCCGTCACCACGTTCATCCAGCTGTCGATACCCTGCTGGGCAAACGGAATGATGTGCTCGCGCGTCAGGTCCTCTTCATGAAAACGGTTCCCGCAATAGGCGCACACGTTACGGTCCCGGGCAAACAACTTGGCGTTGGTGAGCCCGGGCCTGAGGCTGAATGGGTTGATATTGGGTACACCCTTGGTACCAATGATGCTGTTTACGGTGATGATGGACTGTTGACCGGTGAGCGCATTGTGTCCGCCATGAAACACCGCCACCTCACCACCGGCCTCCCAACGCACGTCTCCCGACGCGTAATGGATGACGGCCAGCTCCAGCGAAATCCACGACTGGGGCAACCCCTGGGCTGACAGCTTCAAGACCTTCAAGACACGCCTCCCGAAACACCATGATGCAACCTTGACCTCATGTCCTGAACAGGGCGGTATGGCACAAAAAGTGCCTGCCGACCGGCCCTCGGACCCAAGCCACAATATACCCGTTCTCACAATCGAACAGGCGCGGGTACACACGGCGCCACCTCAGCATGGCAATGGCGGTTCCTGCATGAAAGTATTTCGCGGCTTCCAACACCAGGCAATTGCGCCGTTGTGCGCCGTCACGATTGGCAATTTCGATGGCGTGCATCGCGGTCACCAGGCCATGCTGGCACTGTTGCGGGCCGAAGCTGCGCAGCGTGCCCTGCCCAGTTGTGTATTGACCTTCGAGCCCCATCCGCGAGACCACTTTGCGAAAGTCACTGGTCGGCAGCAGATCGCGCCGGCACGCATCGGGACACTGCGCGACAAATTGGCCGATCTGGCGACTTGTGGTGTTGACCAGGCTGTGGTGTTGCCGTTCAACCAGCGTGTTGCGGCGCTGTCCCCGTCCGCTTTTGTCGACAAGGTATTGACCCGCGGCCTGGGTGCCCGGTACGTGCTGGTGGGGGACGACTTCCGCTTCGGCGCGCAGCGCGTCGGCGACTACGCCATGCTCGACGCAGCGGGCGAAGCGGCCGGGTTTGATGTGGCCCGCATGAACAGCTACGAAGTGCACGGCTTGCGGGTGTCGAGCTCGGCGGTGCGCGTTGCCCTGGGTCAAGGCCGAATGGGTGATGCAACGCGACTGCTTGGGCGGCCCTACCGCATCTCGGGGCATGTGGTCCATGGCCGCAAGCTCGGCCGCACCCTGGGTTTCCCCACGCTCAACCTGCGATTTGCGCACTGGAAACCCGCCGCCAGCGGCATTTTTGTGGTGCTGGTGCATGGGTTGACAAGCGCTGCTGTTGCGGGCGTCGCCAATCTGGGTGTACGCCCGTCGCTGGACCCCGGCGATGTAAATGGCGGAAGGGTCCTGCTGGAGACGCATTGCCTGGACTGGCCACGCGAACTCGGACCGGACGACGGCTACGCTAAAATCATCTGCGTGGAATTGCTGCACAAACTGCACGACGAGATCAAATACGATGGCCTGGGTGCGTTGATGCGCGGCATCGCTCGCGACTGCGATGAAGCGCGTGCCCACTTTGCAGCGATGCACACCGAGACGCACCGGCAAACCACACGCGACCGAATTTAGCCGACGAAAGGCGTGCGCGGCCTGGCATGCTGACCGGCCCTCCGACTATCTTTCGCCGCCCTCCACCGTCAAGGCAATAACCGGTCCACTCCGGTCGCTTTGGTTTCCAGACGATTCGCCCCACTGCCAACCCGAATGGCGGCAGCCACCAAGCAATGACTGAAAAGACAGACTACCGCAAAACCCTCAACCTGCCGGAAACACCGTTTCCGATGCGCGGTGACCTGCCCAAGCGCGAACCTGGTTGGGCCCGGGAATGGGACGACAAGGGCCTCTACCAGAGGCTGCGGATTGCACGTGCTGGCGCGCCGAAGTTCATCCTGCACGACGGCCCTCCGTATGCCAATGGACAGATTCACATGGGACACGCGGTGAACAAGATCCTCAAAGACATGATTGTCAAGGAGCGCCAACTCGAGGGCTTCGATGCGCAGTACATTCCGGGCTGGGACTGCCATGGCCTGCCGATCGAAAACGCGATCGAGAAGAAATTCGGCCGCAACCTTCCGCGTGACGACATGCAGGCCAAGAGCCGTGCTTTTGCCACTGAGCAAATCGGCATCCAGATGGCGGACTTCAAGCGCCTCGGAGTGCTTGGTGCATGGGACCGCCCCTACCGCACGATGGATTTTCGCAATGAGGCCGACGAGATCCGCGCCTTCAAACGGGTCATGGAACGCGGGTTCGTCTACCGCGGTCTCAAGCCGGTCTACTGGTGTTTCGACTGCGGCTCGTCATTGGCCGAATTCGAGATCGAGTACGCCGACAAGAAATCGCAGACCCTTGATGTCGGCTTTGCGTGCGCCGAGCCGCAGCGCCTGGCCGCAGCCTTCGGGCTGCAGTCACTGAAGGCGCCGGCATTTGCCGTCATCTGGACCACCACCGCTTGGACCATACCGGCCAACCAGGCATTGAACCTCAATCCCGATCTCGACTATGCCCTGGTCGATACGCCGCGCGGCCTGTTGCTGCTGGCTGCCAGTCTGGTTGAATCATGCCTGGACCGTTACCATCTGACCGGCACGGTGTTGGCGACATCACCGGGCAAGGCACTGGCCGGCATCCGGTTCCAGCATCCGCTGGCCGCTGTGGACGCCGGTTATGACCGCTCGGCGCCGGTCTACCTGGCCGACTACGCCACCGCCAACGACGGCACCGGTCTGGTGCACTCCTCCCCCGCCTATGGCGTCGAAGACTTCAACAGTTGCGTCGTCCATGGCATGGCGCTGACCGATATCCTGAACCCGGTGCAGGGCAACGGTCAGTATGCGCCAGAGCTGCCGCTGTTTGGCGGCATGAATATATGGAAGGCCTGTGCGCAGATCATCGAAGTCCTGCGCAATGCGGACCGCCTTTTCGCAAGCACCACCATCACCCACAGTTATCCGCATTGCTGGCGCCACAAGACGCCGGTGATCTACCGCGCTGCTGCACAGTGGTTCATCCGCATGGATGAGGGCGAGGGGGTGTTCACCAAAGACAAGGCCCCGGCGACGCTGCGCCAGTTGGCGCTCGCCGCCATCGAAGAAACCGCGTTTTACCCCGAAAACGGCAAGGCACGGTTGCGCGACATGATTGCCAGTCGGCCGGACTGGTGTATCAGCCGCCAGCGCAGTTGGGGCGTGCCGCTGCCATTTTTCCTTCATCGCGAAACTGGCGAGTTACACCCGCACACCATGGAAATACTCGATCAGGCGGCAAGCATGGTCGAGCAGGGCGGGATCGAGGCCTGGAGCAAAGCCAGCACGTTATCCATCCTCGGCGAAGCCGACGCCGCCCTCTACACCAAGAGCAACGACATTCTGGAAGTCTGGTTCGACTCCGGCACCACCCACACCACGGTCCTCAAGGGTTCACACGCCGGCGGTGGGCATGACAATGGACCAGAGGCCGACCTGTACCTCGAAGGCCACGACCAACACCGCGGCTGGTTCCACTCCTCTTTGCTGACGGCCTGTGCCATGGTGGGCCGGGCGCCCTACCGCGGCCTGCTGACACATGGTTTCACGGTGGACAGCCAGGGCCGCAAGATGAGCAAGAGCCTCGGCAACGGCGTGGACCCACAGGAAACCTGGCGCAAACTCGGTGCTGAAATCATTCGCCTGTGGGTTGCGGCCAGCGACTACTCGGGTGATATCGCGGGTGACGAAAAAATCCTGGCCCGTGTGGTGGACACCTACCGCCGTGTGCGCAACACACTCAAATTTCTGCTCGCCAACACCAGTGATTTTGACCCCGCGCAAGACGCGGTGCCGCTGGAGCAGATGCTGGAGATCGACCGCTACGCACTGGCGCGCGTAGCGCAACTGCAGGCCGACATCCTGGCGCACTACAAGGTATACGAGTTTCACCCGGTGGTATCCAAACTGCAGATCTATTGCAGTGAGGATCTTGGTTCGTTTTACCTCGACATCCTGAAGGACCGGCTCTACACCACGGCACCCAAATCCCTGGCACGGCGCTCGGCGCAAACCGCCCTGTGGCAGATCACCCAAGCCATGTTGCGCTGGATGGCGCCTTTCTTGAGCTTTACCGCCGAAGAGGCCTGGAAAGTGGCGGGCAGTACCGAATCCATCTTTATGGAAACCTTTGCAAAGTTCGAAGCACCCGACGAAACGGTGCTGGCGCGATGGTCTCAAAACCTCCAACGCCTTCGGTCCAAAGTCCTTCGGGCAATCGAAGAAAAGCGTGAGGTGGGTGAAATCGGCTCCAGCCTTCAAGCGGAAGTAACCATTACCTGCAGCGAGGCGGACGCGGCATGGCTTCGAAGTTTTGATGGGGATATCAATGAACTGAAGTTCATATTTATCACGTCGAAGTTTTCGATCAACGTGGATGAGAAGCTCAACAGCTTCGTTGGAAGTGAAAATTTGGAGCTGATCTTTGTGGACGTCATCGGCAGCACTCAAACTAAATGCGAACGCTGCTGGCACTACCGCGCCGATGTGGGTCACGACCCGGCGCATCCCGGCATCTGTGCGCGCTGCACCAGCAACCTGTTTGGCGCCGGCGAACACCGGGTCTGCGCCTGATGGCCAGGGCATCCACATCAGCTGCCGGGAGCATGTTGCCATGGCTCGGGTTGGCCATCATCATCGTGATTGCCGACCAGTTCACCAAGGTGCTGGTGATCGGCACCATGGCGCTGGGCGACAGCACCCTGGTCACCAGCTTCTTCAATCTCGTGCGGGTACACAACTCCGGGGCCGCCTTCTCTTTCCTGGCGGGTGCATCCGGTTGGCAACGCTGGTTCTTTACCGGCATCGGTGTGGTTGCGGCCGGTTTCATCGTCTGGCTGCTGCGCTCACATGCCTCGCAGCGGCTTTTCTCGCTGGCGCTGGCCTGTGTACTGGGTGGTGCCGTGGGCAACGTGATTGACCGCCTGCTGCATGGCCATGTGGTGGACTTCCTGCAGTTTCACTACGCCGGCTGGTACTTCCCCTCTTTCAACATCGCCGACAGTGCCATTACCATAGGTGCCGTGGCGCTGATACTGGACGAAATCCTGCGCGTGCGACGCGCCCGCTGAGGAACGACTTGACCCACCTGCTGAACCTTCTCGCCGCCATCGCCCTGCTGGTTTGGGGCACGCAACTGGTGCGCACTGGCATTTTGCGGGTCCTCGGTGCCAGCCTGCGCAATGTGCTGGCCAAAAGCACCAGCAACCGGCTTCATGCGGTGGTCTCCGGCGTCGGTGTCACCGCCCTGGTGCAGTCCAGCACCGCTACTGCGCTCATCGTTGCATCCTTTGTTGGCCAGGGGCTGATGAGCCTGCCGTCGGCGCTCGCGGTCATGTTGGGTGCAGATATCGGTACCAGCCTGATGGCAGTAGTCTTCTCACGCGACCTGTCGTGGCTGTCACCGCTTTTCATCTTTGTCGGCGTCGTCCTCTTCATCGCCCGCCAGTCGACGACGGTGGGTCGGGTCGGGCGCATCCTGATCGGCCTGGGCCTGATGCTGCTCGCCCTGAGCCTGGTATCTGTATCAGCCACCGTCCTGACCAAGGCACCAGCGGTCAAAGCCCTGCTGGCATCCCTCAGCAGTGACCTGCTGCTCGAGATTACAGCCGGGGCGGTATTGGCTGTGGTCTCCTATTCCAGCCTGGCCATCGTGCTGCTCACTGCCACTCTGGTGAGTACCAATGTCATACCGATCGACGTGGCGCTCGGCCTGGTGCTGGGCGCCAACCTGGGCAGCGGCCTGTTGGCAGTGCTCACCACGCTCAACGCCAACGTGCAAACGCGCCAGGTACCTCTGGGGAATCTGGTCTTCAAGGTCATTGGCATCGTGGTCGCGGCACCCTTGATCAACCTGTGGTTGCAACACGCGGGCCCGTGGATGCCGGATACGGCGACGCTGGTGGTGCTGTTCCACCTGAGCTTCAACATCATGGTCGGACTGCTGTTCATCACCATCACCCAAGTGGTAGCGCGGTGGGTGGAAAAACTACTGCCCAAACCGGAGCGCAACTCGGTCGCCGGACGCCAGCGCCATCTCGACGCCAGTGCGCTGGCCACCCCTTCGCTGGCCATATCCTGCGCGGTACGCGAGTCCATGCACCAGGCCGATGTGGTCGAGGCCATGCTCACTGGCATGGCGCGGGTGATCCGCCTGAACGACCGCAAGTTGTCGCAGGATCTGCGCAAGATGGACGATACGGTCGACGAGCTGTACACCGACATCAAGTATTACCTGACCAAGATATCGCGCGAAGCACTGAGCGAGAGCGAGGGCCGACGCTGGACCGACATCATCAGCTTCACGATCAACATGGAGCAGATCGGTGACATCGTGGAGCGCATCCTGATCGACATCGAAGACAAGAAGATCAATCCGGGGCGGGAGTTTTCGGATGCCGGGATGACGGAGATCAGCGACCTGCATGCGCGGCTGGTCGACAACCTGCGCCTCGGAATGAGTGTGTTCCTGCATGGCAATGTGCGCGACGCGCAAAAGTTGCTGGAGGAGAAGACGCGTTTTCGCGACCTCGAGCGCGAATATGCATCGACCCATCTGGGCCGCCTGGCCTTGAACACGGTGCAAAGCATAGAAACCAGCTCGCTGCACCTGGACTTGATCAGCGACCTCAAGCGCATCAACTCGCATATCTGCTCCATCGCCTACCCGATTCTGGACTCGGCTGGCGCACTGGCTCCGAACCGCCTGCGCCAGTCGGTGCTCGACGCGCAGGATTGATATCCGCCATGGACGACGACGCAGGCCCACCAGGTGCTTCGCACTACGCGGACTTGGTGACAATGACAGTGAAGGAATAACGCATGACAATGCACAAAGCAATTGCTGCAGCATGGCTATTTGCCGTCTGCGCGATCAGCGCGCAGGCCTAGACACCCATCGGGCACCTCGGTCAGACCAGCCGCAAAACCAGTCGCAAACCGGCTGCCAAACCTGCCGCCACCGCACCGGCAAAGAAGCAACCCTGATCACGCGGCTTTCAGGACGCTGGCGCATCCCTGACTTCGGGCGCAGACGACCGACAAAAACAAAAAAGCACCAACGGGTGATTTTTTGTTGCCGGCAAGGCGCCTCAGTCTTCCACAAAGGTCTCCTCGCGCTTCTTCTTCACCGACGGCAGCAACACGATGACGAGCAGCAACGCCGCCACGGCCAGCAGGCTGGCTGACAGGCCGCGGGTCAGGAAAACGCTCCAGTCACCACGCGACAGCAACAACGCACGGCGCAGGTTCTCTTCCATCATTGGGCCAAGAATGAAGCCCAGCAGCAACGGCGCCGGCTCTGCCCCGAGCTTGATGAAGAGGTAACCGATCACACCAAAAATCGCCACCATCCAGATATCGAAGGTGTTGTTATTGGTGGAATAGACACCTATGGCGCAGAACAACACGATGGCCGGAAACAGCCAGCGATAGGGCACTGTCAACAGCTTGATCCAGATGCCGATCAATGGCAGGTTCAGGATAATCAGCATGGCGTTGCCGATCCACATCGACGCAATCAGTCCCCAGAACAGCTCCGGGTTGCTGGTCATCACCTGCGGGCCTGGCTGGATGTTGTGGATGGTCATCGCACCCACCATCAACGCCATCACGGCATTCGGCGGTATGCCGAGCGTCAGCAGCGGGATGAAGGAGGTTTGTGATGCAGCGTTGTTGGCGGCTTCAGGCGCTGCCACACCGCGGATGTTGCCCTTGCCGAACGGCACTTCACCGGGATGCAATTTGGTCTTCTTTTCGACGGTGTACGCGGCGAACGCGGCCATCACGGCGCCACCACCAGGCAGGATTCCGAGCATGGACCCCAGCGTGGTGCCACGCAACACCGCCGGGATGATGCGCAGGAAATCCGCTTTGGTAGGCATCAAGCCCTTCACGTCGGCCGTGAAAACCTCGCGCTCACTCTCGTGTTTGCCCAGGTTGCTGATGATTTCACCATAACCAAAGACACCCATGCCGATGACGATAAACCCGATGCCGTCGGTCAATTCCGGAATCTCCAGACTGAAACGCGCCACTCCCGAGTTCACATCGGTCCCCACCAAGCCCAATAACAGACCCAGCAAGATCATGCCTACCGCCTTGAGCAGCGAACCCGAAGCCAGCACGACGGCCCCAATCAGCCCGAGCACCATCAGTGAAAAATACTCTGCCGGACCGAACTTGAAGGCGACTTCGGTCAGGGGCACGGCAAAGGCAGCCAGCACCAGGGTACCCACCGATCCGGCAAAAAATGATGCCAATCCAGCCGCCGCCAAGGCCGGCCCGGCGCGGCCCTTGCGTGCCATCTGGTGGCCGTCAATAACCGTCACCACGGAGGACGCCTCCCCGGGCAAATTGACCAGAATGGCCGTCGTCGAGCCGCCGTACTGTGCACCGTAATAAATACCCGCCAGCATGATGAGCGCTGAGACTGGCGGCAGTGCGTAGGTGGCCGGCAAAAGCATGGCGATGGTCGCCAATGGACCAATGCCCGGCAACACCCCAATCAGCGTGCCCAGCAGGCAACCGATAAAAGCATAAAGAAGGTTGATGGGCGTGAACGCGACGCCAAAACCAAGGGAGAGATTTGCAATCAAGTCCATGATGGAGCCACCCTTAACCGGTAATGAAAGCAGGCCACACCGGGAACTGCAGTTTGAGCAGCACGATGAATGCGAGGTAACTCATGACCGCCAGTATGGTGGCCAACACGGCGACTTCTTTGAACTTGAACTCGTCGCCGGCATTGGCGGCAATGAATGTCAGCGCGTAGATGGCCACGATCAGACCGAACGCCGGAAACTTGATGCTTGGCAGGCCACCCAGCAGGACTCCAAATACCACGTTGGCGGCAATGATGAAAAACAGCGGCTTCCAGGCCCAGCTGCCAATCTTGTCACCGTCCACCGTCTCGACAACCATCGCCTTGAAGGTGATGATGGCCCCGAGCACGCCCAACAACACACCCAGCAGCAGCGGGAAGTAACCTGGCCCCATGCGCGCACCAGTGCCAATCTTGTAGTTGGTCGCGCCCCACGCAAATGCAATTCCCACCGCCATGAACATCACGCCGGAGAAAAAGTCTTTTTGACTCTTGATACCCATTGAACGTCTCCTCAGAATGGATTTTTCCTGCGCCATTGTGCACGCGAATGACCCTATGCCACCCTGTGGATTTCACCTATCTCGCCATCGCACCACCGTTTCGCCTGTTAACCGGCGCCACCTTCATACCAGCGGCGGTGTCGCGCTCAGGACTTCAGTCATCACGGTCGCGCCTTCGGCAACACGCAGGGCACCGGCCAGGCGCAGCGGCCGCATGCCATCCTTCACCGCCTGGCGGCGCAAGGCATCGATGCTGGGCTCCCTGGTCAGTGTTTCCTTGAATGGCTCGCTCACCACCAGCAATTCGTACAGGCCCATACGCCCCATGAAGCCGGTCATGCGGCAGTCGACACACCCGATCGGCTTGAACGGGCGATAACCGCCATTCACCTTCCAGGGCTTGACGACCTCATCGAGGGCCGAGCGCGAGGCGTCCGGG
>JANLVB010000110.1:0-3049 GCA_031363785.1 Betaproteobacteria bacterium
ACGGCCGAGTTGGTGATCCTGTATGCCGATGCGGTGGAGGACTTCAACCCCCTGGTACGAGGGCTGGCGCATGAACACCTGGAACATCCCCGGGGAGTCCCCCTTCGGTGCTGCCGTCGTGCCGCCGCTGCTGGTATCGCACTTTGTGCTGTCGGTCCAGTTCGACCACACCAAGCCGTTCGCCATCGGATCGATTCATACCTTCCACGATTCCGAGATCCTCGAACCCATCCCGGTCGGGGCAACGGTGTGCATCACGGCCACGGCCGTCGACAAGTACATCAAGCGCGAGCGGCGCTACGTGCGCCATGCAGTCACGGTCAAGGACGTGGCCAACGGCACCCTGTACTTCCGCGAGACACGCGACATACTTTCACTCTGAACACCGCCGCACACCAGGCGCCACTCAGGTCGCCGGATCGCGCATCTCCCAGCGGATCTGGTCGATGCCGGCTGTCACCTCCGGTGCCAGGATCGTGCCCCAGGCGGCAAAATCCTCGTCCAGGTGCGCCACGCTGGTGACGCCGATGATGGTGCTGGCGACGCGCCAGTTGGTGTAGCAGAAGGCCAGCGCCATCTGCACCGGCGTCAACCCATGCGCACGCGCCAGCGCGTTGTAGCGGCGCGCGGCTGCCAAGACCTCGGGCCGGCCCCAGCGCTGTTTGCGCACCGACTCGTACCTGGCGACACGGGCTACGGCAGGTGCCTGCGGGCCGACCGTCCCGCCGATGTCGTACTTGCCGCTCAGCAGGCCCACGCCCAGCGGTGAATAGGCCAGCAGCGACGCACCCAGCCGGTGCATGGTTTCGTCCAGCGCGTTGTCCACGGCGCGGTTCAGCAGGCAGTAGGTGTTCTGCACGGTGGCCACCCGCGGCAGCCCGTGTTGCTCGGCCAGACGCACGAACTCGTGCACCCCATAGGGCGTTTCGTTCGACAGGCCGATGGTGCGGATCTTGCCCGCCGTGACCAATCGACCCATCGCTTCAAGCTGCTCGAGGATGGATGTCCTGCTGCGCTCCTTGGCCGGGTTGTAATAGGCCTGACCAAAGGACGGCACATGCCGCTCGGGCCAGTGGATCTGGTAGAGGTCGATCACATCGGTCTGCAGCCGGCGCAGTGAACCCTCGCACGAGGCGACGATGTCGGCGGCTGTCATGTCGCCACCGGCGCGTACCCAGGGCATGCCACGGGATGGGCCGGCCACCTTGCTGGCCAGCACCAGCTTGTGGCGCGCACCGGGGTTGGCGGCAAACCAGTTGCCAATGATGGTTTCCGTCGCGCCGAAGGTCTCGGCGCGCGTCGGCACCGAATACATCTCTGCGGTATCGATGAAGTTGATCCCGTGCGCCAGGGCGCGGGTCAGTATGGCGTGCGACGTGGCTTCGTCGACCTGCTCACCAAAGGTCATGGTGCCCAGGCAGACGGGGGTTACATGCAGATCGCTCTGGCCAAGCTGGATGGTGTTCATGGAATGGGGCTGGTGTGGGCACTGCGAGGCCTGCAGTTTACGGGTATGGGGTGCAGGGTCTGGCACCACGGCCTTGCGTTTGACACGCAAGGCCGTGGCGGCGGATCACAATGGGGACCGCCCGACAGCTTCGGAGATTCCACCATGCACACTGCCAACCGCGGCAACGACTACCCTCCCGCCCTCAGCTGCGACCCGTCCGTCACAGTGTCAACGGCACACAGGCGGTGTTGCCTTTCACCGCGGTGCAGGGGACGGCCTGCTGCCGACCGATGGTCCGGACGGACAGGCCAACCGCCGGCCGGACCACGCCCCCTACACAGCCGGCTTCCTGCCGCCGACACACACATTCGACGCACCGACCGAAGCCAGCATTGCCGGGCTCAAAGTGGTGACGACACCGGCACCGTCGGACTGCGACGACTCGATCACCATCTGGTTCCCGGAGCTGGGCCTGTGCATCAACAACTTGGACTGGTCCACGCTGTTCAACATCTTCCCGATCTGCGGCGAGGAGTACCGCGACCCCCACGTAGTGTTGACCGGGTTGGACCACATCCCGAGCCTGCAGGCCGACACCCTGCTCGGCGCACATGGGCCGCCGGTCAGCGAGCGCGTAGCCATTGCGCACTCTGTCACCCTGCACCGGGATTCGATCCAGTTCCTGTGGGACCAGACCGTGCGCGGCATCAACAAGGGGCTGACACTGGGTGAACTATGCGAGTCGATCAAGCTGCCAGCAGTATTTGCCGACAGCTACCTGACGACCCAGTACGACGGCGTGGTCGAACACCATGTGTGCCAGCAGTTTCGCCTGTTTCGACCATCCCGCGCCGGGAGCTTGAGCATGTATGCGGTGCGCGCGGGCCGCAGCGCCCCGCCGCACCTGCAGCCAACGTGTGCATCCTGCTCGTCTGCCCCATCGACAGCACTGGTCCGGCGGTGGCATCCCCAAACAGCTTGAGCAACTCGAAGGCACCATGGCGCTGCCTGTCCACGACCTTGCAGCAGAAGTTCTTGATCTTCAGGCTGACGCTCGCGCACGCATGCTTGAGTTGCTGATTGCGAGCTTCGACCCCAAGTCCATCGGGCAAAGAGCCTGGATGGCCCACGACTTTCGGGCGACCGCGTCGACGCACTGGCACAAGATGGGCGGCAGTTGGCGGGTAGGGATGATCAAAACTGTATTCAAAGCGATGAAACATCATTCCTGAAGACGTTACATCGCCTAGAATATAGCGCATGACACCAGCCGGCCTGAGTGCGGCGTCTCGTAGCCAGCTGAGCAAACTGCTGCGCGACAGCCCGCCCATCGTGACGCCAAGCCAAGCCGCCGCCGCCCTTGGGCTGACGCCTGCAGCGGCGGCCCGCAGACTGGCAGTCTGGTCGCGTGCGGGCTGGCTGGCGCGTGTTCGCCGGGGTGCCTACGTTCCTGTACCCATCGAATCCGAATCGGCCGATGTGGCGCTGGATGATGCCTGGTCTGTCGCTGCGGCCATGTTCTCGCCTTGCTACATCGGTGGCTGGTCCGCGGCCGAGCACTGGGGGCTGACCGAGCAGCTCTTTCGTTCGATCTGCGTG
>JANLVB010000116.1:0-17005 GCA_031363785.1 Betaproteobacteria bacterium
GTGACCTCGGTCAATGCCAGCGCCTGGTGGGGGTGGATCGCTACTCGAACTACCCGGCCCAGGTACGCAGCCTGCCCAAGGTGGGTGGTGGCCTGGACCCGAATATCGAATCGATTGTGGCGCTGCGCCCCGACTTGGTGCTCTTGGCCACATCGTCACCGGCGGCGCAGCGGCTGCAGTCGCTGGGTATCCCGGTGATGGCGCTGGAGCCGAAGAACCATGCCGACGTGCTGCGTGTGCTGGAACTGCTGGGCGCTGTGCTGCAGGTTCCGGGTGCCAGCGACAGGTGGCGTCAGATCGACGCCGAACTGACAGCACTGGCGCGCGCGGTGCCGGCGCGGGCTCGCGGTGTCCGGGTCTATTTCGAAGTCAACAATGCCCCCTACGCTGCGGGGTCGGCGTCGTTCATCGGCGAGACGCTGGGCCGCTTGGGGCTGGGCAACATCGTGCCGATGGCGATGGGCCCCTTTCCGAAGATCAACCCCGAATTCGTCGTGCGTGCCGACCCCGACCTGATCATGGTCGGTGACAGCAGTTTTTCCGGCATGGGGCAAAGGCCCGGCTGGTCGTCCATGCGCGCCATCAAGGGCAATCGGATTTGTGTGTTCACACCGGAGCAGTCCGACATCATGGTGCGCCCGGGGCCACGCATGGCAGAGGCGGCGCGCGCCATGCTGCGCTGCCTGGAGCGGCATTTTTCATGAGCGCCGCCGGGCCGTTCCCAAGGGCGACAACGAGGTTGCGGCGAAGACTGACAATTGTGCGAAGCGCTTGTCATGTCGTAGCCAATTCCGCAATGCGCAGCATGGAGGACTCCTGTTGAGCCGTGCCGGGCCAGGTCATTCCCCCGCAGCGGCGGCCCTGATGCTGGTGCTGGCTTCCGTGCTGCTGCTGCTGTTGGGCGTGGCCGTGGGCAGTACCGGGATGGAAGGCCTCTGGCACAGTCTGGACGATGCCGTGGCGTTGCAAATCGTGCGGGATATTCGCTTGCCGCGTGCATTGGGCGCCTGGTTTGCCGGTGCGCTGCTGGGGCTGGCCGGTGCGCTGGCACAGGGTTTGTTTCGCAATCCGCTGGCGGACCCCTACCTGCTGGGCAGTGCATCGGGGGCATCGCTTGGCGTTGCCGTGGCGCTGGCACTGCTGGGCGCAGGGCCGGCGACGACGGAGTGGCTGGTGCAACTCGGCATGACGGGTGCCGCCTTTGTCGGCGCCGTGGTGGCCGTGATGCTCACGCTGGCACTGGCGCGGGGGGTGCAGCAGACACTGCGACTGCTGTTGGCTGGTGTAGTGGTCGGTGTGGTGCTGGGCGCGATGGGTTCGCTGATCATGATGGTGCGACCAGAAGTCATGTTGTCGATGCAGGCCTTCTTGCTTGGCACCACCGCCTTTGTTGGCTGGAGCGCCTGTGTGTTGATGGCCGGCGTGTGGCTTTTCTGCGCTGCCGTGGCGACCACACTCAGTCGCGTGCTCGATGGTCTGTCGCTGGGCGAGGCCACCGCAGCCAGCCTGGGGCTGCCGCTGCAACAGATGCGGGTAACACTGGTAGGCGTCTTGGCATTGGCAACCGGTGCCGCGGTTGCGCATACCGGTCTGATAGCCTTCGTCGGCCTGGCCGCGCCGCACCTGGTGCGTTCACTGGTCAAGTCCACACACCGCTGGATCGTGTTTTTGTCGGGCCTGATGGGCGCCGTGTTGCTGCTGGCAGCCGATACGCTGGCGCGCTGGCTGCTGGCGCCGCAGGAATTGCCCGTGGGGGTGATGACGGCGGTGCTCGGTGGCGGTTACTTGATGTGGTTGATGCACAGGCGCAGCGGCCGGGGGGGTGGATTGTGAGTGAGGCTGCCTCCGGTGTTGCGCTGCAAGCCAGCGGCATTCGCGCCAGCCTGGGCGAGATGACCGTGTTGCACAACCTCGACCTGGCGTTGCGCGCGTCCTGCTGGACCAGCATCGCCGGGCCCAATGGCGCCGGCAAGTCCAGCCTGCTCAAGGTGCTGGCCGGCCTGTTGCCCTGCGATGGCGAGGTCCGCCTGTTCGAGCGCCCGCTTGGCTCGTGGGCGCCGCGCGAGCGTGCACGCAGCCTGGCCTGGCTGGGCCAGAACGAGAGCAGCGGCGACGACCTGCGGGTGTGGGATGTCGCCATGCTGGGTCGTCTGCCGCACCAGGGCTGGCTGGGTGCTCCCAGTGCCGCAGACCACCAGGCGGTGGAGCAGGCACTGCGATCGACCCAGGCCTGGGACTGGCGTGAGCGCAGCCTCGGGCAGCTCAGTGGCGGAGAGCGCCAGCGTGTGCTGCTGGCACGCGCTCTGGCGGTGCAGGCGCGGGTGTTGTTGATGGACGAGCCACTGACCAATCTCGACCCTCCGCACCAGGCCGACTGGCTGGCGATTGTGCGTGATCTGGTGGCGCACGGGACCACAGTCGTCAGTGTGTTGCATGAAGTCTCGATAGCACTGGCAGCCGACGAGGTGGTGGTGATGGCGCAAGGCCGGGTGGTGCACCACGGTGCGTCCGGTGCTGCTGCCACCCAGGCCGCCCTGGTCCAGGTGTTTGACGGCCGAATCAGCATCCATACCGTTGCGGGCCAATGGGTCGCATTGACCGGCAGCGGCGCCCTGTGACGGCGCGTGCTGTACTGGACACTTTTTTCATATCTCATGAATCATCCAACCAAGCAGGACTGGTCGCCAACGCCCGACGTTGCCGACATCGTCGACCCGGCGCTGAGCCAGATGCTGCAAGACCGCCTGGACCAAAAAACCAAGCCGCCCGGCTCCCTTGGGCAACTCGAGGCATTGGCGCGGCAGATTGGGGAAATACTGGGTACGGAGGTGCCGCAGTTGCAGGCACCGCAACTGGTTGTTTTCGCCGGCGACCATGGTTTGGCGCGCCATGGTGTATCTGCCTACCCCAGTGACGTGACCTGGCAGATGGTGGAGAACTTCCTGGCTGGAGGTGCCGCTGTCAGCGTGCTGGCGCGGCAACATGGCATCACGCTGACCGTGGTGGACTGTGGCGTTCGACACGAGTTTGTCGCGCCCGGCGCCGCGCCGCGTCCCGGGCTGCTGGTGTACAAGCTCGGTGCGGGCACGGCGGACTCAAGCCATGGTCGGGCGATGACGCCCCGCCAATGCGCACAGGCCATCACCAACGGCGCAGTGATCGTGCGCGAGTTGCCCGGCAATGTAATGCTGCTGGGAGAAATGGGTATCGGCAATACATCCGCAGCAGCCCTGGTGATGGCCAGGCTCACCGGGCTGGAGATCGGTCAATGCACCGGTGCCGGTACCGGCCTGGATGCGGCGGCGGTCGTGCGCAAGGCGTCGATTCTTGCCGGGGTATTGCAGCAGCACGCAGATGCACTGGCCCCGCTCGATGTGCTGGCGGCTTTCGGCGGCTTTGAAATGGCAACCATGCTGGGTGCCGTGTTGCAGGCAGCGCACGAGCGGCGCGTGATTCTGGTCGATGGCTTCATCACCAGCGCAGTTGTGCTGCTGGCCTGCCGGTTGCAGCCGAATGTGCTGCAGCGCTGCGTTTTTGCGCACCGCTCGAATGAGCGCGGCCATTTGCTGCTGCTGCAACAGCTGGGTGTGCGTGCGCTGCTCGACCTGGGTCTGCGCCTGGGTGAAGGGTCTGGCGCGGCACTGGCTTGGCCGTTGTTGCAGAGCGCCTGCCTGGTACTGTCGGACATGGCCAGTTTTTCGTCCGCCGGTGTTTCCGGACCTGCCGATACAGCCGCATGACCGCGCTGCGCCATTACCTGCTTGCGTTGCAGTTTTTCACCCGCATTCCGGTCACGGGCCGACTCGCCGACTGGGTTGGTTTCAGTCCTGCCATGCTGCGCGCCAGTGCCGCGCATTTCCCCGGCGTGGGTTGGTTGGTGGGCGGCTCATGTGCGCTGCTCAGTTCGTTGTTGCTGCAGTGGCTGCCTGCTGGTGCCATGGCGGCATGGGTGGTGGCTGTTCTGGGCACGGTATTCACGGTGCTGCTGACGGGTGCATTTCACGAGGACGGCCTGGCCGACGTCGCAGACGGGCTGGGTGGCAGCAGCGAGCGCGCGCGCGCGCTGGAGATCATGAAAGACTCGCGCGTCGGTGCTTTTGGCGCGCTGGCGCTCGTGCTGGTGGTGCTGTGCAAGGTATCACTGCTCGCCCTGCTGGGATCGGTGCAGCCACAGGCCATGTTGTGGGGCCTGTTTGGAGCCCATGTGGTGTCGCGCGGTTTCCCGCTCTTGCTGGTGCGCAGCATGGTGCATGTGGGCGACGACCATGGCTCCAAATCCAAACCACTGGCTGAGCAGATAGACGGCGCCGCACTGGCGGTCGCGGGTCTTTGGGTGCTGGCGGCGCTTGGCCTGTTGCTCTGGGCCGGTATGGGCCGACAGGCCGCGGTCGGCCTGTTGTTTGCGGCACTTGCCTGCGGCTGGATGTGGCGTCTCTTGCGACGCCGTCTGCAGGGCTTCACCGGCGACTGCCTGGGCGCGACACAACAGGTGTGTGAAGTCGCGTTTTACCTCGGACTGGCGCTCAGCCTGTGAAGCCGCGTGACAACCTGCCGTTATGGCTTGTTCGGCATGCGCGCCCGCTGGTGGCAGATGGCATCTGCTACGGCGCCAGCGACATGACGGCCGACGCAGACGCCACGCAGCACTGCGCTGTGCAGCTAGCGCAGGTGCTGCCACCACACACCCGGGTGCTGAGTTCCCCGCTGCGGCGCTGCACCCAGCTGGCGCAGTCGTTGGTGCAGATACGCACCGACCTGTGCTGGGCCACGGACGAGCGGTTGGCCGAGATGGATTTTGGCGTCTGGGAGGGTTGGCGCTGGGCGGATATTCCGAAAGCGGCGATTGACCAGTGGATCGCCGAGTTCGGCAGCTGGCGCTTCGGTGGTCGCGAGAGTGTCGACGCGTTGATGGCCAGGGTGGCTGCCGCCTGGCAGGAAACCCGGCACAGTGCGGTTCCCACGGCGTGGCTGTCGCATGCCGGAGTGGCACGCGCTGCGCAGTTGATTGCCCAGGGCAAACTGGCAGTGCACAGCAGCTCAGACTGGCCAAAGCAAGGCTTGGCGTTCGGGGAGTTTGTGCGCCTGTGACGGCTACTGCTGCGATTTGCAGGTTCAGTCCAGCTTTGCTCCGCTATGGCGGATGGCCTCGCCCCATTTGCGCGTTTCAGCCATCTCATAACCAGTCAGGGCCGCGGCGTCGAGGTAACGCGGCGTGGCGCCAGCGGCATTGAAGCGTTGCGCCAGCTCGGGCTGCGACAGCGCCTGGGCGACCGCACCCTGCAGCCGAGCCACGATCGCGGGTGGCAGGCCACGCGGGCCATACAGCGCCACCCACCCCGGTGTGTCGAAGTCCGTCAACCCGACGTCGGCGCCGGACTCGGAAATGGTGGGCACACCCGGCAGGGCGTCGGAGCGCTGCAGACCAGCGATACCGAGAGCCTTCACCTTGCCGGCGCGAATCTGCGGGCCGCTGGCAGCGATCGAGTCGAACATCAGCGGTATCTGACCCGACATCACGTCGGTCAGGGCCGGCGCGGACCCGCGGTAGGGAATATGCACCAGGAAACTGCCGCTGCGGGCCTTGAGCAACTCCATGGCGAGGTGGTTCGTCACGCCATTGCCACCACTGGCATAGTTGAGCTGGCCCGGCCGTGCGCGCGCAAATCGGACCAGTTCAGCGACATTGTTGAACGTTGCACCCGGATGGGCCACCAGCACAATGCCGACACTGGCGACATGCGCCACGGGGGTGAAGTCGGCGTTGGAATAGGGCCGCTTTTCATACAGTAGCGGGGCAATCACCTGGGTGCTGGTGGAGCCGACCAGCAGCGTGTAGCCGTCGGCCGGGGTTTGCAACATCGACTGGCTGGCGACAATGCCGCCAGCACCGGCCTTGTTGTCGACCACGAACGATTGCCCCAGCAGCCCGGAGAGCCCCTGTGCCAGTGTGCGCGCGAATACGTCGGTGCCGCCGCCGGCCGGGAAACCGACCACCAGTCGCACCGGGCGCGTCGGATAGTCGGATTGTGCCAACGCAGTGCCGCTAGCGGCAAACAGAGTGCCACCGATGGTGCCGATTGCGCCGTGGCGCAGGAGTTGTCGTCGCGTGATGTTCATCATGGTGTTTTCGCGTCGTGGCCGGTTGTGGGTGCATGCGACTGCCGTGCCGACAGTCAGCCCAGAACCACCTGGTTGCGTCCTTTTTCTTTCGCCGAGTACATCGCGGCGTCGGCGCGCGCCATCAACGCATCCACGCTGTCGCCTACCGGCAGGTTGGTCGTCACGCCAATGCTTACCGTGATCTGCTGCGGATCGCTCAAGGAGCCGACCTTGGCACGAATGCGCTCCGCCACCACGTGGGCGACTTCCACCGAGGTCTCCGGCAGCAACACCACAAACTCCTCGCCGCCGAGTCGCCCGATCACGTCTGCGCTGCGCAGCAGGGTGTTGACGGTCTCCACGAATCGCACCAGCACCAGGTCGCCGGCCTGGTGGCCACGGCTGTCGTTGATGCGTTTGAAGTGGTCCAGATCGATCAGCAGCAGCGACATGACGCGGCCATGGCGCTGGCAGCGCTCCAGCTCCTGCTGGCAGACCGACGCCAGATGGCGCCGTGTCAGTGCATTGGTCAGCGAGTCGTGGCTGGCCATGTGTTCGAACTCGGCGCGCACCCGGTCGGTGGCCATCAGGATCAGGCTGATGGCGAGCAGCAACATGACAAACGGATGGGCGATCACGTAAATCAGGTTTTGCGGCGTGTTGTCCAGGATGCCGGTGCCCAGCGGATACAGCCATGCAGTGACAAACCGCAGTATCTGGCTGCCAACCCCGCACACCAGCACCACAAAAGCAAACCAATGGGCAAAGCGGCGCGCACCATGCCTGTAGATCAGGTACGCGTGGGCCGAGAACAGCGTGGTGATGATCAATACATAGATCATCAGGCGTGGCAGATAGTTTGGCTGCACCACAGTGAACCAGGCCGAAATCAGGGTCAGTACGCCAATCGCCACCAGCCCGGTACGAATATGAATTGGCTGGTTAAAAAAGCGACGGCTTCCGACATACTGGAAGTAGATACCCAGGAAGATCAGCAAGTTGGCCAGCGTGATCGATATCAGGGCCGGGGATTTCCCGCGCGATGCGGCTGCGAGGCCACCGAAGAAAAGCAGCGCGGTGCCAAGCGACCAGTCACCCAGGCCTTTGAACGAGGTCGGGTAGCTGCGCTTGAGGAAGTACAGGACGATCGACATCAGCCCGCCCATGATGCCGCTGAGCAGGACGATAGTGCGTGGGTCAACAAACGGTACTGGCGCGTCAACGGGCATGGTAGGCATTATGACCGTGCGGTCGTTTTCCCCGCGAAACGGCAATGGGGCTGCACCGTGCAATGCCCGCAGTCGGGTTGGCGCGCTTTGCACACATACCGTCCGTGCAATATCAGCCAATGGTGGGCATCGGGCAGATAGTGGGCTGGAATCCTTGCCAGCAAGGCCTGCTCCACCGCCCACGGTGACTTGCCCGGCGCCAGACCAGTGCGGTTGGCAAGCCGGAACAGGTGGGTATCGACCGCCACAGTCGGTTCTCCGAAGGCGCTGTTGAGGACCACGTTGGCGGTTTTTCGCCCGACGCCAGGCAATGCTTCGAGCTCGGCGCGTGATCGCGGTACCTGTCCGCCATGCCGTGCCACCAGCAGGGCGCAGGTTTGCATCAGGTGGCGCGCTTTGCTGCGGTACAGGCCGATGCTGCGGATCTGTTCCTGCAACGCGGGTTCACCCAGGTCCAGCATTCGCCGTGCCGTGTTGGCGACGGCAAAAAGCCTGCGCGTGGCCTTGTTCACGCCCACATCGGTGGCCTGGGCACTGAGCAGCACCGCGACCAGAAGTTCGAACACTGTCGTGTACACCAGTTCGGTGGCAGGGGTCGGGTTGGCGACCTGCAAGATGGCAAAAAACTGCTCAATGTCCCCGGGGCCCATGTTTGCCGACATGACTGAAAGACTCTCAGGCTCTCAAGCCAGATGGCGCAGTTCGCGCAGCGCCACCGACACTGGTGCCAGGTCGGCCGCCTGGGTGCTGATGCCTGTCAGCAGGCGGCGCAGGCGTTCGATTGCCTTGGCGTGTTTGAGCCTCCAGGGCGAAATGTCGCCCCCGGCTGCCAGCACGCCGAGCGTGATCTGGCTGGCGATCGAGTAGACATCGTCGCGCGCGCTGCCGCGGGCCTGGGTCTGCCACAGGGTTTCCGTGGGCAGTCGGTTGATCTCACTGCGCCACAGGTACAGACCGAGTTCGGCATCGATGCTGAAATAGGTCTTGGCGGCGTTTGCCAGCGTCGTGCCTGCCGATTGCGCCAAGTCCACCAGGTCCAGCGCCGGGAATACAAACTCCAGCGCACTGAGGTCCTGCGCCAGACCGATCTCTACTCCGGCCATGGACATGGCCTCCCATGATGATTGCCAGTGGTTGCGGGTTTGCTCCGGCAACCAGCACGCCAGCTGGGCACGCAGCTCCCGGGCACCCGGTTGGTAACGCGCGATCTGGCTGGGCAAATCGGTCTGGTCCGAACGCGCCCGCAACATCCAGCGCGACGCGCGTTGGGCGATGGCCGTGAGTTTGCTCAGCAGGTCGAGTTGCAGACTCGCGCCGACACGGTAGTCCAGTGCATCGATACGGTCCCACAGGCCTTCCAGGTCAAATACTTCGCGCGCCAGCGTGAAGGCACGTACCACATCGGCGGCAGTGGCACCGGCTTCCGACGCGATGTAGTTGACAAACGTGGCTCCGGTGCGGTTGACCACGTTGTTGGTGACGAAGGTGGCGATGATTTCCCGCTTCAAGGGGTGGAGCGCAACCGCCTCGGGAAATCGTTCACTCAGCACACTGGGGAAATAGGCCTTGAGCGCAGCGCTGAAATACGGGTCGTCGGGCAGGTCACTCGCCATCAGTTCGTCAAACACGGACATCTTTGCGTAGGCCATGACCACGGCGCTCTCGGGCTCGGTCAGACCGGTCTTGCGCACGCGCCGGCGTGCGATTTCATCATCGGTGGGCAGAAACTCGATCGCGCGGTTCAGGCGGCCACTGCCTTCCAGCCATTGCATCAGGCGCTGCTGGCCCTCAAGCAAATACAGCGGACGGTGGGCGGCGATTTCCAGAGCCTGCGTCTGGTAGTAGTTGTCGGTCAATACCAGTTGTCCGACCTCGTCGGTCATGGACGCCAGCAGGTCGTTGCGCTGTTTCAGCGTGAGGTCACCGGCTTCGACAATCTGCCCCAGCAGGATCTTGATGTTGACCTCGTGGTCGGAGCAGTCGACGCCCGCCGAATTGTCTATTGCGTCGGTGTAAATCAGCCCGCCCTTTTGCGCGAACTCGATGCGACCGTTCTGGGTACAGCCGAGGTTGCCACCTTCCGCCAATACCTTGCAGCGCAGTTCGACGCCATTGACCCGGTAACCATCTGCCGCCTTGTCGCCGACCTGCGCATGGCTCTCGAACGAGGCCTTTACGTAGGTGCCTATGCCGCCGTTGTACAGCAGGTCGACCGGTGCCAGCAAGATCGCGCGCAGCAGTTCGGCTGGGCTGAGCTCGGCGCTGTCTGTACCCAGAGCGGCGCGCGCTTGCGCGCTCAGGCTGATGGACTTGGCGCTGCGTGGCACGATGCAGCCGCCAGGCGACAGCAGGGCACGGTCGTAGTCGTCCCAACTCGAGCGCGGCAGCACAAACAGGCGCTGGCGTTCGGCAAACGAGCGCGCTACATCCGGGTGCGGGTCGATGAAGATGTGACGGTGGTCGAATGCCAGTACCAGCCGGATATGGGGCGACAACAACATGCCGTTGCCAAACACGTCACCGGACATGTCTCCGATGCCGGCGACGCTGAACTCCGTGGTCTGTGTATTCAAGTCGATGCGGCGGAAATGCCGCTTCACTGACTCCCAGGCGCCGCGGGCGGTAATACCCATCTTCTTGTGGTCGTAGCCGACCGAGCCGCCGGAGGCGAAGGCGTCGCCGAGCCAGAACCCGTATTGCGCCGCCACGCTGTTGGCGATGTCGGAAAATGTGGCAGTTCCCTTGTCCGCCGCCACCACGAGGTAGGGGTCGTCCTCGTCATGGCGCACCACCAGTGGCGGTGGTGTCAGCTCCCCCCGCACGATGTTGTCGGTGACGTCCAGCAGGCCGGACAGGAACAGGCGGTAACAGGTGATGCCTTCGGCCATAAAGGCATCGCGGTCCGTTGCAGCAGGCGCCTGCTTGAGGACAAACCCGCCTTTGGAGCCGACCGGTACGATGACCGTGTTCTTGACCTGTTGCGCTTTCACCAGGCCGAGAATCTCGGTGCGGAAATCCTCGCGCCGGTCCGACCAGCGCAATCCGCCGCGGGCAACCTTGCCGCCGCGCAGATGAACCCCCTCCATGCGCGGCGAGTAAACCCAGATCTCGAACATCGGTTTCGGTTCAGGTACCCCGGGTACCTTGCGCGGTTTGAGCTTGAGTGACAGATAGGGTTTGGTCGAGCCGCTGGCATCGGTCTGCCACAAGTTGGTGCGTGAAGTAGCCAGCAGGGTGTTAAAAAACTGGCGCAGTATGCGGTCGTCGTCCAGGCTGGCGACCGCCTGCAGGCTGGTTTCGATCTGCTGGCGCAGCTGCTGCTGGGCCGCGTCCCGGTCCTGCTGCAGCGCTGGATCGAATCGCGCCTGAAACAACGCCACCAGATCCTGTGTGATGGCGGGGTGGCGGTTCAGCGCGCCTTCGATATAACTCTGGCTGAAGGCGAAACCGAGCTGCTTGAAGTAACGCGTGTAGGCGCGCAAGACCATGATGGCACGTGCGTCCAGATCGGTGCTGAGTACCAGCCGATTCAGGTCGTCGCTTTCCACCTCGCCGCGCCAGACCTGCGTGAACAGCGATTCGAAGCGTTCGCGGATGCGCGCAAACTCGGTGCCCGGTGCGAGTTGCAGACCAAGGTCATGGATCCACAGGCCCGGCTCGCCGATGCGGTAGGGGTGTTCGTCCAGCACCCGCGCTCCCATGTGTTCGAGCACCGGCAGCGAGTCCGACAACGCGACCTTGGTAATGCTGTAGACCTTGAAGCGCAGCAATCCCGCGGGTGCATCCAGCGGGCGATACAACTTCACCGCCAGCGGCGCCTGTGGCTGCAGGTTGTAGAGCAACTCGGCGTCCTCTGCCGCAACCGGCGCGCTGAAGTCCTCCCGGTAGGCGACGGGAAACACGTCGGCAAACCGGCTGGCCAGGGCCAGGCCCGGGCCTTCACCGTGGCGTCGCAACAGTTCGGCGGTGCAATCGTCTTCCCAGCGCTGGGTCATGCGGGCGATGCGCTGCTCCAGCGCCGCCACGTCCACCCCGCCAACCGCGTGGCCCTTGGACCGCACCATATAGTGGATGCGTGCCAGCGGGCTGTCGGTGAGCGTGGGGGTGAACTCCAGCGACTGCCCGTCCAGCGCCGCCATTAGCGCCGCGCCGACCTTGACCCGCAACTCGGTGTTGTAGCGGTCACGCTGTACGAAGACCTGCGCCGACGTGAAACGCCCAAACGGGTCATGGCGCAGGAATACCCGGGTGCGCTGGCGTTCCTGCAGCCGCAGGATGCCAATGGCGTGTTCGCCCAGGGTTGCCACATCGATCTGGAACAGTTCGTCGCGCGGATAACTGTCCAGGATCGCCTGCAGGGCTTTGGCGGCATGGCTGTCGGGTACCACACCAGCGCCGGCGATCACCTGGGCGGCACTGCGGCGCACCCGGGGTATGTCACTGACCGCAGCCGAATAGGCAGTCGAGGTATACAGGCCCAGGAAACGGTGTTCGCCGATCAACTGGCCGACCGCGTCGAATCGCTTTACGGCAACATAGTCCAGCCAGGCCGGGCGATGCACGGTGGCGCGTGTCATGGCCTTGGTCACCAGCAGCAGGTCGTCGCTGCCGAGCAGGGCCACTGCCTGTGCCGGCAGGCTGGTCTCGGTAGTCTGCGCCGGGCCGCGCAGTAGCCCCAAGCCGGTGCCGGGGCAGGCCACCAGAGACACGTTGTCACCCTCGCGGCGCAGGTCGTAGTCACGTGCGCCGAGGAAGGTGAAGTGGCGGTCTTGCAGCCACTGCAGGAATGCCATTCCCTCGCCACGCGTCGCCTCGGACAACGGCGCGGTGGCGCTCTGCGCACGCACCTGGGCCAGGCGCTCCAGCATGGCTTGCCAGTCCTCGACCGTGGCGCGTACGTCGCCCAGCACCCGGGCCAGGTCACCCGCCAGGTTTTCCCGGTCGACCAAAGCGACCAGGCGGTCACATTCGACGGTGATCAATGACGTTGTGGCGCTGGTTCCTGCTGGCTGGTCCTCGGCACCAACCCGCCCTGCGTGTAATACCGTGGCGTTTGCGTCGCGCGTTACCGCCAGCAGCGGGTGGACGATCCAGTGTGCGGTGCGGCGATTGCGGTTTACCGCCATGGTCACCGAATCGACCAGAAACGGCATGTCGTCGTGCACGATCTGGATCACCGTATGTTCGCTGACGAAACCGTCTTCTGCCAGGTTTGGGTTGAACACGCGCACCCGGGCACCATGCGACTCGGTGCGGGTAGCCATCAGTCGCCAGTGTGAATTGGCCAGGGCAAACAACGCGGCCGGGCCGCGTGCCGCTATTTCCTGCGGGTCGGCGTTTTCGAAATAGGCGCCAACAAACGCCGCCATGGTGTGCGTGGCAGCTCCTGCGTGGGCCCGCGTGTAGGAGATCAATTCAGACAGCGCGGTGATACTCATAGTCGCTCCGGAGGGCGTGGAAGGAGCCGGAATTCTAGGCGTCGCCCCTCGTTTGATGTCGCGTGGAGGCCGGGTTACATGCCCTCATGCAAGACTTGCATTACCTTGGCCTGGTACGTTCACCAGTGCCAAAGCGGCTCATGGCTGGCCCAGCGCGGACGCCGCGCCAAAGGCCGAGTCATCCGGAAATTGGGTCTTCATCCAGCCATATTTCAACGCCAGGGCCGACATCACCGGCACTGGCAGGTTGTCGATGGCGTGGGCACCAGCTTCAGCCATGTCGGCCAGTCGGGCGGCCAGGTGCACCACACCGGCCAGCGGCGGCATCGGCTGCTGTGCCAGCGGGTCGGACGCCAGCGCCAGGGTCTGCACGAATTCGGACGGGAAGTTCCAGCGCCGCGACAACTCGGCCATCACTTCACCTTCATCAAACCCGCAGGCCAGCCGCTCGCGGTGCCAGCGCTCTGCAGCGTCACCCTTGGCGGCCTGGATGTCGCGTACTTGGCGCGGCACGGCATGGCCAATCACCAGCTCGCCCAGCCGCAGCATCAGTGCAGTAAGCCAGGCCTTGTGCTGGTCCAACGCCAGGTGCGGGTCGACACCATCTACCAACCACGAAGCCAGGCCGGCGCAACGCACGCAGTAGTTCCAGAACAGCCCGCCGTCTATGCCCTCGGGCATGGAAAACGCGTTGTGCAGACAGGCCGACAAGGCCAGGGTGCGCACGCGAGACGTACCCACCAGGCGTAATGCCGCATCGAGTGTCGCGACTTGCCTGGGCAGACCAAACGCGGCACTGTTGGCGAGCGCCAGCAGTTTGGCAGTCAGCGCCGGGTCACGCGCGATCAACTGGCCGATTTCCAGCACCGTGTTCTCGTCGTTGTCCAGCGTCGTGATCAGGGCCAGGCCGACTTCCGGCATGACCGGCAATTGGACCGACTTGAACAATTCTGAGATATCGGTCATCGATGCTCCGGGTATTGCCACAATAGGGGTTTTTCAACTGCAGCCACCATGATATTCGCTGACCGCCTGCGCAACGTCGAGACCTCGGCCATCCGGGAACTGTTCAAGCTGCTGGGCAAACCCGGCATTATCAGTTTCGCCGGCGGTTTTCCTGACCCTGCGCTGTTTGACGCCGAAGGTGTGCGCATTGCAGCGGATGCCGTGCTGACGGCCAATCCGGGGCCGGTGCTGCAATACGGCGCGACCGAAGGTTACGAGCCGCTGCGCGAGGCCATTAGCGATTTTATGGCGGCCAAAGGCGCCCGGGTCGCACCGCAGGGCCTGATTGTCACCACCGGCAGCCAGCAGGCGCTGGACCTGATCGGAAAGACCATGATCTCCCCGGGCGACAAGGTGATTGTCGAGGCGCCGACCTTTCTGGCCACCATTCAGTGTTTCCGGCTGTATGGCGCCCATCTGATCGGTGCCCCGATCGACGCCGATGGCGTGCGCGTGGACGAACTCGAGCGGCTGATCCTGGAGCACCGGCCGAAACTGGTCTACCTGATACCGACGTTCGGCAACCCGAGCGGGGCAACCCTGTCACTGGAGCGGCGGCAGCGTGTTCTGGAGCTGGCCAGCCGTACCGGCACTTTGGTGGTGGAGGACGACCCCTATGGGGAGCTGTATTTTGGTGCGCCGCCGCCGCCCAGCATGCTGGCCTTGAGCGATGGGGTGCCGGGCAGCCGGGACTGGCTGGCACACTGCGGCAGTTTCAGCAAGATACTGAGCCCAGGGCTGCGCGTCGGATGGCTGATCGCGCCGCCCGCCCTGTTGGCCAACGCGACCATGTGTAAACAGTTCAGTGATGCCCACACCAGCAACCTGACGCAGGCTGTGGCTGCCCATTACCTGGGGCTGGGCCGGCTGGAGACGGCGTTGGCGGCAGTGCGGACCACCTATGCCGAGCGGGCTCAGGTGATGGCCCGCAGCCTGCAACGCGAGCTTGGCACGGCGATCGCATTCAACCAGCCGCGCGGCGGCATGTTCTTCTGGGCGCGCTTGAGCAGCGGGGGCAACGCCACGGAGTTCGCGCAGCGTGCCATCGAAAAATTGGTGGCGTTTGTGCCCGGCGCCCCGTTCTTTGCCGACCAGCCCGATCTGTCGACGCTGCGCCTGAGTTTTGCCACGGCGGATGCCGCCAGGATTGAGGAAGGCATCACACGCCTGGCCCGGGCGTTGTGACCTGTACAACGCATAATTAAGCGGTGCCAAGCTTCGGGAGGCGGTAGCTGCAACTGCGGACCGTAGTGCTGGAGACGGGCGGCGGCCAGTGGCTGTGACCCCATTGAAGGAGTGAATTTTCCATGTCCATGATCAAACGCATTTTCGGCAACACGCGACAGGCCGATGTGGCTGCGCCATCACAGATTGCCGCTGCTCCCGACACGCGGATGCCGGAGCTCGAAGCGCTGGCATCGACGCGGCGCGAATTGGTGCGTGTCATGACGCGTGACACACAACGTGCAGCAGGTATTCCGGAGGGTTGGCTGGAGGTGCATGTGTTGCTCGAGCTCAGCCGCGGTCAGACTTTTGTGCACCTGCGCCTGGTGGTGCGGCACTGGGACGAACGGCTGGTCAAATACCAGGTTGCATTCCAGCGCCAGGTGCTGGCGGCGGTGGAGCGGTTCGAGCCGGACGCACGGCAATGGATTGGCAGCATCACCTGGCTCTATCCAGACAGCAATGACTGCCCACACCTGGAGATGCCCGATCCGGCGACCTGGCGTCAGGTCGATACCGTGGATATTGAGATAGACGATGTGCAAGAGGACCTGGCGCGCCTTTTTGCCGTACGCGATGCGGACATGGGGTCGTCGGACCCGGTGGCGCGCGATCCGGCGCGCTGAACGATTGTGAGCGACGCATGACCATGCACTACAGCACCACGGCGCAGCACTTGCCGCAGGCCAAGATGCGCATGTTCCCGACCCGGGTCATCAACATCATCGGCGGGCCGGGGTGCGACAAGTCACTGGTTTCCGCCGCCATCATCGTCAAGCTGAACCAGCTCCAGAAGTCGGTGGAACTGATCCCCGATTTTGCCAAGTCCCTGGTGTGGCAAAAGGATTTCGAAGCCCTGAAGAACCAGTACTTCATTGCGCAGCAGCAGTACAACATGCTGGAGCTGCTCGATGGGCAGGTCCAGTATCTGGTGACGGAGTGCTCACTGCCGCAGCTGCTGTATTACAACGAGCACTATGACGAAAACATCTGTGATGTTGCCAAGACGCGTTTGCAGATTCTGGCCTGGTACAAACAGCACAACAACACCAATGTCGTGGTCGAGCGCAGCGAGCGCAAGTACATCCAGACCGGGCGTTTCCAGCATGAAGACGCGGCGCGGCTGATTGATCGCGCGCTGCGTTCAACGCTGGCGCGCGAGCATTTGCCTTACTCGATGCTGCGTGCTGACGTGGAAGACATCAACAACTTCGTTCTGACGCTGCAATGAGGCTGTCAGCGCAGCCGGGCTGGTGACAGCGCAGCCACATCGATCCTCTCGGCCAGCAGTTCTGCCGGCAATGGCTGGCCGCGCAGCAGTGCCGCAGCCAGCATTGCCGCGCCGGGGGCGCTTTGTATGCCATACCCTCCCTGCGCCGCAAGCCAGAACATGGCCGGGCATCGGGTATCCCAGCCGATCACCATTTCGCCGTCCGGCACAAAGGAGCGCAAGCCGGCCCAACTGCGTTCGGGCCGCCGGATGGTCATGGTGGTCACCGCTTCGATATGGTGGATAGCGGTGGCGACGTCCAGCTCTTCGGGCACCACGTCGTGTGGTGGCATGGGGTCGGCGTTCGCCGGTGAACCCAGCAGGACTCCGGCGTCCGGCTTGAAGTAATAACTCTCGTCCACACCCGAGACCACCGGCCAGTGTGTGGTCGCCAGACCCCCGGGCGGCTTGAAGGTAAAAGCGGTGCGACGGTGTGGCACCAGGCCGATGTGTTGGGCGCCAAACAGCGCACCCACCGCATCGGCCCAGGCGCCGGCCGCGTTGACTACCACCGCCGCCCGCAGCACGGTCTTGTCACCCAGAGTCAACTCCCAGATGGAGCCGACACGGCGCGCGCCGGTGACCTCGGCCCGGGTCCTCGTTTCGCCGCCATGGACGCGCAGGCGGCGCAGGTAGGCCTGGTGCAGATGATGGACGTCGATGTCCATCGCGGCGTCGTCCAGCATGGCAGCTGCCAGCCGCTCCGGGCGCAGGCATGGCACCAGCGCCAGCGCCTCGTC
>JANLVB010000117.1:0-8658 GCA_031363785.1 Betaproteobacteria bacterium
CTGGCCGATGAAACTCTTGAACACTTTGTTCTTCGCTGCGATCGCCCGCATCTCGGCCAGCGCGGCCGCCTCGGTGATGGCCGCTGGAATCTCCATCGGGCTGCTGCGGGCAATGGAGCGCGGCACGATGCCTTCGATCAGCGCGCGCCGCGAGGCCGCGCCCACGGTACGCAGCATGTGCGCCTCGTCGGCGGCGCCAAGGCCGATGTGGCGGGCGATGAATTCGCGCGGGTTCTCCAGTGCTTCGAGCGAAGCGACAGGTGGTGTGGCCATGAGCGTCATCCCTTGTTGTTCAGGCGGCCGCAGAAAACGCGGCGTAACGGGTCTCGTCCATCAGCGCGTCAAGCTGCGACGCGTCCGAGAGCGTGATCTTGAAGAACCATCCCGCGCCCAGCGGGTCGGAATTGGCCAGCGACGGGTCGGCGCGCAGGGCTTCGTTGACCTCGGTCACCGTGCCGCTGACCGGCATGAAGACATCGGCCGCCGCCTTGACGGATTCGACGACGCCGGCGATGTCGCGCGCGGCGAGGGCCTTGCCTACCTCGGGCAGGTCGACAAACACCACGTCGCCCAGCGCGTCCTGCGCGTGCTGCGTGATGCCTACGGTGGCGCTGTTGCCGTTGATGTCGAGCCATTCATGGTCTTCGGTGAACTTGACTGCCATTGTTTTCTCCTGGGTGGGTGAGGGGACGGGATGGGGTGATCGGTGTGGTGGGGTGCCGCGGACGATCACCCGCGAAAGTAGCGGTTCGGCACGAAGGGCATGGTGACGACTTCCATCGGCACCAGCTTGCCGCGCACAATGGCGTTCAGGCGCGTGCCGGGGGCGGTGTGTGCGCTGTTGACATAGGCCATGGCGACCGGCTGGTTGATGGTTGGGCCGAGTACCCCGCTGGTGACTGTGCCAGCCGGGTTGCCCTGCAGGTCGACCAGCGGCGATGGTTCGCGCACCGGCACCCGCTCCAGTGCCCGCAGGCCAACGCGTTTGCGCTGCGCTGCACCCGCACCGCCAGCCAGCTGCGCCAGCACGGTCGCCGCGCCCGGGAAACCACCAGCGCGCGCACCACCAGCGCGGCGCACCTTTTGCATTGCCCATAACAAGTTCGCCTCGACCGGCGTGGTGCTGGAGTCCAGGTCGTTGCCATACAGGCACAGGCCGGCCTCCAGGCGCAGCGAGTTACGTGCGCCCAGGCCGATCGGCTTGACCTCGGGTTGCGCCAACAGGGTGCGCGCCAGCAGCGCGGCCTCATCGGCGTGCACCGAGATCTCGAAGCCGTCTTCGCCGGTGTAGCCGCTGCGGGTGGCAAAACACGCCACCGGTGTGCCGCAGTTCACGCTGAAGCGGCCGCCGGTCATGAACACCAGTTTCTCGACGCCTGGTGCCAGACGTTGTAGCACGGTCACCGCTGCCGGCCCTTGAAGGGCCAGCAGGGCCAGCTCGGGGCAGCTCACCACCTCGCAGCGCGTGCCGATATGCTGGCGGATGTGCGCCAGGTCCGCCACCTTGCAGGCGCCGTTGACGACAACAAAGATATCGCCGCCGTTGGCCACATCACGGTTCACGAACATCAGGTCGTCCAGGATGCCGCCGGCCTCGTTGAGCAGCAGGCCGTAGCGCTGTTTGCCGACACCCAGGTCGATCACGTCTACCGGCATCAGGCTCTCGAGGGCAACTGCGGCGCTATTCCCCACCAGGCGCAGCTGACCCATGTGCGACACGTCAAACAGGCCGGCGCCGCTGCGGGTGTGCAGGTGCTCGGCCATCACGCCACTGGGGTATTGCACCGGCATGGAATATCCGGCAAAAGGCACCATGCGGGCGCCGAGCGCCACATGCAGGTCGTACAGCGGCGTGTGCAGCAGGGATGATGGGTCAGGTTCAGACAAGGTGTTTCTCCGGCGGGCAATCGATCCGGGCGTTATGCCCGGGCTGCCCCCGCTGTCCGTGGTACCTGAGAGATTCACCCGCCGGCAGCTACCAGGGGGTGCTGCAGGGGCTTGCTCCTTCGGTGGGCGGCGCACCAGGCGCCGCCTCTCTCCAGTGGGGAAACGCCGCGCGGTATCACTACCGGGTGGCGGTTGCCAGTCCTTTTGCCTGAGCGTTCAGCCTGCTGCAATCAGCTGGCATGCGCCTTCGGCGGCCCTTGCTTGAACGGGCTCTCTCCTGACAAAATTGATTCTAACCCGGCAATCTGCGCCGATCGAAGGACAGCGACAATGTCGCCCATCATGACCCCAGTGAATCCCATTGTTGACGGTATCCCGCTGATCGTGGAGGGTGCCGGTGCCGAGACAGTTCTCATGCTGCACGGCTGGCCGGATACACGCCGCCTGTGGGACAGCAGCGTGCTGGCGCTGCAGGCGCGTTACCGCTGTGTGCGTTTTACGCTGCCAGGCTTCGACTCGCGTCTGGCGCCGCGCACAACGTCGCTGGCCGACATGACAACGCTGCTGCGCCGGATCGTGCGCACCGTGAGCCCGGATAAGCCGGTCACGCTGCTGATGCACGACTGGGGCTGCATTTTTGGCTACGAATTTGCCGCCCGGCATCCGGATCTGGTGTCGCGCATCGTGGCTGTGGACATCGGCGACTACAACTCCGGCGCGATGCAGCGCAGCCTGTCGACCATGGCCAAATTGCAGGTGCTCATTTATCAACTCTGGTTGGCGCTGGCCTGGAAGTTTGGCGGCAAACCGGGTACCGCCATGACGCGCTGGATGGCGCGCCAGATGCGCTGCACGGCCAGCCAGTCACGCATCAGCTGGCAGATGAACTATCCCTATGCCATGTCATGGCTGGGGCTGGCGGGTGGCTTCAAGGATGCAAAAGAAATTGACCCACATTGCCCCACGCTCTATATCTACGGCCAGAAAAAACCCTTCATGTTCCAGTCACCACAATGGGTAGAAAAACTCGCCGCGCGGCCTGGCTGCAAGGTGCAGGCCTTCGCCACCGGCCACTGGGTGATGGTGCAGCAGCCGCAGGAGTTCAATCAGGCAGTGCTCAGCTGGTTGCAGGGCAGACGTTGAGGCTAAAGCCCGTGTTTGCCGCTTGACCAGCCCTGCGTGCCAAGTGCCTGCACGGCGACGTTCGCCGCAGGCGCCTCCAGCGGCGTGGCCATGGTGTCGTTCCAGCGGTTGAGAAAGGCGAACATCGCCACCACGCCCAGAATCTCGACGATCTCGTTGTCGCTCCAGTGCTGCTGCAGCTCGGCGAAGGACGCGTCGGTGACGGCATTCGGTTGGCTCGATGCGGCCAGCGCGAAGTCCATCGCCAGGCGCTCGCGCAGGCTGTAGTGCGGGCTGCTGGCGTACGTCCAGACATCGGCCAGCTTGGCCTCGCTGATGCCGAAATTCTGCGCACCCAGCAAAGTGTGCGCCTGGCAATACAGGCAGCCCGATACCTTGCTGACCACATGCCCGATCAGGCGGCGAAAACCCTGGTCTACATCACCGCTTGGGTCCATCACGGCGGCATTGAGTTGTGCAAACGCCTGCACCATGCGCGGCTTGCGCTGCATGGTCAGCACGCTGTTGGGAGTGAACCCGAGGGTGCCGAGAAAAAAGTCGAAATGCGACTTGAGCTCGGGCGTGGTTTCCGGCGGCAGGGGTTGCAGGCGCGACATGCTGTTACATCCCGGCGTAGTTGGGGCCGCCACCACCTTCGGGTGTGACCCAGACGATGTTTTGCGTCGGGTCCTTGATGTCGCAGGTCTTGCAGTGCACGCAGTTCTGTGCGTTGATCTGCAGTCGGTCAGTGTTGTCGTCGTTCTTGACGTACTCGTAGACGCCGGCCGGGCAATACCGTGCCTCGGGCCCGGCGTATTTCGAGAGGTTGATAGCTACCGGCACACTGGCATCTTTCAGCGTCAAGTGCGCCGGTTGTTGCTCTTCGTGGTTGGTGTTGCTGATGAACACGCTGGAGAGCCGGTCAAAGGTGAGCTTGCCGTCCGGCTTCGGGTAGAAGATGGGCGTGCAGTCGGCGGCCGGCTTCAGGTAAACATGGTCGGGCTTGTCACGGCGCAGCGTCCAGGGGATATTGCCGCGTAGCGCGAACTGTTCCAGCCCGTTCATGACCGTGGCCACCGTCAGGCCCTTCTTGAACCAGGTCTTGAAGTTGCGCGACTTGTTCAGCTCGGTGTACAGCCAGCTGTTGCGAAACGCCTCGGGGTAGTCGGCGAGTTCGTCATGTTGCCGGCCTGATGTAATGGCGGCGTAGGCGGCTTCGGCTGCCAGCATGCCGGTCTTCATGGCGGCATGGCTGCCCTTGATGCGGCTGACATTGAGATACCCGGCCTCGCAGCCGATCAGCGCGCCGCCCGGGAACACCGTCTTGGGCAATGACAGCAGGCCGCCAGCGGTGATGGCGCGGGCGCCGTAGCCCAGCCGTTTCGCTGGCTTCAGGCCCTGCTCCTGGCCTTCCAGATACCAGCGCACGTTGGGGTGTGTTTTCCAGCGCTGGAATTCCTCGAACGGGCTCAGGTAGGGGTTGGCGTAGTCCAGCCCGGTGATGAAACCCATGGCTATCTTGTTGCCGTCCAGGTGGTAGAGAAACGCCCCGCCGTAGGTGTCGTTGTCCATTGGCCAACCAGCGGTGTGCAGCACAAAGCCGGGCTCGTGGCGCTTCGGGTCGATTTCCCACAGTTCCTTGATGCCGATGCCGTAGGTTTGCGGGTCTTTGCCCTCGTCGAGCTTGAAGCGGGCGATCAGTTGTTTGCCAAGATGGCCACGCGAGCCTTCGGCGAACACCGTGTATTTGGCATGCAGTTCCATGCCGATCTGGAAGTTCTCGCCCGGCTCGCCGTCCCGGCCGACACCCATATTTCCAGTGGCCACGCCCCTGACCGAGCCGTTCTCGTTGTAGAGCACTTCGGCGGCGGCGAAGCCGGGGAAGATCTCGACACCCAGGCTCTCCGCTTGTTGCCCCAGCCAGCGAGTCAGGTCACCCAGGCTGATGATGTAGTTGCCCTCGTTGTGCAGGCAGCCCGGCAGCATGAAATTGGGCACGCGAAACGATGACTGCTCGCCCAGGAACACCATGGCGTCGTCGGTCACCGGCTGGCGCAGCGGTGCGCCGAGTTCCTTCCAGTTCGGAAACAGCTCGTTCAGCGCGGTCGGGTCCATGATGGCGCCCGACAGGATGTGCGCGCCGGGCTCTGAGCCTTTTTCCAGCACCACCACCGACACATCGGTGCCCTTTTCGGCGGCCAGCTGTTTGAGCCGGATCGCCGCCGACAGGCCGCCCGGGCCGCCGCCGACCACGACCACGTCGTACTCCATCGCCTCACGCGGGCCGAATTGCTGAATGATCTCGTCGTGCGTCATGGTCAAGCCTGGGTTGGTTGTTGTCGCCCTGCGGGGGTACGCTGGATTTTATGCGGCCCGGCGCAGGGCAGCCGCCATAATCAAAACATCCACCTTTGCCTACCGGAGTTTGATTCATGGCTTACAGCATTGACCTTTCGGGCCGCGTCGCCTTCGTCACCGGTGCCACCGGCGGGCTGGGGGCGCAGTTTGCCCGCACCCTGTCGGTGGCCGGTGCGGCGGTGGTGCTGGCCAGCCGACGCGTGGAGAAACTCAAGGAGCTGCGCGCCGAGATCGAGGGCGCCGGCGGCAGCGCCCATGTGGTGGAGCTCGATGTGACCGACCACGCATCCATCAAATCGGCGGTGGCGCATGCGGAAACCGAGGTCGGGTCGATCGATATCCTGGTCAACAACTCCGGTGTCAGCACGACGCAGCGGCTCAAGGATGTGGCGCCAAAGGACTTCGACTATGTCTTCGACACCAACGTCAAAGGGGCATTTTTTGTCGCGCAGGAGGTAGGCAAGCGCATGCTGGCGCGGGCCAAGGGTTCGGCGCCGGGCTCCTACACCGGAGGACGCATCATCAACATCGCGTCCGTGACCGGCCTCAAGGCCATGCCGCAGATCGGTGTCTATTGCATGAGCAAGGCGGCGGTGATCCACATGACGCGGGCCATGGCCATGGAATGGGGCAAGTTCGGCATCAACGTCAACGCCATCTGCCCGGGCTACATCGACACCGAGATCAACCACCACCACTGGCAGACCGAGCAGGGCCACAAGCTGGTGCAGATGCTGCCGCGCAAACGGGTCGGCAAACCGGCCGACCTGGACGCACTGCTGGTGATGTTGTGTTCCAACGAAAGCCATTTTGTGAACGGGGCCGTGATCGCCGCCGACGACGGGTTTGCGGTATGAGGCTGGAGTTGCCGGAACGAAAGAAGTTGGTGTTCGAGCTCACCATGGCGATCCGCTGGGGCGATATGGACGCCATGGGTCACCTGAACAACACCAGTTATTTCCGGTATCTCGAGACCTGCCGTATCGACTGGATGCGCTCCATCGGCTGCCAGCCCGATGCCGGTGGCGAAGGGCCGATCATCGTCAACGCCTTCTGCAATTTCTACCAACAGCTACAGTACCCTGGCGACGTGCTGCTGCGCATGTATGCCAGCGACCCGGCACGCACCACCTTCGAGACCTGGGCCACCATGGAGCTCACGACCCAGCCGGGCATGATTTATGCCGCCGGTGGAGCCACCACGATCTGGGTCGACTTCGCAGCGCAGAAGGCGAAGCCTTTGCCAGACTGGTTACGCGCCATCGTCACGCCCTGAATGCGATGCCAGGATATCTGGTCAAGCACGAACGCATCGCAATCAAGGGCGCGCAGGACCTGATCATCCGTTCGTTGCTGGACCGGCAGCAGTATTCGGACCCGCAGGGGGACGCCGAGCGGCTGGGCATCTCGTCGGCCGTCTGGCCGATGTTTGGTTTGTTGTGGCCCTCCGGCACACACCTTGCGGCAGGGTTGGCCGTGCGCACCCCGACGCCGGGGGAGCGCGTGCTGGAACTGGGCTGTGGCCTGGCGTTGGCCAGCCTGGTGGCGCACCGCCGTGGCATCGACGTGACTGCCAGTGATTGCCACCCGATGGCGGCTGCATTCCTGCGCGAGAACCTGCGACTGAACCAGTTGCCGGCCATGAAGTACCTGCACGGGCAGTGGGGTTCGGCACGGGCGATCATGGTGCCCCCGACTGCTGCACAGCGTGTTGCAGACCCTGCCGCTGCGCCGGGCCAGTTCGACTTCATCATGGCCAGCGACGTGCTGTACGAGCGGGACCAGTCTGGCGATCTGGCTGCGTTTATCGCCGAACGCTGCGCGCCAACCGCCGAGGTATGCATCGTCGACCCGAACCGCGGCAACCGCTCCGCCTTCAGCCGGCGCATGGTGGCGCTGGGTTTTACGCTCGATGAAGTGCGGCTGGACGTGCCCGAGGCGCTGGGAGTGCTGGCCTACCGCGGACGCATGTTGCATTACCGCCGCACTGCTGCGCGATGGCAGTGACCAAGCTTTTGCCGGTCATCAGCAACCGAATTTTTGCGTTCTGTATTACGTAGTATCGTTCAGGCTCCCAACTCAGGAGACGCATGTGAACAAGATTTATCCAACCGCATCCGAGGCACTCAAGGGTGTCGTGCGCGACGGTCAGTTGCTGGCTGTGGGCGGCTTCGGCCTGTGTGGCATTCCGGAGGCGCTCATCGACGCGCTGCGCGACAGTGCGGTGAAAGGCCTGACTGTGATTTCGAACAACGCCGGGGTCGACGGCTTCGGTCTTGGCAAGCTGCTGGAGACACGCCAGATCAAACGCATGATTTCGAGCTACGTCGGCGAGAACAAGGAGTTCGAGCGCCAGTACCTGGCGGGAGAGCTGGAGCTGGAGTTCACGCCGCAGGGCACGCTGGCGGAGAAGCTGCGCGCCGGTGGTGCCGGTATACCGGCGTTTTTTACCAAGACCGGGGTTGGCACCATTGTTGCCGAAGGCAAGGAGCTGCGCGAGTTTGATGGCGAGACCTACGTGATGGAGCGTGCCCTGGTGCCCGATGTGGCCCTGGTCAAGGCGCACCGGGCCGACAAGTCGGGCAACCTGCAGTTTCGCTACACGGCGCGTAATTTCAACCCGGCCGCCGCCATGGCCGGCAAGATCACCATCGTCGAGGTGGAGGAAATCGTGGAAACCGGCGCGCTGGTGCCAGACCAGGTGCACCTGCCCGGCATCTACGTGCACCGCATCGTGCTCAATGCCCATCCGGAGAAGCGCATCGAGAAACGCACCATCCGCGAAAAAGCGACGGCCTGAACCCACACACCACCGGAGAACTTCATGCCCTGGACCCAAGATCAGATGGCGGCACGTGCCGCGCAGGAATTGCAAGACGGTTATTACGTCAACCTGGGTATCGGTATTCCGACCCTGGTGGCGAACTTCGTACCCGCCGACAAGGAAGTCTGGCTGCAAAGCGAGAACGGCATGCTGGGCATTGGCCCGTTCCCGACCGACGACGAGGTGGACGCCGACCTGATCAACGCCGGCAAGCAGACGGTGACCACGATCCCCGGCAGCAGCATCTTTGGCAGCCACGACAGCTTTGCCATGATCCGGGGCGGCAAGATCAACCTGAGCATCCTGGGCGCGATGCAAGTCAGCGCCAGCGGTGACCTGGCCAACTGGATGATCCCCGGCAAGATGGTCAAGGGCATGGGCGGGGCAATGGACCTGGTGGGTGGCGTCAAGAGCGTGGTGGTGCTGATGGAACACGTTGCCAAAAAGAAAGACGGCAGCATCGATTT
>JANLVB010000131.1:0-6893 GCA_031363785.1 Betaproteobacteria bacterium
TTCTCGATCACTCATGTGTACGGTCTAACCGAAGTCTACGGACCCGCAACGGTGTGCGCCAAGCACGAGGAGTGGGAAAGCCTTCCCCTGGCTGAGCAGGCGCAGCTTAACGGCCGCCAAGGCGTGCGTTACGCGGTGCAGGAAGCGGTTGCGGTAATGAATCCGGAAACCATGGAGCCTGTGCCGGCCGACGGCGAAACCATGGGCGAGATCATGTTCCGCGGCAACATCACCATGAAGGGTTACCTGAATAACCCCGCGGCAACCCGGGAGGCTTTTGCCGGCGGCTGGTTTCACAGCGGCGACCTGGCGGTCATGTACCCGGACGGTTATATGAAGATCAAGGACCGCAGCAAGGACATCATCATCTCGGGCGGCGAGAACATCTCATCAATCGAGGTGGAGGATGTGCTTTACCGGCATCCGGCGGTGTTGGCGGCAGCTGTCGTTGCCAGGGCGGACACACGCTGGGGTGAGACGCCGTGCGCATTCGTCGAGCTCAAGTCCGGCGCGCTGGTGACAGAGTTGGAGATCGTGGCGCACTGCAAGAAACACCTGGCCGGCTTCAAGGTGCCGCGTGCGGTGGTGTTCGGCGAATTGCCCAAGACATCTACCGGCAAGATCCAGAAATTCGAGCTACGCAAGCTCGCCGGCTCAGCCGCGGCCATCGACGTGTAGCGCTGACAGCCGCGCCTGCGCGTCAGTCACCCATCACGATGCCTTCGCGGCGTGGGTCGGCGCCGCCCATCCATAACGGTGTGCCGTGCGCCTGGCCACGGGTGATGGCTTGCAGGCCGCTCGTCATATTGGCCTCGCGCACCTCGGCACCACGCGCCTTGAGTGCGTCTATCGTTGCGGCAGGAAAACGCTTTTCCTCCAGCACAGACGGCCCGTTGAGTGAAGCGAAGTTCGGCAGGTTGATGGCCTGCTGCGGCAACATGCCCCAGTTCAGCACGCCGTACAGCGTCTTGGCCGTGTAGTGGATGATCAAGGCGCCACCGGGGCTGCCGCCACTCATCACCAGTGCCCCCGTGGCCTTGTCGAAGACCAGGGTGGGCGCCATCGATGAGCGTGGCCGTTTGCCCGGTTGGACCCGGTTGGCGATGGGGGCCCCACTCGCATCGGTGGGCGCGAAACTGAAATCGGTCAGCTCGTTGTTGAGCAAAAAGCCGCGCACCATCTGGCGCGCGCCAAACCCGTCTTCGATGGTCGTGGTCATGGCAATTGCATTGCCAAAACTGTCGACGATGGAAATATGCGATGTGCCGTATTCGGCTTGGTCGGGCATCGGCGCGTAGGAAGTTTTTACGCCGCCGGGGGTGCCGGGTTTGGCGACCTTCATGCTCTGGGCGCCTGGCGCCTGCCCAATCAGCGCGGCACGCTGTGCCAGGTAGGCCGGCTCCAGCAGGCTCATCCAGTTGCCGGCGGGAGGCTGCACAAAAGCCGGGTCGCCCAGGTACTGGGCACGATCGGCGAAGGCCAGCCGGGCCGCTTCGGTGTACAGATGCAACCAGTCGGCGCCGGGCAGGCCGTCACGCAGGGGCAAGGCGGCGGCATTGGTGTTGGCCAGCAGCCCGAGGATTTGGCCCACGGCGATGGCACCGGAACTCGGGGGCGGGAAGCCGCAGATCCGGAAGTCGTGGTTGTTGGCCCGGTAGTCGCTGCAGATCGGAGCGCGTTTCACGGCCTTGTAGCCGGCCAGGTCGGCAAGGCTGAGTTGCCCGGGATTGGTTGCATGTTTCTGCACCTTGTCAACCATGGCCTGTGCAATATCTCCTTCGAGCAGCGCCTTCGAGCCGCGTGCGGCGATTTGGCGCAACACGTCGCCATATGCGGGGTTGCGCAGGTTGTGCCCCACCGGATGTGGTTTGCCATCGGCCTGGTAGAAGTAGGCAGCAGCAACCGGGTCTTTTTTGAGATGCTGCTCGGTTCCCAGCAGGCCGCTGAGCCGCGCACTGACTTTGAAGCCGCTCTGCGCGAGCGTGATGGCAGGCTCGAACAGCTTGGCCCAAGGTAGTTTGCCGTGTTGCTGGTGCGCCATTTCCAGCATGCGAACGGTGCCAGGCACACCAACCGACCGGCCACCCACCACGGCGTCGTAGAACGCCATGGGTTTGCCGTCCGCGCCCATGAACAGTGTTTCCTTCACCGCGGCGGGCGCGGTCTCACGGCCATCAAAGGCCTCCACGTCCCGGCCGTTGAAATGCATCATGAAGGCACCGCCGCCGATCCCACTGGATTGTGGCTCGACCAGGCCCAGCACCATCTGCACCGCAATCGCCGCGTCAACAGCGCTGCCGCCGGCCTTGAGCACCTGGTAACCGGCGTCGGTGGCCAGGGGGTTGGCCGCAGCGACCGCGAACTTGGTCGTGGCCCAACCCGGCTTCTCGGTGTACCCGGACGATCCCTCTGGCTGGTCCGGTATCGTGTAGCTGAAGTTGGATGGCGTCGATGCGCACCCGGCCAATAACACCGCCAGTGCGACACTGCTCAGCGGGTGTGTGAAGTATTTTTTCATGGGGTGTCCGGTCGGGTCAGAGGGCTGTCAGGTCGGGGCCTAGTTGTACGAGTCAGCGCGGCGCCAACCGGATGGCACCGTCCAGACGAATCACTTCACCGTTGAGCATGTCGTTTTCGAAGATGTGTTTTGCCAGTTTGGCGTAGTCGTCGGGTGTGCCCAGGCGGGACGGGAACGGTACGCTGGCGGCGAGCGAGGCCTGCACCTCCTTGGGCATGCCGAACATCATGGGTGTGCCGAAGATGCCGGGCGCAATGGTCATGTTGCGGATGCCGTTGCGCGACAGGTCACGCGCGATCGGCAGGGTCATGCCGACGATGCCGCCCTTGGACGCACTATAGGCTGCCTGGCCGATCTGGCCGTCGTACGCTGCCACCGATGCGGTGGAGATCAACGCGCCGCGTTCGCCGGTGGCTTCGGGCTCGTTTTTGCACATGGCGTCGGCGGCCAGGCGGATCATGTTGAAGCTGCCAATCAGGTTGATGGTGACGGTCTTGCTGAATGTGGCCAGGCTGTGTGCGCCATTCTTGCCCACCGTTTTGTCCGCAGTCGCGATGCCGGCACAGTTGACCAGGCCCATCAGCTTGCCCATGGACACCGCCTTGGCGACCACAGCCATGCCATCGTCCTCCTGCGTCACGTCGCACTTCACGAAGGCGCCGCCAATTTCCCTGGCAACGGCCTCGCCTTTTTCAACCTGCATGTCGGCAACGACAACCAGTCCGCCGCTGGCCGCGAGCATGCGCGCCGTGCCTTCGCCCAGACCTGACGCGCCGCCCGTGACGATGAATACTTTGCCCTTGATGTCCATGGTGTAAATTCTTTCCTGAAGCTGCTGGTAAGTACCTGCCCTGAAGGGGCCTTTGATGATTATGGCGCAGCGACCCGGGGCCGCACCAATGCTGCTGCTACAATCCTCGATCTCGGACATCCTTAGGCGCGTAGCTCAGCTGGTTAGAGCACCACCTTGACATGGTGGGGGTCGTTGGTTCGAGTCCAATCGCGCCTACCAACTCTTGAATTTTTCCCGACGGGAATTCAAAGATCACCCCGTGGTCTCAGGGTAAACCTTGGGAAATCGCGGCGGATCATTTGCCTAGAATGTCTTGCAACCGACTGCAAGTTCAATGGCACCTGTCCGGACTGAGGAACCACGCCCATGAAGATCAAGACTCCCGATGGAGCCCGCAAACACCAGAGGGTGATCAAGAAATATCCGAACCGACGCCTGTACGACACCGACACCTCGGCTTACATCACCTTGCAAGAGGTGCGCCAGCTGGTGATGGATGGTGAGCCCTTCGTCGTGTGCGACGCGAAAAGTGGCGACGATCTGACCCGCAACATCCTGCTGCAGATCATCCTGGAGCAGGAGGCGAATGGTTCGCCGATGTTTACCGCGCCTGTATTGGCCAACATCATCCGTTTCTATGGCCATGCCATGCAGGGTTTCATGGGCGGGTATCTCGAGAAGAACATGCAGACGCTGATGGAGATACAGGCGCGCCTGGGTGACCAATCCAAGGCCTTGACGCCGGAGATGTGGACCCAGTTTCTGGGTGCGCAGTCGCCACTGGTGCAGGGGTTCATGGGTAACAGCCTGGAGCAGTCCAAGACCCTGTTGAGCCAGATGCAGGAACAGATGCAGAAGCAGACCGAGCAGATGCTCGGCAGTTTTGGGCTCAAACGATAAGCCGCGACAATAGAAGGATGAACGCAGTCGTCGAACCGGGCACCAAAAGTCCCACCGTCGGTTTCATCAGCCTGGGCTGCCCCAAGGCCTTGACAGACTCCGAATTGATCCTGACGCAACTCAGTGCCCAGGGATACCGGACTTCAAAGTCCCTCAGCGGGGCCGACCTGGTCATCGTCAACACCTGTGGCTTCATCGACGAAGCGGTGCAGGAAAGCCTGGACTCGATTGGTGAGGCACTGGCGGAAAACGGGCGCGTCATTGTCACCGGCTGCCTCGGTGCGAAGGCGGGTGTGGATGGCGGCAACCTGGTGCGCCAGATGCACCCCAAGGTGCTTGCGGTGACGGGGCCACATGCCACGCAGGAGGTAATGGACGCGGTGCACGCCAACCTGCCCAAGCCACACGACCCGTTTGTCGATCTGGTTCCCAACTTCTTCGGCGTGGCCGGCATCAAGCTGACACCGAGACACTACGCCTACCTGAAAATCAGCGAAGGTTGCAACCACCGCTGTACGTTTTGCATCATTCCCTCGATGCGGGGTGGTCTGGTGTCGCGGCCGATAGGCGACGTGTTGACCGAGGCGCGCGCCCTTTTTGATGGCGGCGTCAAGGAACTGCTGGTGATCAGCCAGGACACTTCGGCCTATGGCGTGGATGTGAAGTACCGCACCGGCTTCTGGGACGGCAAGCCGGTGAAGACGCGCATGTTTGATCTGGTGCAGGCGCTGGGCGAACTGGCCGCGCCGTTTGGCGCCTGGGTCCGCCTGCATTACGTCTACCCATACCCGAGTGTGGATGCGGTGATTCCGCTGATGGCCAGCGGACTGGTATTGCCGTATCTGGATGTTCCCTTGCAGCATAGCCACCCGGATGTGCTGAGGCGCATGAAGCGGCCGGCCAGCGGCGAGAAGAACCTGGAGCGCATCCAGCAATGGCGGGCCGAATGTCCGCAGTTGGTGGTGCGCAGCACCTTCATCGCTGGTTTTCCCGGTGAGACCGAATCCGAGTTCGAGCACCTGCTGGACTTCGTGCGGGAGGCGCAGATCGACCGTGCCGGCTGTTTCGCCTACAGCGCGGTGGACGGTGCCCTGGCCAACGCGTTGCCCGGCATGCTGCCACTGGAGTTGCGTCAGGAGCGCCGTGCGCGTTTCATGGCGGTGGCCGAGGAGGCCTCAGCGAAACGACTTCTACGGCGCGTCGGCGCTACGATGCAGGTGCTGGTCGACAGCGCGCCCGCCCTCGGGCGGCGTGGTGGCGTCGGCCGCAGTTATGCCGATGCACCGGAGATAGACGGCATCGTCCGGCTGCGGGCGCCGGAGAAAATCAGCAAGACTTTCAAAGTCGGGGACTTCACGCAAGCACGTGTCGTCGCCACCGAAGGGCATGACCTGGTGGCCATACCGATTTGAACGACTTGCATGGGGAAACAAAAAAGCCGCTGTGTCAATAGCGGCTTGTTTCAAGAATCAGTAACCATTTGGTGCCCAGGAAGGGACTCGAACCCCCACGAAGTTACTCGCTAGTACCTGAAACTAGTGCGTCTACCAATTCCGCCACCTGGGCATTTCAGGAAAGAGAGCAATTGTATCAAGAATATTAGTCAACCCAGCCCCTTGCTGGACGAAGTGGAAGGCACCATTCAGGGCCACCGGGATGGTCATGGATTTGTATCCCGTGATGATGGCGAGTCGGACATTTACCTGCCGCCCAACGAAATGCGCGCTGTGCTGCACAAGGATCGGGTCAAGGTGCGGGTGGTACGCAGCGACCGCAAGGGCCGCCCTGAAGGACGGGTAGTCGAGATTGTCGAAAGGCCCAAACACCCGATCATTGGCCGCTTGTTGCAAGAGGGTGGTGTCTGGTTGGTGGCGCCGGAAGACAAGCGTTATGGCCAGGACGTGCTGATACCCAAAGGCGCCACCGGTACCGCCAAGACAGGGCAGGTGGTGGTGGTTGAGCTGGTAGAGCCGCCCGCGCTGTACGGCCAACCGGTCGGACGGGTGAAGGAGGTATTGGGAGAAATCGACGACCCGGGCATGGAAATCGAGATTGCCGTGCGCAAGTACAGCGTGCCACACGAGTTCTCGGACGCCTGTATCGCATTGGCGCGGTCGCTGCCGGACAAGGTGCGCCTGCAGGACAAGAAGCAGCGCATCGACCTGACGGATGTGGCCTTGGTGACGATCGACGGCGAGGACGCGCGCGATTTCGACGATGCCGTGTATTGCGAGCCGGCGACCATGGGCCGTGGCAAGACCGCAGTCAAGGGCTGGCGCCTGCTGGTGGCGATTGCCGATGTCAGCCATTATGTGGACACCGGCTCGACCATCGACGTGGACGCCTACGATCGAGCGACCAGTGTGTATTTCCCGCGCCGCGTCATACCCATGCTGCCGGAGAAACTCTCCAACGGCCTGTGTTCGCTGAACCCGGAAGTCGAGCGCCTGTGCATGGTGTGCGACATGTTTGTGACCAGCGGTGGCGAGGTCAGCGCCTACCAGTTTTTTCCGGCGGTGATGTGGAGCCACGCGCGGTTCACCTATACCGAGGTGGCCGCCATCCTGGCCAATACCAACGGCCCGGAGGCGACACGGCGCAAGGACCGGGTGCACGATCTGCTCAATCTGCACGACGTCTACCGCGCCCTGCTGCAGGCGCGCACACGTCGTGGCGCGGTTG
>JANLVB010000321.1:0-9840 GCA_031363785.1 Betaproteobacteria bacterium
CCGACATGCACGACTGGGGCGACATGCTGGTCCACAGTGGATTTGCCGAGCCGGTGATGGACATGGAGCGCATCACACTGACGTTCGACAGTCCGCTGCGTGCCATGCGCGAGTTGCGCGAACTCGGGCGCAATTTGAACATCAGCCGTTTCCCCGCTCTGCGGGGGCGCGGATGGCACACGCAACTGGAGCAACTGATGCTGGCGCATGGGCCTGGTGAAGTTGCTTTGCCGCGACGGGTTGCCATGACATTCGAAATAATATACGGGCACGCCATTAAACCCGCCCGCCGCCTGACGGTGAAGGGTGAAACGGTGCTGTCGCTGGAGGAAATGCGCCGGGTTTTGGCGAATGGTGTTACCGGGCCGGGTAACCGACCATGACACCGTACATTGGCTCAGCCGGCCCGGGGTCGCCGCAGGCGGTGGGCTACAATCTCTCGCGAGTGATACAGGGGCATTTTCCCGGTGTTCTTGCCAGGTCAGGCTTTGCCGGCATGGCGTCGTGGTGGCAATCAAGCGTGACGAATCTGGTTTTTCGCTTCGCAACGGTTCAGGGTCAAAACATCCAGTGGTTTTTGCGGCGCAACTGTTCGATCACGCCGCAACAGCTGGGTTGGCTGTATCTTTCGTTGTGCCTGGTCTCGCTGTCCATCGGCACGGCATTCTGGTTCCAGGGCGCAAAGCTGGTCTTGCCCTTCGCCTGGGTCGAGGTAATCGCCGTCGGTGTCGCCTTCGCGGTCTATGCGCGGCACGCGACCGATGGTGAAACCATCCGGCTGGCGGGCTCGCGGCTGGTGGTGGAACTGGAGAATGGCGGCCGTACCCAGCGCGCTGAATTTCGCCGCGAGTGGGTGCGGGTCGAGCCTGGTGCTGGCGACAGTTCGTTGATCGAGTTGTCGGCGCATGGCAAGAAGGTGCAGGTGGGCCGTTACGTGCGCCCGGAGTTGCGGCCGGCGCTGGCGCGTGAACTCAGGTTGGCGCTGCGCGAGGTGGATTGAAGTTGGTGGTGTCCCCTGTTGGACCCCGCCGGTCGTGGAAATTTGAGGCTAGGACAGAGTGAACATGATCAAGAGCATTTTGGCAAGTCGGATGGCGCCGCTGCTGGTGGCCGCAGCTTGGTGTGGTACGGCGGTCTTGTCCATGGCCCACGCAGTGAAGGATTTGCCGGGGGGGCCGGCCGTGAACCAGCTCAACCTGCATCCGGCGGTGACAAAAATTGCCGAAGATCAGGCGTGGCTGCACTGGTTCATGCTGATTGTCTGCACCGTCATCTTCCTGGCGGTGTTTGGCGTGATGTTTTATTCGATCTGGAAACACCGCAAGTCGGTCGGGCACAAGGCGGCCACCTTCCACGAGTCGGTCACGGTCGAAATCGTCTGGACCGTGATTCCCTTCATCATCGTGATCCTGATGGCCTTGCCAGCCACCAAGGTCATTGTGGCAATGAAAGACACGACCAATGCCGATCTGACCATCAAGGCCACCGGCATGCAGTGGAAATGGGGCTACGACTACCTCAAGGGGGAGGGGCAGGGCATTGGTTTTGTCTCCAGCATCGACAGCGCCCACCGTGCCATGTCGGATGCCGGCGGTCCGAAGGCCGGGCAGCCATTGGACAATTACCTGCTCAAGGTGGATAACCCGCTGGTGGTTCCGGTGGACAAGAAGGTGCGCATCATCACTACCGCAAACGATGTGATCCATGCTTTCATGGTGCCGTCTTTTGGGATCAAACAGGACGCCATTCCGGGCTTTGTGCGTGACACCTGGTTCCGTGCCGAAAAAATGGGCGACTTTTATGGCCAATGCGCCGAGTTGTGCGGCAAGGAACACGCCTACATGCCGATCCATGTCAAGGTCGTGTCGGCCGAAGACTACTCGAAATGGGTCGATGGCGAGATGAAAAAGATGGCAGCCAAGGCAGACGACCCGGCCCGGGTGTGGACACTGGAAGACATCAGCAAGCGTGGTGAAAAGGTCTATGCGGCCAACTGCGTGGCATGCCACCAGCAGACTGGCAAGGGCGCCGGACCGATCAAGGCCATAGACGGCGCGGCGGTCGTCCTCGACGCCGACAAGGGCAAACAGATCGCGATCCTGCTCAATGGGCAGAACAATGGCGCCATGCCGGCCTGGAAACAGCTCAGCGATACCGATCTGGCGGCCGTCATCACGTTCACCAAGAACAACTGGTCGAACAAGACCGGGCAACTGGTGCAGCCTGCCGAAGTGAAGCTGGCGCGCAAGTAAGCGCGACCCTGGCGCACTGTTTGCATGTGTCAAGAATCTGAGTATTGAGAAAAGAAGGAAATCAGGATGAGTGCAGTTCTGGATCAGCACGGTCACGACGACCACCATGACCACGCGCCCACGGGCTGGCGCAGGTGGGTGTATGCGACCAACCACAAAGACATCGGCACGCTGTACCTGCTGTTCAGCTTCACGATGTTCATGATCGGCGGTGTGCTGGCCTTGCTGATCCGGGCCGAGTTGTTCCAGCCGGGGCTGCAACTGGTCAACCCCGAGTTGTTCAACCAGCTCACAACCATGCACGGTCTGATCATGGTGTTCGGGGCCATCATGCCCGGTTTTGTCGGTTTTGCGAACTGGATGGTCCCGCAGCAGATTGGCGCCGCTGACATGGCTTTTGCGCGCATGAACAACTTCAGCTTCTGGTTGTTGATTCCGGCCGCGCTGATGATTGTGGGCTCATTTTTCATGCCCGGTGGCGCGCCGGCCGCTGGCTGGACACTGTATGCGCCGTTGACACTGCAGATGGGCCCGAGCATGGACGTCGGCATTTTCGCGCTGCACATCCTGGGTGCGAGCTCGATCATGGGTTCCATCAACATCATCGTGACCATACTGAACATGCGCGCACCGGGCATGACCCTGATGAAAATGCCGATGTTCGCCTGGACCTGGCTGATCACCGCCTATCTGCTGATCGCCGTGATGCCGGTGCTGGCGGGCGCCATCACCATGACGCTCACCGATCGCCATTTCGGCACCAGTTTCTTCAATCCGGCGGGTGGTGGTGACCCGGTGATGTACCAGCATATCTTCTGGTTCTTCGGGCACCCGGAGGTCTACATCATGATCTTGCCGGCCTTCGGCATCATCAGCCAGATCGTGCCTGCCTTCTCGCGCAAGCGCCTGTTTGGTTATGCCTCCATGGTCTATGCCACTTCCAGCATCGCCATCCTGAGCTTCGTGGTGTGGGCGCACCATATGTTCACCACTGGCATGCCGGTGACCGGCCAGTTGTTTTTCATGTACTCGACGATGCTGATCGCGGTACCCACAGCGGTCAAGATATTCAACTGGATCGCCACCATGTGGCGTGGTTCCATGACCTTCGAGACTCGATGCTGTTTGCAGTGGGTTTCATCTTTGTGTTTACCATGGGCGGGTTCACCGGCTTGATTCTGGCGCTGGCGCCGATCGACATCCAGTTGCAGGACACCTACTACGTCGTAGCACATTTCCACTACGTGCTGGTGGCCGGTTCGCTGTATGCGATGTTCGCCGGTTTTTACTACTGGGTTCCCAAGTGGACCGGCGTGATGTACAACGAATCACGTGGCAAGATTCACTTCTGGTGGTCGCTGATCGCGTTCAACATCACATTTTTCCCGATGCACTTTCTGGGGCTCGCCGGCATGCCGCGCCGGTACGCCGACTATCCGATGCAATTTGCCGATTTCAACGCGATTGCCTCGGTAGGCGCGTTTGCGTTCGGAATTGCACAGGTGTATTTCTTCTTCTTCATCGTGTTGCCGTGCATGCTGGGCAAAGGCGAGAAGGCGCCACAGAAGGCCTGGGAGGGTGCCGAGGGCCTGGAGTGGGAAATCCCGTCGCCAGCGCCGTTCCATACCTTCGAGACACCGCCCAAGCTCAACGCCGCCGCCAACCGCGTGGTCGGCTGAGCGGCCTCGTTGCCGGAGAGTGCCATGACGCCCGAGCAGAAGAAGAACAATACGCGCCTGGCGTTGATACTGGCGTCCGTCGCCGTCGTGTTTTTTGCCGGCTTCATGGTCAAGATGGTCATTCTGGGAGGCTGACGGGTGAACTTGCGCGGTGCCAATCTGACGATGGCGGCCAAGCTCGGCGTCATCACTGTCGCCATGCTGGCGTTCGGCTACGCACTGGGGCCAATCTACAACGCCATTTGCGAGATGACCGGCATCAACGTGCTGGCGCTGGCCGAGCGCAAACTGGCGGGTGCCGGGTCGGATGTTGCGCCCAATTCACAAATCGACACCACACGCACGATCACAGTCGAATTTGATGCCAACGCGCGTGGGCCTTGGGAGTTCAAACCCGCGCAACGCTCGATCCAGGTGCATCCAGGCGAACTGGCGACGGTGTTGTATGAGTTCCAGAACGTGCAAAACCGCCGCATGGCAGCACAGGCCATACCCAGTTATGCGCCGCAACAGGCGGCGGCGCACTTCAACAAGCTGGAGTGTTTCTGTTTCACACAGTACGTGCTGGAGCCCGGCGAGAAGAAGTCATGGCCGGTGGCATTCGTGATTGATCCCAAGCTGTCGCGTGACGTGAAGACCATCACCCTGTCGTATACCTTTTTCGAGGTTGGCGGTGGTGTGCCCGCGGCACCGGTAGCCAAGGTCGCCGTACCGGTGGGGGCGGCATCTTGAGGCAATCAGCCGATGCCCCGGCATCCCGGCGCGTGGGTTCCCTGTGGGCCACCGCCCGGGCGGTCGGCTGGGCCTTCGTCGGGCTGCGAAAGCGGCAGGATTTGGAGCTGGATGGTGCGCGGCTCAATCCGCTGCACATCGTGGTAGTGGGTTTTGCAGGTGTGTTTGTGTTCGTGATCGCATTGATCGGCTTGGTGCACTGGGTGGTGGCGAAGTAACGTTGCCGACCAGTGCGCAGTTGGTGTTTTCAGGTTTGAGAGTCAGGAGTTGAAATGAGCGCAGCATCACACGGTGGTACGCCGTATTATTTTGTTCCCAGCCCGTCGGCTTATCCGGCTCTGGCTTCGGCCGGGTTGTTTTTTATCATCCTTGGTGCCGGCCAGTGGATCAACGGTGAAGGCTGGGGGCGTTATTCGCTCGTGTTCGGGCTGGCGGTGTTGTTCGTGATCCTGTTCAAATGGTTCGGCGCTGCCATTGGCGAGAGCGAGAGCGGTTCGTATGGGCACAAGGTGGACCTGTCGTTCCGCTGGAGCATGAGTTGGTTCATCTTCTCCGAGGTCATGTTTTTCGGCGCATTTTTCTTCGCGCTGTGGTGGATGCGGGTGCACTCCGTGCCCGAACTCGGCAATCTGGAGCATGCCTTGTTGTGGCCCGATTTCAAGGCGGTCTGGCCAAGTGCGGCGGCCGGGGCAACAGCGTCGCCGGCCGGCATCATCGAGCCATTCCAGACCATGGGCCCATTCTGGTTGCCGACCATCAACACCGCGCTGCTGCTGAGTTCAGGCGTGACCCTGACGATCGCGCACCATGCACTGCAGGCAGGGGATCGCGGCCGCACCATCGCGTTCATGTGGGTGACTGTGCTTTTGGGTGTGACCTTTCTGGGTGTGCAGGGTTATGAATATTTTCATGCGTACAGCGACCTGAACCTCAAGCTGTCTTCCGGGGCCTACGGTTCCACCTTTTTCATGCACACCGGGTTTAACGGCTTTCATGTGTTTGTCGGCATGTTGATGCTGCTGGTGATCACCTTGCGCCTGGGCAAGGGGCATTTCACACCGCAACGCCATTTTGGCTTTGAGGGTGCAGCGTGGTACTGGCATTTTGTGGATGTGGTCTGGCTGGGCCTGTACATCCTGGTGTACTGGCTTTAGGGAGTCAGTGGCGCTGCCGGGTGCAGTGCCTGGTGGTCATGCAAGCCCGGGCCGCGTAGCGGCCCTTTATTTTGGCCCGCCTAGCGGCCCTTTATTTGCCGACCGGAATGCCTGTGGGGTGGATGTAGCCCAGTTTCCAGGCCAGCAACACACACACGAACAGCAGGATCGAAAACCCCACGCGAAAAGCGAGGGCGCGAGCCATGTGGTTTGTCTTGGTCTTGCCGTCGCGTCCATCCTGCAGCATGAAGTACAGGGCAGCGCCCAGGCTTGCCAGTATGGCAAGAAACGCAACAACAATGAGGTAAACCATGGAGTGGATTATCCCGTGAGCCCTGCAATTGCGCCGGCCCGGTTTTGGTTGTTGACCATGGCGACAGTTCTTGCGTTGCTGGCCACGCTTTCGCTGGGTGTCTGGCAGTTGTCGCGTGCCGCTCAGAAAAACGACTTGCAATCAGCTATCGACAGCCGACGTGAGATGGCGATACTCGACGCTTCAGGGTTGCTGCGGGAGGCGGCCAATCCTGAAGCCTTGCACCGGCGTGTCGTGCTGCGCGGAATCTGGCTCAGGCAACACACGGTGTTCCTGGACAACCGTCAAATGAACGCAACGCCAGGATTCTTCGTGATCACTCCGCTGCAACTTGAAAACCGGGGCGCCACCGTGGTGGTACAACGTGGCTGGGTGCAGCGAAATTTTGGCGACCGGACGCTGGTGCCGACGATCCCGACGCCGGATGGCTTGGTGCAGGTGGAAGGACGAATTGCCCCGCCACCATCCAAGCTTTACGAATTCGCGGGCGCCGACTCGGGTCTGATCCGGCAAAATCTCGACATGCAGCGCTATGCTGCGGAAGTTGGTTTCGCCCTGCTGCCAATTTCGGTTCTGCAGCAGGGAGTCAGTACCGACTCCCTGCTGCGTGATTGGCCGCGTTTGCAAACGGGTGTTGCGAAACACTACGGTTACGCGTTTCAGTGGTTTGCCCTCAGTGGCCTGATTGCCTTTCTCTATGTCTGGTTCCAAATTGTCCGACGTCCCCGCTGACGGCCCGGTGTCGTTACGCCCGCAGCCGGCTGACCGCCCGCTCGGCCTGACCGTGCATTCCTTGCCCGAGCCGCACGAGGTCGCGGCCCATGATGTGCGCCGCACCCGGGTCGGCCGCTGGAAGATGCTGTTGGTGATGCTGGTATGTGCCGCGCCGGTGATCGCCTCGTATCTCACCTATTACGTGATTCGCCCCGAGGCACGCCGTGTCTATGGTGGTTTGATCGACCCGCAACGCCCGCTGCCTGATGCCATGGCGGTCGGGCTCGATAGTGTGCCAGTTAATCTGCGCGCGCTCAAAGGGCAATGGCTGCTGGTGAGCGTGTCCGGTGGAGGCTGCGCACCGCCGTGCGAAAAGCATCTTTATCTGCAACGCCAGATTCGCGAAAGCCTGGGTAAAGAGAAAGACCGGCTGGATCGGGTGTGGTTTGTCGATGACAGTGCCGCCGTGCCAGCGGCGCTGTTGCCGGCCCTGAAAGAGTCGACCGTGCTGCGCGTCGATCCGTTGTTGCTGCGGCGCTGGCTGCAGCCCGCAGCGCAGCAGGTGTTGGCTGATCATCTGTACCTGGTCGACCCCTTGGGCAACTGGATGATGCGTTTTCCGGTGGCGCAGGACGTCGAGGCTGCGGCCCGTGCCAAGGGCGACATCCAGCGTGTGCTGCGCGCGAGTTCCGCCTGGGATACGGCCGGGCGTTGACCCTGTAGCAATTACACCGCATCAGCCAGTCTGCAATGACGCCCCACACCTCCGCCATCGATCTTGGCCCCGGCCTGCAGCTTTTGCTGGTTGCTGCCTTGCTCGCAATGGGGCCGCTGCTGTGGGTCTGGCTGCGGCGCCGACCCGGTGATCGTGCTGATTTGCGGCGCCGACTGACCCTGCTGACCGTGTTCCTGACCTTCGACCTGATCCTGTTTGGTGCCTTCACCCGCTTGTCCGATTCCGGACTCGGGTGTCCAGACTGGCCAGGTTGTTATGGCAGTGCCAGCCCGCTTGGCGCCAAGGAGTCGATTTCGGCCGCACAAGCGGCGATGCCGACGGGCCCGGTGACCCATACCAAGGCGTGGATCGAAATGGTTCACCGTTACCTGGCCAGCGCCGTCGGGGCGCTGATTGTGGCGTTGCTGTGGCTGGCGTGGCGCGCCCGGCGCCGAGCCGGCGCGACCAGCAAGGAGCCCGGCTTGGGTTGGCCGTTGCTGACGCTGGTCTGGGTCTGTGTGCAAGGTGCCTTTGGCGCCTTGACCGTCACCATGAAATTGTTCCCGGCCATAGTTACCCTGCACCTGCTGGGCGGCCTGGGGCTGCTGGCTTTGCTGGCAATCCAGGCGGAACGGCTGACGCGCTTGCGGCACGGTCAGCCGCCACTGTCGCTGGACCATCTGACACGCTGGCTGTTGTGCGGCGGTTGCCTGGTGTTGGGAGTACAGATTGTGCTGGGTGGATGGGTCAGCACCAACTATGCGGTGCTGGCGTGTGCCGAGTTCCCGCGTTGCCAGGGTAGCTGGTGGCCCGAGATGCATTTTGAGCAGGCCCTGCAGGTCTGGCGACCGCTGGGCTATCTGGCCGATGGCCAGGCTATCAGCTTTGCGGCGCTGACCGCGATACATATGCTGCATCGTTTGTTTGCGGTGGTGCTAGTGGTGGTGTTATTGGCTCTCGCCTGGCGCCTGTACCGCATGGCCGCCACCCGGTCGCAGGCGCGCGGCTTGCTTGCACTGTTGTCCTTGCAACTGGCCACCGGACTGGCCAATGTGGTGCTGGGCTGGCCGCTGCTGGCGGCGGTGCTGCACACCGGGGGCGCGGCGGCACTGGTGCTGCTGCTGGCCTGGCTGGTGTCCGGCACGACCAGCAGGCGTGCCAGCCTTGATGCGCCAGCGTGGCCGTTGTCCTGGGTCAAACCGTGAAACCGCAGGCAGCCGCTGCGGCACCGACGGTGGCGAGTATGGGCCTGCTGCGCCAATTCCATACATTGACCAAACCACGGGTCATACAGCTGATTGTGTTTTGTGCGCTGATTGGCATGGTGCTGGCGGTGCCCGGCGCGCCCTCCATGGCCGAGGTGCGGCTGGCGGCAATCGCCTGCCTGGGCATTTGGCTGGTGGCTGGCGCTGCTGCTGCATTCAATTGCATTGTGGAACAGGGCATCGACGCCAGGATGAAGCGCACCGCCTGGCGCCCCACTGCCAGGGGTGAACTGGGCAACCTGCAGACGCTGCTGTTTTCAGCCGCACTGTGTGCCGCCGGCTCGGCAATCCTCTATGTTCTGGTGAACCCGCTTACGATGTGGCTGACCTTACCACCTTTGTCGGTTATGCCATCATCTACACCGTGATACTCAAGCCACTGACGCCGCAAAACATCGTCATAGGCGGCGCTTCCGGCGCCATGCCGCCGGTGCTGGGCTGGGCCGCAATGACCGGGGATGTGGGACCACAGGCGCTGATCCTGTTTCTCATCATCTTCCTGTGGACACCACCCCACTTCTGGGCGTTGGCGCTGTACCGCGTGGAAGACTACCGCAAATCGGGCCTGCCGATGTTGCCCGTCACACATGGCAGCGCGTTCACGCGGCTGCAGATCGTGCTGTACACCTTCATTCTGTTTGCTGCCTGCCTGTTGCCGTTTCTGTATGGCATGAGTTCCTGGATTTACTTGGCTGTGGCGCTGGCGGTGAGCATTGGTTTCTGCGGCTACGCGATTGCCCTGTGGCGCAATTACTCGGATGCGCTGGCGCGCAAGACCTTCCGGTTTTCATTGATCCACCTGAGCGTGTTGTTCGCCGCGTTTCTGGTGGACCACTACGTGTTGTAGGCGCTCGCCAACTGTTGCACTGACTTCACCATGAAAAGACGCCTGCTCCTTCTATCAATTGCCGCCCATTGCGCAACCCTGGCCGTTGCGGGGATATCCCTCGGCGTGCTGGGCGCGTGTTCTGAAAACAAGCCGTCGTTTGTCTCAATTGACGTGACCGGCGCCGACT
>JANLVB010000172.1:0-11009 GCA_031363785.1 Betaproteobacteria bacterium
CGCCTGGATGCGGGAAAAGTCCGGGCGAAAACTTCCAGCTGTCAATGCGACCCGGACCGCGTGGCCCCCGGCCAGCTCGATATTGGGCACGTAGCTGTCGTAACAGGGGTCGAGAACGATCACCTCGTCTCCCGGCCTGACCACCGCCAGCACCGCCGTGATGATGGCCTGGGTGGCACCGGCCGTGATGGTGATCTCGGTGTTGGCGTCGTAGTCGCGCCCACCATGTGGCCCGTGCCAGTTGCGCAGCTTGTCGGCAATTGCCGCGCGCAGCACCGGCACACCGGTCATCGGGGGGTACTGGTTCAGGCCGCGCAGCATGGCGTCGCTGACCGATTGGACCAGGGCGGGGTCACAGTCGAAATCCGGAAAGCCCTGGCCGAGGTTGACAGCGCTGCGTTCGGCGGCCAGGTTGGACATGACGGTGAATATGGTGGTGCCGACTGCGGGCAACTTGCTGATCAGTTCGGGGGTACGGGTATTCACGATGGTCTCAGAGTTCATAGTCGTTGATATGGCCGGTCATGGCGCGCGCAACCAGCGCCCGGTCGAGCCGGTCGCTCAGCAACTCGGCAAACTTATAGACAAAATTGCGCAGGTAGGCGCCGCGCTTGAACGCTACCCGCGTCACATTTTGGCCAAACAACTGGCCGGCGGGCCGCACCACCAGCGCAGCCTTGTTGCTGTCAGCGCCGAGGTCGCGCACCGCCATTTCGGCCACGATGCCCACCCCCATGCCCAGCCGGACATAGGTGGTGATGACGTCCGAATCGATCGCTTCGAGCGCAATGCGCGGCTGCAGGTTGCGCGTGGCGAACGCCTGGTCGATCTTGGTGCGGCCGGTAAATGCCGGGTGGTAGGTAATCAGTGGTTCCAACGCCAGGTCTTCCAGGGTTATGCGGTCCTTCTGGCACAACGCATGGTCCGCCGGCAACACCAGCATGTGCTGCCACTCATAACACGGCAGCGTCACCAGTTCGCTGTAGGAGGCCAGGCTTTCCGTGGCGATGCCGACTTCGGCCACCTCGTTGATCAGCATCTGCGCCACCTGGTCGGGCGCACCCTGGTGCAGGCTGATGTTGACCTTGGGGTAGGCCTGGCGTAGCCGGGCTAGCGGCTCGGGCAGGACGTAGCGCGCCTGGGTGTGGGTGGTGGCAATGGACAGGGTACCGCTGTCCTGCGCGCTGTATTCGTCACCGATGCGTTTAAGGTTGCCGACCTCACGCATGATGATCTCGACGCTCTTGAGCACCTGCTGCCCCGGCTCCGTCACGCGTTTGATCCGCTTGCCGTGGCGGGCGAAGATCTCTATGCCGAGTTCTTCCTCCAGTTCAATAATGGCTTTTGACACCCCGGGTTGCGACGTGTGCAGGGCTTTTGCCGCTTCGGTCAGGTTCAGGTTTCGCCGAACGGCCTCTTGGACGAACCGGAACTGGTGCAAGTTCATATCGAAAATGAGCTTTGGAACAAGTTCATTATGTACCCAGCCCTCGTCCAGCAGGCGGCCTCCCGGCTGCAATCTGGCCGCAGGCGATCTCGGCCAGCAGCGCGACGACACGTGGGTCCTCGCCCACTGCCGGACGCAGGTCAAACTCGGCCTGCGGGTACTGCAGACGCAGCATTGTCACCATACGCGGCAGGTCCTGCCGCGCATGGTGTCCGACGCCCAGGAACAGCGGCACCACGGTGAGGTGGTTGGCCCCGGCGGTGATGAGTGTGTCGCTCGCCTGCGCCAGGTCGGGGGCCATGAACTCGAGGTAGGCACAGGCCACCGGCAGCGCGGGCGACATCTGTTGCATGCGGTTGGCTATGGCGCGCACCGGAGCGCTCCACATCGGGTCGCGCGAGCCATGCGCGAACAGGATGACGGCGCACCGCTGCATCGTCAGCGCCGCAACACAAGCCAGCCGAAGGCCGACAACGAGACCATCGAATAGATCAGGCCTGGCGCCGCTGCCGACAACCATGGCGACCAGTTGCGCAGGTTTCCGAAATGCCCGAACAGGTTGTTGAGCAGAAAGAAGCTGATGCCGGTCATGACACCGATAAATACGAAGCTGGAGATGCCGCGGGTGCGAAAGTGCAAATAGGCGAATGGCAATGCCAGCACCACCATCACCAGGCAGCTCAGGGGATAAAACACCTTGCGCCAGAATTCGATTTCATAACGTTGTGAAGACTGCCCATTGGCGTCCAGGTGGCGCATGAACTGGAACAGGTCGATGGTCGGCATACGCTCGGGCCGCAACAGCGCCACTGACACCATCTCCGACGTGAGCCCGGTGGGCCAGCGGTATTCGGCCAGGGACTGCCGCGCGGCCATCGGTGTGCCGCTGCTGGGGGCATTGAACTCGGTTCGGGTTACATCGTGCAGCACCCAGGCGTCGTCCTGGCCGAAGCTGCCGCGTTTTGCCTCGCTGGTGGACACGAGGCGCCCGGTGTTGTCGAACTCGATGACCCGCACCCGGCGCATATTGCCGTCGGATTGCAGTACACCGACGTTGACGGCATAGGAATGGTAGGCCTGCTTCTCGCGCAGCCATGCGCCGGTCTGGCCGACCGTGATTTCCCGCAGGTAGCGCGAACGCAGCAGTTGCCCGGCCCGGTCCGCCGCCGGGGCGATGAAGTCACCGATGGCAAAGGTCAACAGCGTAAACACCAGACCCAGGCTCAGCATGATGCGCAACGCCCGCCACGGCCCCAGCCCGCTGGTGCGCAATACGGTGAACTCGGAGTTCTGCGCCAGCCGTGCCATGACAAACACCGAGCCGATGAGCACCGTGATCGGTATCAGCTCGTACAGGGTGCTGACCGACAGCGTGGCCACAAATGCCAGCGCATGGCGTAGCTGGTAGCCGTCGGGACTGGAGTTGTTCACCCAGCGCAATTCTTCCACCAGGTCGATGAAGGTAAACAAGCCGAGGAAGGCGATCGTGGCGAAGCCGACCGCGACCAGGATGTCGCGCTGGATCATCCGGCGTACCGTCTTCACGCTGCCACCTGCGGCAACACACTGGCCTGGCGCCGCGCACGCAGGCTTGCCAACGGTGTCCAGTTCCAGTGGATCTTGGCCAGCATGGCGGCACCGATCAGGAATACGCCTCCATGCAGGGCCAACATATAACCGCCAATGTTGCTGGTGCCAGTGGCGATGCGGCTGACACCGAGTGTGATGAGGTTGTAGTAGACGATGAATGTAAAAAGGGACAACACCAGGCTGCCGTTGCGTCCGACGCGCGGGTTGGCACCTGACACCACCAGCCCGATGACGACAAGATTGCACGCGGCCAGGGCCAGGCCGAGGCGCCAGGAAAGCTCACCGAGGTAGGCCGGCGTGCCAACGGCCAGCAGCTGGCGGGTGGAAATGGCGCGCGGCGGTACAACACGTTCGAGTTCACTCGCCTTTTCGTGGATCAATACGCCGTATTGTTCGAACTCACTGATCTTCAGGCCCTGATTGCCGGTTTCGCGCTCCAGCCGCTGGCCGCGGGACAGCAGCAGGAATCGGTCAGTTCCTCTGTTTTCGATGACGCCGGCGCGGGCCGATGTGACGGTTTCCTTGCCGCGCTCGTTGGTCGCGATGAACACCTCACCCGCAGTCTTTCCTCCGACCGAATCCTTGTCGACGAAGAACACCCGGTTGCCCCCGGCGGATTCCTGGAACTGGCCCGGGGTGACACGCTCCAGGTCGTTGCGGCCCTGGTAGCGCTCACGCAGTCCCTGGGACTGCTGCTGCGACCATGGCCAGCCGACCAAGGCCAGGGCGGCGATCATCAGCAGGATCGGCCATACGAAGCGAAACATCGGCCGCAGAAATGAAGCCAGCCCCTGGCCAGCGGAGAACCAGATCACCATCTCACTGTCGCGGTACATGCGTGACAGCGTGCCGACGATGGCAACGAACAGGCTCAAGGTCAGGATGGTGGGCGCATGCCCCAACACCGTGTAGCCCAGCACCACCACGACCTCGGTCGGGTTCACGCTGCCGCGTGACGCCAGATTCAAGGTTCGGATCAGCAGCATCGTCATGACGATCGTCGCCAGCACGACCAGGGTTGCACCGAAGCTTCGGGCCATCTCCTTGCGGATCGAAGAATGGAATAACATAGGATGAACTGTTTGGCAGGCTGGCGCGCGGAGTTCCCGCAGTGCGGCTGCTGATCGCAGCAAAAGAACCGATTATGAACTTTGAACTGGCTGCACTGGACCTGGAGACACTGGCTACCCGCAAGGCGGACGCACTGATTGTGCTTGTGCACACGGGCTTCGGCGCCGCGTCAGGCAACCTGACCGAACACATCGCACTGGCCCTCAAGGCCGGACATCTGGACACCAAGGCCGGCAAACTGTTGCAGATGTACCGTGCCACAGGCGTGGCAGCGCCGCGTCTGGTGTTCGTCGGCTGCGAGGATGGAACAGCGCGACAGGTGCGCCAGGCCCTGGCTGCGGCCGTGGCGGCGCTGAAAGGCCCCTCCGTCAAGCGGCTGCTGGTGGGATTTGCCGCCGCCGCCTCTGCCGAGGTGGTGGCAGCAGCGGTAGCTGCCATCGCTGATGCCAGTTACATCTATACCACGACCAAGTCCAAGCCCGAGGGCCGCGCTTTGGCCGATGTGCTCATCGCGGCACCTGCCGACGCGGCGACACGTAGTGCGTTCCAGCACGCTGTTGCGACGGTCGCCGGAGTTGAGCTTGCAAAGGAATGGGCCAATCGACCGGCCAACCATGCCACACCGACCATGCTGGCCCAGGCCGCCAAGGCACTGGCCAAGTTGCCGGGGGTGGCCTGTGAAGTACTGGGCCCCAAGCAGGTGGCAAAACTGGGCATGAGGTCCTTCATGGCAGTGGCGCGCGGTTCCCACGAGGAACTGCGTTTTGTCGTGCTGCGCTACAGCGGTGCGGCGAAGTCGCAGGCGCCGACGGTACTGATTGGCAAGGGCATCACCTTTGACACCGGTGGTGTGTCGCTCAAGCCGGCGCCCGAAATGGACGAGATGAAGTTCGACATGTGCGGAGCCGCCAGTGTGCTGGGGGTTTTCCGGGCGCTGGCGGAGATCCGGCCGGCCATCAATGTGGTGGGCCTGATTCCTACCTGCGAAAACATGCCCGACGGGCGCGCCGTCAAGCCAGGCGACGTGGTCACCAGCATGAGCGGCCAGACGATCGAGATTTTGAACACGGATGCCGAGGGTCGGCTGATCCTGTGTGACGCCCTGACTTATGCCGAGCGCTTCTCGCCCAGCGCCGTGATCGATATTGCGACACTCACTGGCGCCTGTGTTATCGCATTGGGCGGCGTGCGCAGCGGGCTGTTTTCCGGTTCTGACAGCCTGGCTGCGGAACTTTTTGCGGCGGGGGAAAAATCACAGGACCTGTGCTGGAGGATGCCGCTTGACGATGAATACGCGGAAGGCCTCAAGACCAATTTCGCCGATGTCGCCAACGTGGCTGGGCGGGCTGCCGGCTCGGTGACGGCTGCCAAGTTCCTGCAACGCTTTGCTGGCAAATATCCCAGGGCGCACCTGGACATTGCAGGTACTGCCTGGAAGAGTGGCACGGCCAAGGGTGCCACAGGGCGCCCGGTGTCGCTGCTGCTGCATTACCTGCAGGGACTGGCCAGTCAAAGCGCCGCACCTGGGAAGCCCGCGAAGGCCAGCGCACGACGCAAGGCCGCGTGATGCATCAAGCAAGCCGTCGACCATGACCGAAGTTGCGTTCCACTTCAATGCGGCGGACAAATGGGACTATTGCTGCCGCCTGCTGCGCAAGGCAGTGGCCAGGGGGGCACGTGTTGCGGTGGTTGCCGAGCCGGGGGTGCTGGAGCAACTGGACCGTCAGTTATGGGAGTTTTCAGCCACGGACTTTGTTCCGCATTGTTTTTCCAACTGTCCGCAGGCATCGGTGCTGCAGGCGTCGCCTGTGGTCTTGTCGCCGACAAGCGGCGCCGCCGACCACAACGAGGTATTGCTCAATCTGGGCACTTCCGTGCCGCCGGGTTTTGAGCTTTATGACCGATTGATTGAGGTGGTGGGACTGGAAGACGGCGACCGGCATCGTTCGCGGGTGCGCTGGAAGCATTACAAGGACCGGGGTTACGCAATCACCCGGCACGATTTGGCCGCACAGGGCGCAACCTGATGGCCGCCACGCCACGTGTTGCGCCGCGGTTTGTGCCGACACTGACCGAAGTGGTCCACGGGCCGGCCGGGGCGGCGTCGGTGTTGCGCCCGGCCGCGCAACCGCCGCGTCTGTCGCCGGATGCAGACCTGATGATCGAATGGGTACAGGCCGAGGTGAGCGACACGTTGAATCGCAACTTGCATGACCTGATCGCCAATGCTTTGGTAGAGCAGGTTGACCTGGTGTCGGCCAGGCTGCGCCAGGAGATCGAGCCGCTGGTACGGCAGGCCGTGGTGGACGCCGTTGCCAATGAAATGGCTTCGCGTGACCGTCCGTAGCGCTGGCCCGACCTAGGGCCAGCCCTATGGATATAGGCTCCAAAATGCGGTATCCTAGAAGGCTGTTGAGGAATTTTGGTCCATCAACTGTTCAAACAAACCCCTTGGAGTCCCTATGCAAATGAAATTTCGTACCAGTTTGACGCTTTGCGCGGCTGCAGTATTGTTGGTCGCTTGCGGCAAAAAAGAAGAAGCCAAACCAGCCGCTGCTGCAGCACCTGCAGCCCCTGCAGCTGCTGCCCCAGCTGCTGATGCTGGCGTCATCAAGATTGGTCACGTTGGCCCGACCAGCGGCGCCATCGCCCACCTGGGCAAGGACAACGAGAACGGTGCCCGCATGGCCATTGAAGAGCTGAACGCCAAGGGCGTGATGATCGGTGGCAAGAAGGTCAAACTGGAACTGATGGCCGAAGACGACGCTGGCGACCCGAAGCAGGGCACCTCGGTTGCCACGAAGCTGGCTGATGCCAAAGTTGCTGGTGTAATCGGCCACCTGAATTCCGGCACTTCGATCCCGGCTTCGGCGATTTACAGTGCGGCCAACATTCCGCAAATCTCCCCGTCTGCTACCAACCCCAAGTTCACCCGTCAAGGCTTCAAGACCACATTCCGCGTGGTGGCTGACGACGTGCACCTGGGCAGCACGCTGGGCAAGTACGCCGTAACCACTCTCAAGGGCAAGTCGATCGGCGTGATCGATGACCGTACCGCATACGGCCAGGGCGTCGCAGAAGAGTTCAAGAAAGCTGTTGAAGCTGCTGGCGGCAAAGTCGCCGGTCATGAATTCACGACCGACAAGGCAACCGACTTCAACGCCATCCTGACCACCCTCAAGGGCAAGAAGGTTGACGTGGTGTTCTTCGGTGGCATGGACGCTGTTGCCGGCCCGATGATCAAGCAGATGGCCCAGCTCGGCATCAAGGCCAAGTTCATGGGTGGCGATGGCATCTGCTCCAGCGAACTGGCCAAACTGGCTGGGGACGCGCTCAAGGATGACATGGTCTACTGCGCAGAAGCCGGTGGTGTGGAAGGTGAAGCCAAGGCCGGTATGGACAAGTTCAAGACCGACTTCAAGGCCAAGTACAACGCCGACGTGCAAGTCTACGCACCGTATGTGTACGACGCGCTCAACATCATGGTCGCTGCCATGGTCAAGGCCGACTCGGCTGATCCTGCAAAGTACTTGCCTGAGCTGGCCAAGACCACCGATTACAAGGGCGTGACCGGAACCATTTCGTTCGACGAAAAGGGTGACATCAAGAACGGCGCCCTGACGCTGATGACCTACAGGGGTGGCAAGCGCACCGAACTGGCCGTGATCCGCTGATCAGCGTTCGCTGAGACAGAAAATGCCCCGCACTGCGGGGCATTTTTTTGTGCGCTGAGTAACACAGTGCGAGGCGTAATTTCGACACGACCTGGCGTGCGAGAATTAAACGCAACCTGACCACTTGACGAGTACAACCCAATGCAGCGCACAGCGGGGACCGTGACGGCCGGCCTCAAGCTTCGACCTTCGACCGGTGATTTTCCGGTGCGCGCTGAAATCGACACGAATTGCGCAAGGCGCTGGCAGCTATGGCCAAGCAACTGCGGCTTGGGGGTTGTGTGACGGTGGCCGCGACAGCCCTGTCGCTGGCGCACCTGAGCCTGATCGCCTGCGACTGTGAAGCCCTTGTACGCCATGCGGCAGCAGCAGGTTTTGATGCCGTCGACCTGCGTCTTGCCCCGGCCACGCCCACTGATCGCTGCTACAGCGCGGCCGAGCGTTTGGTAGTCTGTCGGCAGTTGCTACCGCTGCTTCGTTCCACTGGGGTGCGGGTCTGGGACGTGGAGATCATCCGTATCGACACCCAGACCCGGGCACAGGACCACCTGCCCCTTATGGAGGCGGCGGCTCTGCTCGGCGCCCGGCGGCTCAAGGTGGTCGCCGTCAATCCGGATGAGACCCGAGTGGCAACGGTATTGGCGGAGCTGTGTGTCTTGGCGGCTCCGTTTGGCCTGGTGGTCGACCTGGAATACATGGTGTTCACGGCCGTCAAGTCTTTGGCAGCGGCGCTGCGCATTGTGCGCATGGCTGACCAGCCCAACCTCCAGGTGCTGGTGGACGCTTTGCACTGGATGCGTGCCGGTGACAGCTTGGAGCAGATCCGCGCTGTGCCCCCCGCGTTACTGGGTTACGTCCAATTGTGTGACGGTCCGCTGCGCGCACCGGGCGAGTCGGCCTTGCTGTTGCACGAAGCGCGGACGGCACGGCTGGCGCCGGGTGAGGGCGAGTTCCCGTTGACTGCTTTGTTGCTGGCCATGCCACAGCTTGGAATGGCCAGCCTGGAGGTTCCGCTTCCCCAAGGGCGCGCCGCAGCGGACCATGCACAACACTTGTTGCGCGCCGCGCGCGCGCTGCTGGATCGCGCCGACGGGAAAAACGCGCCATGAAACCCTTGCGCATGGCCGTGATTGGCGCAGGCTTGATCGGCCGCAGGCATATTCAAACCATCCGCAGCATGCCAGAGGTTGCGGAGCTGCTGGCTGTTGCAGATCCACAGCTTGACGGCTCGGGTTTTGATCTTGGCGCGGCCGGATGGTTTGGAGACCCGCACGAGATGCTTGACCAGGTGAAACCGGAGGCGGTGGTGATAGCCACCCCGAATGCGCTGCATCGGCAACACGGTCAATGGTGTTGCGAGCGCGGCATTCATTTCCTGATGGAGAAGCCGGTGACGCCGACCCTGGATGAGGCTTCCTCCCTGATTCAGGCGGTGCAGTTGAGCGGCGTCAAGACGCTGGTGGGGCACCATCGCCGTTACCTCGGCACAGTGCAGCAGGCCAGGCAATGGGTGGTTGACGGGCGCATGGGTCGCCTGGTGGTCGCCTCGGTGTTGTGGGCCACGCGTAAACCGCAGGAATACTTTCAGACGGACTGGCGCACCCAGCCTGGTGGCGGGCCGCTGCTGATCAACGCCATCCACGAGATTGACATGCTGCGTTATCTGTGTGGCGAGATCCGCGCGGTCAGTGGCATCAAGAGCCATGCAAATCGGGGCCTCGCCGTTGAAGACACTGCTGCGGCGGTGTTCGAATTCGAGAATGGCTGCCTTGGCACACTGGCCTGTACCGACGCAGGCCTGTCACCTTGGACGATCGAGCAGGGCAGTGGCGAAAACCCGAGCTTCGGCTACACCGGACAGAGTGCGTACCGCATTGTCGGAACGACGGGAAGCCTGGAGTTGCCGGTGCTGCGGGCCTGGAGCGCGCGCTTGCCGGGTGAGGCCGCGTGGGACAAGCCGATTGTCGGGGACTACCTGCTGCCCCAACTCGGCGACCCGTATCAGGAGCAATTGCGCCACTTTCAACGGCTGGTGCGCCTGGACGAGCAAGCCGTGGTCTCGGTGCTTGACGGTGCCCGCACACTCGCCGCAACGCTTGCCGTGGCGCAATCGAGCGAGACCCACAGCCGCTGTTTTCCCCGGCGGTTCTGAATTGGCATATGTACCCCGGCTGGCGTGGCCGCTAAATGGTCAGGGGCAACTGTTCACATGCGCGAAGGCACATGTGGATGGCGGGAAGGCGTCGTTCACATCACGCCCTGCAACCCGCATGGATAAAGGGTTCGGCAGCAAACAGGTCTTGACTTGATTTACCCATCATAGTGATACCGACACCCCACCACGACAATACCTTCATCCGTCGCCCGGTAAATCAGTCGATTCGCTTCATCAATGCGCCGTGACCAATAGCCCGACAGGTTGCCCACCAGTGGCTCCGGTTTGCCAATGCCGGTAAAAGGGTCACGTGCAGCAGCTTCAAGCAAGATGTTGATGCGCTTCAAGGTCTTGCGGTCTTGGCCGTGCCAATAGGTGTACTGCTCCCAGGCTTCGGGCACAAAGCAGATATTGCGCATGGGTGGCCCGCAGGTGCAGAACCGAAAAACCGTTTATGCAGCCAACAGTTTGCGGGCCTTGGCCTTGCCCGCCTTGTCTTGCGCAATAGCCTTGGCCAGTTTGGCCGCGTTGGCCGACGATGAAACAAGGTGCAGGGTTTCCATCACGCTTTGGTAGTGGTCAAGCGACATGACCACCGCGTCAGCCCCGTCGCGGCGGTTGATGATGGTGATGTCATGATCCGCCGTGACCGTGTCCAGCACGGATTTGAGGGAATTTCTGGCTTCGGAATAGCTCACAACTCGCATGGGTTCACCTGTTTTAAATTGATCAGGTAATTGTACATGTCAATCCGGTTTAGTGCATTGTCGTAGCTTACACGCAAGCGTCACTCCCACTCACGGTGCTTACTACGCAGCCTTGTAACTACTCAGCCCAATTTCAGGCAGGCGTATTGGATTCAGCCGAAGCTGGGCTGAAGCGGTGCGCCCTTGAAGGTGGCGACAAGAGCCTCAAAGGTATTGACCCCTTGCTTGTGCATGGTCGCGCAATAGGATCGGATGACGCAGTAGGTCTGCGCTCCTTGCAGCGTACGAAAGCAGCCTGAGACTTTTTGCTTCACCTTGGGCATGCGCACTGTCTGCTCGGCCAGATTGTTGGTGAACGGCACATT
>JANLVB010000324.1:0-5305 GCA_031363785.1 Betaproteobacteria bacterium
GGTCGGCGCCGGCGTCGGTGGACATGGTCGAACTCACCTCGCCGGCCTTGGCTTCGCGCAGCGCATCGGTGAGCGCACCGCTGAGGGCCTGGTAGTTGGCGTGGCGCGACTGCTCGCCGTGGTCGCCGGGGTTGACCAGCACGGTCAACGGGGCCGCACCCGCAGCGGCGGCCAAGAGCAGGCTCAGGCCCAGCCCGTGCGACAACTTGAGGGCGGCAGGCCGGATGCAAGACACACGTCGAAACGGCAGGCGAGAAAAGGAGATGGCGTTCATGGTGAGACGGCCCGGGACAGATACAGATACAAACAGATACCGATAGGAAATTCAACCGCATGAGGGCAAGTATGGCACGGGTTTTCGGTTCCCAAGAGCCGCTAACATGAGCTTCACCAACAGGCACGAACTGGAGGCCGGCGAGGCCACCGGCGATGTCTGTGATTCGGCTTTGCGGCGCATCCAGATTCGAGAGGCGCTGGACGCGCTGTACCAACTGAAGAAGCCCGGCAACTTCCTGTTTCTCGGCCTCAAGGCCTTGAAGGACATCGAGCACAAGAGCCACCTCGATGCCGCAGCGATGGGCCTGGACCGTGAGGCCGACCTGGTGACCGGCCCGCACAACGTGCTGGGAATCGATCTCAACGAATACGCCGCCGAGTTGGCCCGCGTGACGGTCTGGATCGGCGAGTTGCAATGGCGGCTGGCGCACGGTTATGAGTTCAAGACGAATCCGGTGCTGGAGCCGCTGGAGCATATTGAATGCCGGGATGCGTTGCTGCAGTGGCATTCCGATACTGGTGGAACCACCAATGCCCTGGAGCCCACCGCCTCGGTTACCGAGTGGCCTCGGGCAAGCGTCGTGATTGGCAATCCGCCGTTCCTGGGCGACAAAAGGATGCGCGCCGAACTGGGCGACAGCTACATGCAAACCTTGCGCAACACCTACGCCGGCAAGGTGCCGGGGGGTGCGGACCTGGTGTGTTACTGGTTCGAGAAGGCGCGGCAGGCGATAGAGACCAACGGGCTGGGTGCGGCAGGGCTGGTGGCGACGAATTCGATTCGGGGCGGCAAGAATCGGGCTGTCCTGACGGCAATTCGCGACACCACCCGTATTTACCAGGCTTGGAGCGATGAGCCGTGGGTGAATGACGGTGCTGCGGTGCGGGTATCGCTAATTTCGTTCGGGCATGCCGCGCAACACGCGAGTCTCGATGGTCGGCCGGTGACTATGATTCACGCGGACCTGAGCCCTGGAGGCGCACAGGGTGAATTGGCAGACCTTACCAACGCAAGGCGACTGCCAGAAAATTCCGCCACTTGCTTCGAAGGGGTAAAAAGTACGGTGCGTTTGACATTGCCGGGAAAACAGCAAGAGCTTGGTTGCGAATGGCAGGTAACCCGAACAGTCAATCAAATGCAACGGTGCTGCGACCCTGGATCAATGCGACTGAAGTGGTGCGCAAAGACTCCGATACATGGGTTGTGGATTTCACAGGCATGACGTTGATCGATGCCTCGCAATTCGAGCAGCCGTTTGAACACGTGCTGCGCATCGTCAAACCGGCTCGTGCCACGGATAGAAACCCCAAAACGCGATCTGAGTGGTGGATGTTCGAACGCCCGAGACTGGAGATGCGCAAGGCCATCGCAATCATCCCGCGTTTTGTCGTGACGCCGGTCGTGGCAAAGCATCGTGTTTTCAGCTGGCGCGCCAGTCCCACTCTTGCAATGAATCTGCTGGACATCACAGCCCGCGCCGACGACACCACCTTCGGCATCCTGCACAGCCGCTTCCACGAACTCTGGTCACTGCGGATGTGTACCTGGCTGGGAGTCGGCAACGACCCCCGGTACACCCCCACCACCTGCTTCGAAACCTTCCCCTTCCCCGCCGGCCTGACGCCCGCTGACACGGCGCACCAGCGCACCGAGGATGTGGACGGCGGCGCCCGCATCCCCGCCGACCTGGCCCCGGCATCGGGCGCCTTGCGCGCGCACGCCATCCACATCGCCACCGCCGCGCACCGTCTCAACGCCTTGCGCGAAGCCTGGCTCAACCCGCCCGAGTGGACACACCGCGTACCCGAAGTCATCCCACTCGGCATGGCAAGCTCACCCTACCCCGACCGCGTCGAGCCGCGCCCCGGGCTGGACGCGGCAGACAAAAAGGCCTTGCAGCAACGCACCCTGACCAAACTCTACAACCAGCGCCCCGCCTGGCTGGCCATGGCCCACGCACAACTTGACGCCGCCGTGGCCGCAGCCTATGGCTGGGGCGACTACACACCGGCAATGGCGGACGACGAGATTTTGCAGCGTCTTCTTGCACTGAACCTTAAGCGGGCCGGTACGAACTGAACCGCATCATGAGCGGCTGCCGAGGCCATTGCACCGCCACGAGCGAAACATCAATGTCCAAGCGGCTATCGTTGACGGATCGCCGACCACGCCCGCCTGATTCAGCCGATGAACAGATGCATCTGGAAAATACTTCCAACGTTAACCAAATAGGTTAACATCCACGCATGGAAAAGGGCTCGCCCCACTACAAAATTGCGCGTGTCAGGCTCATGATCCAGACCGGCGAGGTTCGAGTGACCAGCGCCGCCCGGCTTGGTGCCACTGCCATGGGATTGGGCCTTGACGACATGCTGGGTATTGTCTTGTCGTTGAAGGCGGCGGATTTCTACAAGAGCATGACAAGCCATGCAGACCATCGGATCTGGCAAGACGTCTACCGGCCAAACACACCTGCCGGAGCAATTTACCTGAAGCTGTCAGTCGTCAAAGAACTTTTGATTGTTTCTTTCAAGGAGCTATGAGTATGAAATGCCCCACATGCGGTGCCGCAAATCTGATTCACGACACACGTGACCTGCCCTACGCATACAAGGGCGAGGCCACCGTGCTCCCGCAAGTGACAGGTGACTTCTGCCCAGCCTGCGACGAATCCGTGCTTGACCTGCAGCAATCCCGTCGGACCATGGATTTGATGAACGAATTCAATCGCCAGGTGAACGCAGCCATCGTCGACCCCGCATTCATCGCGGGTGTCCGCAAGAAGCTCGATCTCGACCAGCGGGAAGCGGCGGAGATTTTCGGCGGCGGCGTGAATGCATTCTCGCGTTATGAAACCGGCAAGACCAAACCACCCCTGGCGCTGGTGAAATTGCTCAAGGTGTTGGACCGCCACCCGGACCTGCTGGCCGAAGTACGCGCGGTGTGATGCCTTGATATCGCGGCTGCAAATTGCTGTCGGCTACGATCACCCTGTCCAAATTTTGAAGAGCATGCCGGGACCGGGGCGCGCACTCCAAGACTCTTCCATCACCTACGGCCTCACCTCATGACCTACTGCGTCGCCATCAAACTCAATGCCGGGCTGGTTTTTCTGTCCGACTCGCGCACCAACGCCGGGCTGGACCAGATCAGCACCTTTCGCAAGATGATCGTCTATGAGCGACCGAACGACCGCTTCATGGTGCTGCTGTCGGCCGGCAACCTGAGCATCTCGCAGTCGGTGCGCGAGATCCTGCAGATCGAGCAGCTCAAGGAGACACCCGACAGCGAACCGATCACGATCTGGAACGCCAAGAGCATGTTCGATGCGGCCCGCGTGCTGGGCTCTGCCATTCGCCACGTGCACGACCGCGATGCCGCTGCGCTGCAGCACGCTGGCGTGGACTTCAACGTCTCGCTGATCTTCGGTGGCCAGATCCAGGGTGAAGGCATACGCCTGTTCCAGGTCTACTCGGCCGGCAACTTCATCGAAGCCACGCCTGAGACGCCGTACTTCCAGGTCGGTGAATCCAAATATGGGAAACCCGTGCTGGACCGTGTGATCACACCCGAAACGCCATTGGATGAGGCCGCCAAATGTGCCCTGGTGTCGATGGACTCCACACTCAAGTCCAACCTCTCGGTCGGTCTTCCGCTGGACCTGGTGGTGTACGAGGTGAACCGTTACCAGACCGACAAGGTAGTGTGTATCGACGAGAACAACCCGTATTTCAAGATGATGCACAACAACTGGGGCAAGAAGCTGCGCGAGGTGTTCGACAGTATCGAAGACCCGATGTGGAAGGGTGAGCAGACCGACGTGCCGCTGATGGTCGAGGGCCAGCGCAACAAACCCCTGCGCAAGATCACGACGCCGCAGGAAAAACTGATCTGATTCCATTTCTAGTTCATTGATGTAATAATTCATTTCCATCAGCCTTGATGGAGAAACTCATGTCACGTCCTGCCAGCGGAGACGATGCGGTATTGGTGAATGCGCGGGAGGCCATTGCCTCAGCCCGAACAGTCGAACAGTTGCGCCAAGCCCAGGCGGTCGTATTGCCGCTGGACTACGCGATGAGTTTGGCCGATACCGCTCAGGTCATTGGCGTGTCGCCCGGGTGGGCATGTCAATTGCGCAAACGTTTCATGCGGGGCCAAGTTGTGGGCGCACCCGATGCGCCAACTCCAGGCGGGCGCAAGCGCGAGAACATGAGCGTGGCGCAGGAGCGAGAATTTTTGGCCCCGTTCTTGGAATCGGCCGCCGCCGGTGGCGTACTGGTGGTTGGCCAAATCAAGGCGGCACTGGACAAGCGCCTGGGGCGCGAAGTGGCACTGGCTTCAGCCTACAACCTGCTGCATCGCCACAACTGGAGAAAGCTCGCGCCCGACAAGCGCCACCCCCAAAGCGATCCGGTAGCTCAAGAAGAGTGGGGAAAAAACTCCCCGAAATCCTCACTCAAATCCGCAAAGACTGGGCACAAGACCAACCCATCAAGCTGATGTTTCAGGACGAGGCGCGCTTCGGGCGCATCTCGGACGTGCGCCGGTGTTGGGCACCCAAACCAATCCGTCCGCTGTGCCAGGGCATGCTGACCCATGAGTACACCTATGTCTTTGGTGCGGTGGATGTTTGCACCGGCGAGCTCGATAGTTTGATATTGCCGCACGTCAACACCGGTTGCATGCAACTCTTCCTCAACGAGGTCTCGCAACGCCACCCCGATGAGCGCATCGTCATGGTGATCGACGGTGCCGGTTGGCATCGCAGTGATGCGCTCAAAGCACCGGACAATATCTATCTGCTCAAGCTGCCGCCCTACGCGCCGGAACTCAACCCCATCGAGCACGTCTGGGACGAGCTGCGCGAGAAGTTCTTTCATAACCGGGTGTTCAAAAGCCTTGATGCTCTGGAGGATCACCTGACCGGGGCATTGAAAACCTTGGAAGGTGACGCCACAACCGTTGGCTCAATAGTCTCCTGGCCGTGGATTATTGCTGCGCTTTTAACTTCATATATGAATTAGA
>JANLVB010000210.1:0-8572 GCA_031363785.1 Betaproteobacteria bacterium
CCGCACGATCCGCTCGAGCAGGACATCTTCAACAAGCTCGCGTCGCCATCGTCCAAATACTGGCTGGGCACGGACTACCTAGGACGGGACATCCTGTCGCGCCTCCTGCATGGCGCCCGCTACTCGCTGGTCATCGGCATCGTCGCCACCTTCATGGCCATGATCATCGGCTCGATCATCGGCATTCTGGCGGGTTATTACGGCGGGCGCTTCGATCTGTTCACGATGCAGGTGATGGATATCCTGCTGGCCTTTCCGTCGCTGATCCTGGGCTTGATCATCGTCGCGATGTTGGGCCCGAGCCTTGCCAACATCATCATCGCGATTGCGCTGACCTCGATTCCTTCGTTTGCGCGCATCGCCCGGGCACCGACCATCGCCGTCAAGGAACGCGAGTTCATCGAGGCGGGCCGTTCCCTGGGTTATTCCGATGCCCGTCTGATGTCGGTGCACATCCTGCCCAATATCACCGCCGAGATCCTGGTGATGTTCTCGCTGTGGACGGCGAGCTCCATCCGTACCGAGGCTTCGCTGGCCTTCATCGGGCTCGGGCTCAAGCCACCGATACCCACCTGGGGGGGCATGATCCGCGACGGATTCGAGAACATCCTCGACTCCTACTGGCTGGCCCTGACGCCGGGCGTCGCGATCCTGATCATCGTCTTTGCGCTGAACCTGCTGGGCGACGGGTTGCGTGACGCCATCGACCCCAAACTCAAGGGAGAGCAATGAGCGCACCGATCCTGTCGGTCCGCAACCTGACGACGTCGTTCCGAAGCGGCAAGGTGTGGACGCCGGTCGTGAAAGACCTGTCCTTCGACATCGCCCCCCGGGAGACGGTGGCGATCGTCGGGGAGTCGGGGTCGGGCAAGAGCGTGACGGCGCTCTCTATCATGCGCCTGGTGCCCGAGGTGAACGGGCGCATCGAGGGCCGGATTCTGCTGGAGGGCCGCGACCTGGTGCCGCTACCGGAAAGCGACATGCGGGCAGTGCGCGGCGGCGAGATCTCGATGATCTTCCAAGAGCCGATGACCAGCCTGAACCCGGTGCTGACGATTGGTTTCCAGATCGCCGAGACCCTGCGTTTTCACCGCGCGATCGGGCAGGCGCAAGCCGAGGCGGAAGCCCTGCGGATTCTCGACACCGTGCGGATCCCGGCTGCCAGGACGCGTTTCAACGAGTACCCACATCGGTTCTCCGGCGGCATGCGCCAGCGTGTGATGATCGCCATGGCGCTGGCCTGCCGCCCCAAGCTGCTTATCGCGGATGAGCCGACCACTGCGCTCGATGTAACCATCCAGGCGCAGATCCTGGAGCTGATCAAGGAACTCCAGGACGCTTTCGGCATGGCGGTGATGTTCATCACCCATGACATGGGTGTGGTGGCCGAGGTCGCCGACCGCACCATCGTCATGTACCGGGGCGATGGCGTCGAAACGGGGGAGACCGGCGCACTCTTCCTGGCGCCGCGCCATCCATATACCAAGGCCTTGCTGGCGGCAGTTCCGAAGCTCGGGTCGATGGCCGGGCAGGATCGGCCCAGGCGTTTTCCGGTGGTCGACGTGCTGACCGGCGAGTCGGACGTACCCCAGCCCACCCCCGAAACTGTCGATCCCACCGGGCAGCCGCTGCTCGACGTCCGGGAACTGGTCACGCGTTTCGATCTGCGTTCGGGACTCCTCGGCCGGGTCAGCGGACGGGTCCACGCGGTCGAAGGGGTGTCTTTTTCGCTGCGTGCCGGAGAAACCCTGGCGCTGGTCGGCGAATCGGGCTGCGGCAAGTCGACCACCGGGCGATCCATCCTGCGGCTGGTCGAACCGCGCTCGGGCACCGTGATGTTCGAGGGCCGCGATGTGGCAAGCCTGCCGAAGACCGAACTGCGGTCGATGCGCCAGCGCATGCAGATGATCTTCCAGGATCCTTATGCCAGCCTGAATCCCCGCAAGACAGTGGGCGGTTCGATCGCCGAGCCGATGCTGGTGCATGGCCTTGCGGACCGGGCCACCGCCCGCGAGCGGGTGGCCGACCTGCTGGTCAAGGTGGGGCTTTCGCCCGGCATGGTAGATCGCCTGCCGCATGAGTTCTCGGGCGGGCAGCGCCAGCGCCTGTGTATTGCCAGGGCGCTGGGCCTGGCACCCCGTCTGATCGTGGCCGATGAGGCTGTGTCTGCGCTGGATGTCTCGATCAAGGCCCAGGTCATCAACCTGATGCTTGATCTTCAGGCCGAATTCGGGCTTGCCTACCTGTTCATTTCTCACGACATGGCGGTGGTGGAGCGTGTGAGCCACCGGGTGGCCGTCATGCACCTGGGCGAGATCGTCGAGATCGGCCCGCGCGCGGCGGTGTTCGACGATCCGCAGCATCCCTATACCCGCAAGCTGATGGCTGCTGTGCCTTCGCCTGACCCGGCGCGCCGCAGTCGGCGGCGCGGGCTGTCAAACGATGAAATCCCGAGCCCGTTCCAGAAACCCGATTACGTGCCACCCAAGCGGCTGTACCGCGAGGTATCTCCCGGGCATCTCGTGCAGGAATCCTGAGGCGCCTGGCGCGCGCGTCATGGCTTGACGGCGTGCGGCGTGCCGTCCCCGTCGCCCGAGTACTGGCCTGTGGCAAGCTCCCCGAGGGTGATCGGCTTGATCGGCGGGCGTATCCGGTAATAGCCTACCTCCCCCGGTGCGAGGCCGGCGCCGAAGGCAATCAGTTCCGTCACCGTCAGGCCGCACAAGCGGCCCTGGCAGGGGCCCATGCCGCAGCGGCCGAAGGCCTTGGTCTGGTTTGGTCCGACACAGCCCAGGCCGACATAACCGAGGATGGCATCCGCCGTAACCTCCTCGCAGCGGCAGACAATTGTCGCGCCGCTCGGCACCCGGTTGGCGAGCTTGGGACGGTACAGCGTATCGAGAAACGGCCGGATTCGCAACGCCGTTCGCAAGGCCCGGCGCTGCGTTGCGGCCAGTGAGTCGCGCTGACGGCTGTCGATGCGCCCAAGTCGGTGCGCAACGGCCAGTGCCGCCAGCCGACCCTGTGCCGGCGCCGCGTTGGCGCCACCGATGCCACGGCCGTCGCCCGCCACGAAGATGCCGGGCTGGTCGAGTTCCCCCCAACTGTCGACGCGCGGTCGCCAGCACAGTTGGCCTGCATCCCAGTCGTGCGCCGCCCGCAATGACCAGGTGAACTGGGTGTTCGGCACAACGCCCTGGTGCAGCAGCACCAGTCGCGAAGCCAGGCGATGCTGCCGACCACCGGCCTTGAAGACCAGGGCCTGGGCGGATTGTGTACCTTCGATCGCCAGTTCCGTGGCTCCCGAGTGGAATGGCACTCCGTGTGACTTCAGCGCGTGCAGCAGACGCAGGCCCTTGGTCAGCATCGGCCACGCGGCCAACGCGCCGCCGACGTGCCGCATCGCCTGCCAATAGTCCGCGGGCCCGGTGGTGTCGACGATTGCCCGGATGCGCACCCCGGCGCGGAGGTATTGCCATCCCAGCAGGTAAAGCAGCGGTCCGCAGCCCGCCAGCACCACGTCATCCTGCGGGACAACCCCCGAGTCTTTCAGCAGGATTTGCGCGGCGCCAGCGGTCATCACCCCGGGCAAGGTCCAGCCCGGGATCGGAAAAGGGCGCTCCAGGGCGCCACTGCACAGGATCACCTGACGGGCCTGCAGGCAGACCGATCGACCCTCGTACAGGTAATCGATGCTGCGGTCGCGCGCTACCTGCCAGACCGAGGCGCCGCGCACATGCCGGGCGCCCGATTTTTCGAACTCAGCGAGGAGTTCGCGGCCGGCCGCGTAGTCCGGGCCGAGCATCGCGATGCGCCGCGGAGCGCAGTGTTCGAGCCCCCGGTAGACCTGGCCGCCTGCGTATGCCTGTTCGTCGAGCAGATTTACCGAGAGGCCTGCCCGCGCCGCAGCGACGGCGGCGGCCAAGCCGGCCGGGCCGGCACCGACGACGGCGACATCGACCGCGTCAGCCGGCATGCGACGCACTCAGGTCGCTGTCCGGCAGGGCCCGCAGCCCCTCCTGGCTGCGAACCACCATCCCGGGTCGGACGGCCACCAGGCAGGCCTGACGGCTTCCCACGCCGTCCACCTCGACCAGGCAGTCGAAGCAAGCACCCATCATGCAAAAAGGCGCCCGCGGCGCACCACTGACCGGGGTTGCGCGAAACCGCTCGATACCGGCGACAAGCAACGCCGCGGCAAGCGACTGCACCGGCGGCACCTGCAGCGCTTCTCCGTTGAACTCAATGGTGACGGGTTCGTACTGCGCGTCATCGGCGAGCGTCTTGAAAAGAGCGCGGGAGCAGGAGTTCATCGATGATTCATTGTGGCGGTACACCTGCCGAAAGCGGGGTATTGAAACGCTCGCCGGAAAAGACCTCCAGGCCGTCGGGCGGCGGACCGCCGGCCATCCAGGGTGCGATGCAATGTGCATGGATGGCCGACAGCGTGACTCCGCTGTGGCAGGTGGCGACGAATGCGCCCGGGCAACTGGGGGACTCCTGGTACACCGGGTAGCCATCAAGACTCAACACGCGCAGCGCGCCCCAGGCGCGCACCAGGTTAAGGCCAGCCAGTTGCGGAAATGCCCCTATGGCCCGGCGAGCAATTCGGGCCAGCACGTCGTTGCTGGTGAAGTCGTTGAAGCCAACCTCTTCGATCGAGTCGCCGATCTGCACCGATCCCTCCTCGGTCTGGCGCACGTGCAGCGTGGGGAAGTCCAGGAAGTGCGCAGCACGCTCGCTGACCAGCATCTGCCCCCTCTGCGGTCGCACCGGGGCCTGCAAGCCGACTTGCGCGGCCAGAACCGGGTTACCCAGGCCGGCGGCGAGCACGATCCTGGGCGCCTGCACCGTGCCAGACCGGGCCTGCACAGTGAACAGGCCTGTCCGGTGCGTGATCCTGGTGATCATCTGGTTGGTGAATGTGGCGACCTTCATCCGGGAACAGGCGCCATGCAGGGCGCGCAGCAGTTTGAGGGGGTTGACGTCGCCATCCATCGGACAATAGCTGGCCCCGAAAACGCCAGGTCCGACCTGCGGCAGGCGCGCTTTCAGCGCCGCGTGGTCCAGCATTTCGAACGGATAGTCGCCATCCAGAGCGGTGCGTATCGACTCCAGGCGGGCACGCCGCTGCACGAACAGCTCTTCGGTGTAGCAAAAGCTGAAACCGCCGGGCTGGCGGAGCCGTACGTCGATGCCGGTCAGCTCGAGCAGTTGCCCGTGCAGCGCCGGCCACAGTTGCGCCGAGTTGCGGGACCAACGTGCGTAGGGTGAAAATCCGTGTCCCTTGCCCTGCACCCATACCAGGCCGAAGTTGCCCCGCGACGCGCGCAGCACGTCGTCTGCCCCGTCGAGCACCGTGACCTGGGCCCCGCACCGGGCCAGGCCGTAGGCGATGGCGCTGCCGACCAGGCCACCGCCGACCACGATGATGTCGCTGTTGTGCATCAGGCCTCGCTGTGGATGCAGGCCTCGCGGTCCGCCGGGCCGTCGCGTCGGTGGCACCGCATCATGGCTGGCGCGCACTGGCGGGATTGGGGCGAAACGGCTTCATGGGTCCCGATGCAGAAGTCATCCGGCGACAGGCCCGTTGTTTCGACGTCTATGACGGCGTGTATTCTCATCTTTTGCACTCACCGCCCCGGCCAATACTGGCAGCGGGGAGTCGAACAAGACAACGCAGCCCGGTTCTCTTGTTCGAGCCTTCGACGCCAGATGCCTCGAAAGTGTTGAGGTCATTCATGGGGAGCTGCCTGGCGCGATCAACGTCAGGCCCGGGAAATATGCGGTGTAGCGTCGTGTATCCCGGGTCAACAAGGAATAACCTGACACAGCCGCGTGCGCACCGATGAACAAATCGCCGAGGACGTTGCCTTTCGTTCCCCCCTGTCGGCGGTAACGGACAAAGGCCTTGCCGGCGAGGAACAATGCCGGGCGCGGCAACTCCCGCAGCACCAGCCCCAACTGCTCGATTGCCTCGTCGAGCGCCTCGGCGGTCGAGAAGGTCAACGACAGCTCGGAATAGATAATCGGGTTGATCGCCAGCCGGTGAATCTTCGACTGGGCGCGCAATTGGGCGATCGACCAGTCCGCCCACTGCGGATCGTCCTCCAGGACGTCGACCAGCACGTTGGTGTCGACCAGCAACATCAGCCTTCGCCGCGCAGCAGCGCCATCAGTTCGTCGGTACGCCATGGGACATCGGCCCTGCCACGGGCGGATTCGAAACGGTCCGGCTTGCGACCGGGCCGCGCGCCAGCCTTGTGGATCACGACATCCCCTTCCCGGTTGACGGCGAAATCGACAGAGCAACCGGGAGCAAGATTCAATGCATCCCGAATCTGCTTGGGGATGGTTACCTGCCCCTTGCTGGTGAGTGTCGTCGCCATGGCCGGACTCCTGTAGTATTACATTAAATTTCATTGTAATACCTCCGCTGTGTCAAGGGTGTGATCGAAGCGAATGCTGTTGCCGGAACTGGCCCCGCCATTGGGCTGAGACTTTCGGGAGGATAGGACCATTTCAAACACCTTGGACCCGGCCAAACACGGCCAGGGAACGATCTGCAGTGGCCTGACATGCCTGGATTGGGTGACCGCGCCGTCGGGTTGTGATGGCGAGGCCAGGCGGCGAAGTCTTGCCCCGCCTCGCGCGCCCGGGCCTTGGGCGGCGGCTGCGGATCCAGCCCCAGGTGAGCAAGGATTTTCTCGATCACCGGCCGCTCCAGGATGGCGGCGATGATCTTGAGCTGCCCGGCGCAGCGCCGTCCAGTTGCGTGGCAATCGAGTGCAACTTAAACTGAGATAAAAATTGTCTTGACTCCGGGGTCCACTTTAGTTTGGCGGTCGGCCCCTTTTTTGCTTCAATGGCGATCAGACCAAGGCCGGGCGCATCAATCAACAGATCGATTTTGGCGCCGTTGCTGCTGCGCTCAGCTATAAGCGATCTCAGGCGCACCGAGGCCCGCCAGCATTTTTGCCGACCCAGGATGACACCATGACCGCTTCCATCACACCGCCGATGCGCCCGCTCCACCCCCCGATCGAGCCCTACCACGCCAGCATGCTGGACGTCGGCGACGGCCACCGCCTGCGTTACGAGGTGTCCGGCAATCCCGACGGGCGGCCAGTGCTGTTCCTGCATGGCGGGCCGGGCAGCGGCTGCAAACCCGAGCAGCGCTGCTTCTTCGACCCGCGGCACTGGCGCATCGTGCTGTTCGACCAGCGCGGCGCGGGCGGATCGACGCCGGGCGGATCGCTGGTGGCGAACACCACGCAGCACCTGGTGGCAGACATCGAGACCCTGCGCCATCACCTGGGCATCCCCCGCTGGGTGATATTCGGCGGCTCCTGGGGATCGACTTTGGCCCTGGCCTACGCGGCTGCACACGCACAGGCCTGTGCCTGCTTGATCCTGCGCGGCATCTGGCTGGCGCGGCGGCAGGACATCGCGTGGTGGATGCACGACGTGCGGCGTGTTTTTCCCGAGCACTGGGAAGCCTTTGTCGGCCACTTGGAGCCGGCCGAGCGCAGTGACGTGGTGGCTGCCTACGGCCGCCGCCTGGCCGACCCTGATCCGGCGGTGCACATGCCGGCCGCACTCGCCTGGCGCGGCTTCGACCAGAAGCTGTCCACTTTGCTCCCGGCCACGGAAGACGTGGCGCCGCTGAGCCCGCAGACCCTGGCGGTGGCACGCATCGCGCAGCACTATGTGCGGCATGAGGCGTTTCTGGCCGAGGGCGAGTTGCTGCACGGGGTGGACCGGTTCCGGCAGGTTCCGGGGGTGATCGTGCACGGGCGCTACGACATGATCGCGCCGGTGGATGGCGCGATCGCTTTGGCGCGCGCGTGGCCCGAGGCTCAGTTGGTGATCGTCGAGGATGGGAGCCATTCGACGGGGGAGGCGGGGGTGAGGAATGCGCTGATGGAGGCGGTGGACGAGTTTGCGGCAGGAGTATGACGGCCTGGCACGCCATCCTGAGAAAATACACCCCATGCCCAACACTCGCACCGCCAATGCCGTTCGCCTGGAGTTCGCTCCTGACTCCCTGGTTCAATCCAATCTGTCGGCGGCAGCTTTCACCGGCGATTGGCTCTGGGTCGCTGGCGACGAAGCCTGCGGCCTGGATCGCCTGCGCCGGCTCGACCCGACAGGACGCGAGGCTTTGCGCTTTGGTGAGGTGCGCGACTTCCCTCTGGCCGATCTGCTGGACCTGCCCGGCGCGGCCGACGAAGAGGCCGACCTGGAAGGCATGGCCGTCGCCGATGGTTTCCTCTGGGTCGTGGGCTCGCATGGCCTGAAGCGCAAGAACACCAAACCGGACCGAGGCCACGCTGACAACGCCAAGCGCCTGGCTCAGGTGGCGCTCGACGGCAATCGGCGCCTGCTGGCTTGCCTGCCGATCGAACCCGACGCCCAGGGCGAACCTTGCCTGGTGCGACGCGCCCGGGACGGCCGCCGGGCGCTGCGCTTGAAGGGTGATGCCAAGACGAACCTGCTCACCCGCGCGTTGACCGAAGACCCCCATTTCGGTCCGTACATGGCGATCCCGGGCAAGGACAACGGCTTCGAC
>JANLVB010000258.1:0-5371 GCA_031363785.1 Betaproteobacteria bacterium
CACGCGTGCTGATGGCCTGAATCAGCAGACGGCCCAGGCCGGGATAGGTGAACACCGACTCCGTGACCACCGTACCACCGATGAAATTGGCCATCATCACGCGTGACTACCCGTTGATACAGGGTTGCATCCTGTTCATTCTGGTGGTGTTTGTGCTGATCAACCTGTTGGTCGACGTGTTGTACGCCTACATCGATCCGCGTATCGATTACGGTTGATATTCGGTTCCGCCACCGGGCTCAGCGCGATTGCTCGGCGCCGACACCGATGGCGCGTTGTTGCTGCACGGCCTGCGCTGCAGCCTGTGCTGCTGCCTGCGCCTGCTGTGCGCGTTGCTGCTCCACCAGGGTATTGAAGGTCGCATCTGCCTTGGCCAGTTCGGCACACAAATAACTTGCCTGCACCGCTGTTCCCTGGGCGGCGAGGCAGAGCTGGCGGATCGATGCCGACCCATTGGGTGTAGCCAGTACGGCGCGCAAATCGGCGGGAATGCTGGCGACGCGCGCGGTTTCGGCGGCTTCCTGGCAGAGTTTCGCATTACGTTGCTGGTACCTGGCCTCGGCGCAGCTTTTCAAGATGTTTTGCACATCGGGCAGGCGCCCCAGCCAGGCCTGAATCGCAGGCTTGGCCAGCAAGTCTTCGATGATGCCGGCCTGCGCCACCGGGGTGGCAAGGGTGAGGGCAAGGGAGAGGGTGGCGGCAAGGCGGATCAACATGGTGGTTCCTTTGGGTGCTGGTTGCGTAGCAATTTTGACACTGTCCGCCGCTGTCGCCCAGTAGCTGAACTGCAAAGAAGTGTTGCGCCAACTTTCTTAGCCACGCGCCAGGGAGAGCCGCACCCGATTCAGCAGCACGGCGTGTTGGCCTTCTCCCGCCACAGCGTCATTGTCCGTCGGTGCGGCCAGCAGCGTGAAGTGGTGGTGGTCGTCCCGGCCCCGCACCAGTGTGGCGATGGGCTTATCGACACCCTCCTGCCGGACCCGTGTAGACACGTATCGGATGGCGATGCCGATGCGCGGAATGTCCGACAGGTTGGCGTCGGACCCATGCACGATCCACAGGTGGTGCAGCGACATCTGGCCGGCTTGCAACTCCAGGTCAACGGCGCGGGTTTCGTCCACCGCGACGCTGATTTCCTGCCCACGCGATAACACATTGTTGTCAGCGAAGGTGTCGCGTTGCGGCAGATGCGGCTGCTGGTGCGAACCCGGGATCACGCGCATGCAGCCGTTCTCGTGCGTGACTGGTCCCAGCGCCACCCAGGCGGTGGCTACCTCCATCGGAGCCAGACCCCAGTAGGCACCGTCCTGATGCCAGCTGACAAAAGCCTTGTCGCCCGGGAACTTCACGAACCAGTTGGTGTTCCAGGCCAGCAGGTTGGGGCCAAGCAGTTGCTCCACTGCATCCAGAATGGCCGGCTCGCGCGTCAGCGCGTCCACCCATGCCAGCACGAAATGGGTGTCGGTATTGATTTGCCAGCGATCACCGGCCCGCAGAGAGTCGAGCCGGGCCTTGTGCCGCTGGTAAAAGGCCAGATAGCGGGCGCGGTAGTGCAGCAGCTTTTCAGGTGTGAGCGCCGGCACCGGACAAAGGTATCCATCGCGCTCGAATTGCAACTTCGATTCCTCGGCGCCAGGCAGCAGTGCGATCATGTCGTGCCTGCCGCTGCCAGTTTGATTGCCTCAGACGCTGATGCGTCGCGTGCGCGCTACCACCGGCCAGCTTTCCTTGGCCTCGCCGTCGCGCACCGACCATACATCGCTGTGCAAGGCCATGGTCGGGCAGATATGCCGCGGGATGCCGTACACGACATCGCCGACCTTGTAGCGGTCGGCCAGCGGCGTCTGCAGCACCAGGTGCTCTTCACTGTGCGTTACGGCAACAGCGTCTTCCAGCCCGAACAGCCGCACGCGCGGATGCACCATCTCGGACGCCACTGCCTTGTGGCCAAGATCAAAACACAGCAGCCCGGGTGCTGGCTTGCTGATCACGCGCGCCAGCAACACGGCGGCGTTCTCGAAATGGTGGTCCGGGCAGACACCCTCCTGGCCAAAATCCCACAACACCGTGGTGCCGGCACCGACTTCGACATTGCCGTGTTGCGCCATCAGCGCAAACGTGGGCGTGCCGCTGACCACCATGCCGGGAACGGCAAAGCCTTCTGCCAGCAATTGCTCGCGCATCGCCCAGACTGGTGCGAAGGTCTTCTGCGCGAGAGTCGCCAGGTCTTGCTGATCGGCTGAGCGCAAATGGCCGTCATAAGCGTGCAGGCCGGCCGCCGACACACCCGGTGTGGCACACAGGTCGCGGTATAGCTGGGTGGCTGTCGGCCCGGGCACGATGCCGGTGCGGTTCATGCCCACGTTCAGATCGACATACAACGGGATCACCACGCTCTCGGCCGCCGCCACCTGGCCGATGGCCGCCAGGTTCTGCGCATCGTCCACCAAGGTCGAGAAACGGGATTGGGGAAACTTGCGCATCAAGCTAACCAGTCGCCGGGCATTGGGCCCAACGGGTTGGTAGGCCAGCAGGATGTCCTCACCGCCCGCCGCTGCCGTCATCTCGGCTTCGGCGATGGTGGACACCTTGAATTTGTGGATACCCGCGGCGCGTTTGAGCGCGATGATCTGCGGCAACTTGTGCGTCTTGACATGCGGCCTTAGCCGGTCTGCGCCACCGGCCATGTCGACCATGCGTTGCAGGTTGCGTTTGATCCGGTCCGGATAAAGCAGGACGGTCGGCGACGCGATGTCGCCGACATTGGAAATCTCGTACCAGTGGGCCATGTGCTTGTCTTTCAGTGCTGGGCTTCGACTATCGGATGGTCGCGGTAGTGCGTCAAGTGTGCCACTGGTTCACACGGCGAAACCAGCGCCCGCGGTTGGCCACATTGGTGCGCAGCTACGGCAGGCGGCTGGCGTCAACCCCGAGCCCTTCATCCTGCGCAAGTCTGATCAGACCTTCTACAACACCGCGCCGCTGGAGATGAAGAAACTCATGGATGACGCGGACAACATCGCGCAGAACCTGTTCAGCTACGCAACAACCGCAAACCGGTGGCCCGCAAGGGCAAAGTGCAACTGATCGACGCCTCCAGCTTCCGGCAGAAGATGCGCAACAGCCTGGGCAGCAAACGCAAGGAACTGGGCGACGGGCACATCGACTGGATCACCCGGCTGTTCGGCGACTTTGTCGAAGCCAATCAGGACGGCAAACCGGTAAGCCGCATTTTCAGAAACGAAGACTTCGGTTACCACAGCATCACGGTCGAGCGGCCGCTGCGCGATGCGAAAGGCAAGGAATTGTTGGGTGAAAAAGGCAAACTCAAGGGCAAACGGCAACCCGACTGTGCCTTGCGTGATACCGAAAACGTGCCGCTGAACGAAGTTGTGGCCACCTATTTCACGCGCGAGGTGTTGCCCCACGCGCCCGACGCGTGGATCGACCACGAGAAGACCCGGGTCGGTTACGGGATACCGTTCAACCGCCACTTCTACGTCTTCAAAGCGCCGCCGCGCCGCCGGGCCGGCGCATGATTTTGGTCGACACCTCGGTCTGGGTCGATCATCTGCAGCGCGGCAATGCCACTCTGGCGCAAACCCTGAGCCGGGGCGAGGTGCTGGCGCATCCGTTCGTACTGGGTGAGTTGACCCTGGGCAACCTGCGGCAACGCACGCAAGTGCTCGAGGCGCTCAACCGGCTGCCGATGGCCACAGCCGCGACGGTTGCCGAAGTGCTGAACTTCATCGCGCGCCAGTCGCTGTTTGACAGAGGCATCGGTTATGTGGACGGGCATCTGTTGGCCGCCGCGCGGCTGACACCCGGTAGTTGGTCGTGGACTCTGGACAAGCGCCTGCAGGTGGCGGCGATCTCCTTGGACCTGGCATGGACGCCGAGCTGTATTTGCGCAGCCGCGACAGCGCCCGCATGGCGCTTTTCGGGTCAGAGGAAGCCCAAGGCGGTGGTGCATGAGTTTTCCGCGAAACCCGGAGTACCGGGACAGTGGTGTGGAGTGGTTCAAGGAGGTGCCGGCGCATTGGGGTGTGGAACCATTCAAGAGCCAGTTTGCCAGCCCGAGACAAACTTGATTGATCTGGCCCGTATGGTCTGCCATGAAGGATAAACTGCGCCCATGCCGCTTGTGTTGCGCTACAAGTCGTTTCGGTTCTTCTTTTATTCCAACGAGGGCAATCCACGTGAGGCACTACATATCCATGTGCGCAGTGGCGAGGGGGAAGCAAAATTCTGGTTGGCGCCGACGGTTTACCTCGCTGACAGTGACGGGTTTGATGCGCGCACACTGAGAGACTTGCACAACGTGGCTGAGACAAACAAAGACCTGATAGAAAGGGCCTGGAATGAACATTTCACCTAAATCAGTTCGCATCGATGACGACACCCTGTGGGTCAGTCTGTCCGACGGTCGAACGGTTGCGGCGCCATTGGCATGGTTTCCCCGCCTGCTGGACGCCACCCTGGAACAGCGCGCCCAAGTCGAGCTAAGTAGCGGCGGTTTGCATTGGGAGGTTTTGGATGAAGACATCTCGGTCGCCGGGCTTCTGGCCGGGCAGCCCGATCTGACCCGGCGTGGTGCGCGCCAAAACGCCTGATATTCCCGTACCCGGAGTACCGGGACAGTGGTGTGGAGCGGCTGGGGGAGGTGCCAGGGCACTGGGCTGTGAAGCCTCTGAAGTACAGCCTTCGCCTGCTGACGGAGAAGGCCGATCGCAGGTCCCATCCAGTGGCGCTCGAAAATATTGAAGCTTGGTCCGGCCGTTTCATTCAAACTGCAACAGAGTTTGATGGTGAAGGCGTCGCTTTTGAGAAGCATGACATCTTGTTCGGGAAACTGCGTCCCTATCTTGCAAAGGTGTATTGGGCAGATGCCGTCGGTGAGGCGGCGGTGGACTTCCATGTCCTGCGCCCCTACTGTGGGGTACACCCGTGATTCCTGCAGTACCAGTTGCTCAGCAGAGAATTCATTGATCTCGTTGATGGGTCCACATTTGGATCGAAGATGCCCAGAGCGAGTTGGGATTTTGTGTCTGGCATGCCCCTAACCGTTTCCCCTGAAGCGAAGCAAAAAACGGTCGCCACCTTCCTCGACCGCGAAACCGCCAAGATCGACGCGCTGGTGGCCGAGCAGCAAGCGATCTTGTTATTCATTGAAAATCGAACCGCTCTTTTCGACACCTTCACCACCGAAGCCCAACGCGCCATCGCCCTGCTGTGACACCGACATGAACGTGGTGATGACGGGTGCCGGCCACTTCGTCGAAGTGCAGGGAACGGCCGAGGGCGCGCCGTTTTCCCGCTCCGAGATGAATGCCCTGCTGGCGCTGGCCGAAAAAGGCATCACCGAGCTGAT
>JANLVB010000276.1:0-1563 GCA_031363785.1 Betaproteobacteria bacterium
AACGCGTCGGTTGTGCTGCCAACGCTGCCTGCGACAGCACAAGCCAGCAGCTCACTCGACCGATTGCTGAAGCGCCCACATCTGCGCATAACGCCCATTGGCCACCAGCAACTGCGGATGCGCACCACGCTCTACGATACGCCCGCCGTCCATCACCAGTATCTCGTGCGCGTCCACCACGGTGGACAGGCGGTGCGCAATCACCAGCGTGGTCTTGTTTTGCGCCACGCCCTGCAATTCGGCCTGGATGGCGCGCTCGTTGGCCGAGTCCAGTGCGCTGGTGGCCTCGTCGAAGATCAGGATCGGCGGGTTCTTCAGCAGGGTGCGGGCAATCGCCACACGCTGCTTTTCGCCACCCGACAGCTTCAGCCCGCGCTCGCCCACCATGGCGCCGTATCCGGCCGGTGTGCTGGCAATGAAGTCGTGGATACGCGCCGCCCTGGCCGCGTCTTCCACCTGGGTGTCGCCCGCACCCGGGCTGCCGTAAGCGATGTTGTAGCGAATCGTGTCGTTGAACAGCACCGTGTCCTGCGGCACGATGCCGATGGCGCGGCGCACGCTGGTTTGTGTGACGTCCTTGATGTCCTGCCCGGCAATCGTGATACGGCCCTGCTGTACGTCATAGAAGCGGTACAGGAGACGCGACAGGGTGGATTTACCGGCACCGGACGGGCCGACCACCGCCACCGTCTTGCCGGCCGGAATCTCGAAGCTCACATCATGCAGGATGGGCCGCGCCGCAGCCGACCCATCTTTGCCGGTGTCATAAGCGAAGCTGACGTTCTCGAAGCGTACCGTCGGTGCACCATTGACTTGCAACGGCAGCGCACCTGGCCTGTCGGCGATTTCACGCTCCTTCTCCATCAGGCGAAACATCTTGTCCAGGTCGGTCAGGCTTTGCTTGATCTCGCGGTACAACACGCCCAAAAAACCGAGCGGGATATAGAGCTGGATCATGAAGGCGTTGATCATCACCAGGTCGCCCAATGTCATGCGTCCCTCCACGACACCGAGGGTGGCGCGGTACAACATGGCCACCAGGCTGATGGCGATGATCAACTGCTGCCCGGTATTGAGCAGGCTGAGCGTGCTCTGGCTTTTGAGGGCGGCCCGGCGATACTTCTCCAGGCTCTGGTCGTAGCGCTTGGCCTCGAACTCCTCGTTGTTGAAGTACTTGACGGTCTCGTAGTTCAGCAGCGAGTCGATGGCCCGGCTGTGCGCCGTGGAATCGAGCTCGTTCATCTGCTTGCGAAACTTGGTGCGCCATTCGGTGATGGTCACCGTGAAGCTGATGTAGAACACCAGGGCGATGATGGTGATCCAGGCAAACCAGACATCGAATTTCACCGCCAGCAGCGTCAGCACCAGGGTCACCTCGATCAGCGTCGGGATGATGCTGTAGAGCGAATACGAGATCAGCGAATGCACACCGCGGGTGCCGCGCTCGATATCGCGCGTCATGCCGCCGGTCTGGCGCTCCAGGTGAAAACGCAGGCTCAAAGCGTGCAGATGCCGGAACACTTCGAGCGGTATGCTGCGCGCCGCGCCCTCGGTGGCCTTGGC
>JANLVB010000337.1:0-12531 GCA_031363785.1 Betaproteobacteria bacterium
GCGAACTGGCTCCTGTGCGCAGAGCACTTCAGGCGATTTTCCAGGACCCGTTCGGCTCGCTGAACCCGCGCTTGCGGGTGCGCGACATCGTGGGCGAGCCCCTGGTCAATCTGGGTTGGACGCGCGAGCGGGTTGCGGCACGGGTGATGTCTTGCCCATCGAAGTGGATACTGCCGGCGCTGGGCACCAGCAGACGCAAAATGGCTCGCCCCAGCGTGGTCTTGCCGCAGCCACTCTCACCAACGATGCCCACGGTTTCGCCGGCCGCAACCTGCAGGCTCACGCCGTCGACGGCGCGCAGGGTGCGTTGCCCCTGGCCCAGGCCTTTGCTGGCAACCGGGAAATGGACCTCGAGGTCCGCAACTTGCAACAACGCGCTCACTGGTGTACCTTCGTGCTGCGCACTGCGGTGCGAGCTTGCTTGGGGCGGCCCGGCGCGGCGCTCATGGCTGCGCCGAGAGCAGCCCGGTCTCGTGTGCGCGCCAGCAGCGTACGCGGCGCCCGTCGGCGAGGGATTCCAGCGGCGGCAGCTGCGTGCGACATGGCTCGATGGCGTCCGGGCAGCGTGGATGGAAGCGGCAGCCGCTGGGAAAGCGCGACGGCGGCGGCGTGGTGCCAGGGATCTGGTGCAGGCGTTCGGCTTTTACGCCGACGCGTGGTATCGATTTGAGCAGCAGCCGTGTGTAGGGGTGCAGCGGCGCGGCGTACAGGGCGCGTACCGGCGCTTCCTCCATCACCAGCCCGGCGTACATCACCACCACCCGGTCCGCCATGCCGGCAACCACGCCCAGGTCGTGTGTGATCAGCAACACGCCCATGCCAGTGTCGTCGCGCAAGCGGCGCACCAGTGCCAGTATCTGCGCCTGGATCGTCACGTCCAGCGCCGTGGTCGGTTCGTCGGCCAACAGCACCTTGGGGCTGCAGGCCATGGCCATGGCGATCATCACGCGCTGGCGCATGCCGCCGGACAGCTGGTGTGGATAGTCGTCCACTCGTTGCTCTGGCGCCGGGATGCCGACGGCACGCATCAGTGTTACAGCACGGGCGTGTGCCTCCCTGCGCGACAGGCCCAGATGCGCCTGCAGCGTTTCGCCAATCTGGAAGCCGGCGCGGAACAGCGGGTTCAGGCTGGTCATCGGCTCCTGGAAAATCATGGCCATTTCTGCCCCGCGGATTTTCAGGAGTTCGCTTTTTCCGAGTTTGGCCAGATCGCGTTCTCCCAGATGCACCGCACCGGCATCCACCCGCGCCGTCGCTGCCAGCAGGCGCATCGCCGCCAGCGCGGTGACCGACTTGCCGGAGCCGCTTTCGCCGACCAGCCCGACGATCTCGCCCCGGCCTATCGACAGGCTGACGTCTTCGATCACCCGCATGCGACCGGTCGGGCCGGGGAAAGAGACCGAGAGGCCGCGGATCGAGAGCGCGTCGTCAGACATAAGCGGCCTCAGCGTTCGCGGATGCGTGGGTCTAGCAGGTCGCGCAGGCCGTCACCCAGCAGGTTGAAGCCGATGATGGTCAGCCCCAGCGCGGCGCCTGCGGCCAGCGCGAGGTGCGGGTCGGTGCGCAGGGCCGGCAGTCCGTCGCGGATCATGCCACCCCAGCTCGGCAGCGGCTCCTGCACCCCCAGCCCGAGGAACGATAACGTGGCTTCGGCCATCACCACGAACCCCACGCCCACCGATGCGCGCACGATCAGCGCCGGTACGATGTTGGGCAGGCAGTGGCGCAACAGGATCAGCAGCGGCGGCGTGCCGCTGACGATGGCCGCATCCACGAACAGCTCGTTGCGCAGCGACAGCACAAGCGAGCGCGTCAGACGGGCGATGCCGGGCCAGCTGACGATGGACAGCGACAGGATTACGGTCGGGATGCCCGGGCCGAGCATGGCCGCGATCAGGATGGCGATGATCAAATCCGGAAAGGCGAACGTGATGTCGGCCGTGCGCATGACAAGACTGTCGAACCAGCCACCGTACCAGGCGGCTGTCATGCCGACCGTGGTGCCGATGACGAGTGCAACTACCAGTACCGACAAGGCCACAGTGAGCGACACCGCCGCGCCGACGATCAGGCGCGAGACGACATCACGGCCCAGGGCGTCGGTGCCCAGCACGAAGTCTTGGCCCGGCGGTTCCCAGATGAACGCCATGTTGGTGCGCGAGTAGTCGTTCGGGGCGATCCAGGGCGAGAGCAGGGCGACCAGCACGGCGGTTGCCACCAGCACCAGCCCGATCACTGCGCTGCGTGTGCGCAGAAAACGGCGCAGGAAATCGCCGAAGCCGGTCTGTTCGACGATGACTTCAACGTGTGTGTTCATCGCACCGCCTCGACCCGTATGCGCGGGTCCACCAGGCCATACAACACGTCGACCGCAAAGTTGATCAGTGCATAAAACAGAGTGAACAGCAAGACGATCGCCATCGTCACTGGATAGTCGCGCGCAAAGATCGACTCGATGGCGATGCGCCCCAGGCCGGGGATGTTGAAGATGCTCTCTATCACGATGGTGCCGGTGATCAGCCCGCCAAATATCACACCACAGACGGTCAGAATCGGCACCAGCACATTGCGCAGACCGTGGCGCCACACCACCAGGCGCTCCGTCAGGCCCTTGGCACGGGCGGTGCGCACATAGTCCTGCTGCAGCACCTCGAGCATGAAGGTGCGCGCCAGCCGCGCCAGATAGGCAGCAGCCGGTATGGCCAGCAACACCACGGGCAGGATAGCGTGGCGCGCGCTGGTCCAGCCCGCCACCGGCACCCAGCCCAGCTTGAGCGCAAAGCCCCATACAAAAAATGCTGCCATGGCGAAGTTGGGCACCGACAGGCCGGCCACCAGCACCAGGATGATGCCGGTGTCGGCCAGCGTATTGCGTCGCAGCGCGGCCAGGATGCCCAGCGTGATGCCGATCGGTACTGCCAGTGCCAGTGCCGCCGCCGCCAGCAGCGGGCTGATCCACAACGCGTCCTTGATCACCTGCGTGACCGGCACCCCGGGATAACGGAACGACAGCCCGAAGTCGCCGCGCGCCAATTTGCTCACATAGTCGCCAAACTGCACCATGACCGGCCGGTCCAGGCCGTATTCAGCGCGCAGCTTCTGCTCCAGCTGCACATTGCCACCCTGGTCACCCAGCATGATGGTGATCGGGTCACCCGGTACGAAGCGGTTGGCGACAAAGGTCAGCAGCACCGCTGCCACCAACACGGGCAGCAGGCCCAGCAGGCGGCGCAGGATGTAGGCGGCCACGACCGCGCGGTCAGTTGATCGTCACCTTCCCGTACGGCAACATGCGCATCGGGCCCAGCACCACGCCCTTGACGTTCGGCTTGACCACGGCAATGGCGGTGCGCATGAACAGGCCGCAGGTGCCCCAGTCGTCCATCAGCAGCGCTTCCGCTGCGTGGTACTGGCGGTACCGTGTCTCGTTGTCGGCGGTGATCGTGGCCCGATCAATCAATGCATCGAAGCCGGGATTGGAGTACCGGGCGCGGTTGAAGGGGCTCTTGGAGTGCCAGACCTGCGACAGGTAATACAGGGCGTCCGGGTAACCGGCGGACCAACCCCAGGAAAAGAACGGTGTCTCGCCGGCGTTGAGCGAGCGCAGGAAGGTCGCGCGCTCCTGGATATCCAGGCCGACCTCGACGCCGAGCACTTGTTTCCACTGGTCGGCGTAATACGCAATCTCGTTGCGAAACGGTGCCAGATTGGCGATCTTGAGCGGCGGCAGGCCGCGCCCATTCGGAAAACCGGCGTCGGCCAGCAGCTTCTTGGCCCGATCGGGGTCGTAGGCGATCTTCTTGACCGCCGGGTTGTAGCCTGCAATGCCGGGTGTGATCTGACCATACAGCGGCTGCGCCAGGCCGCCGAACAGGCCACGCGTCAGCGCGTCGCGATCAATGGCGATACAAAACGCCTCGCGTACACGCTTGTCCTTGAATGGCGCATACAGGTTCTGGTTCATGCCCAGGAAATTGATCTGTGCGTTGGGTGCGGTGCGCGCTTGCGCCTTCAGGGTGGCGTCGCGCATGATGCGCCGGCTCAGGTCGGTGCTGGCTGGCACCAGAATATCGAGTTCATCGGCCTCGTACATGGTGACGGCGGTTTCTTCGGCCGGTACCACAACAAAGCGGATGCCGTCGATCTTCGGTGCGCCGCCGTAATAGTCCTTGAAGGCTTTGAGGTACACGCTCTGCCCGCGCTTCCACTCGACGAAACTGTAGGGTCCGGTGCCCGCCGAGCCCTGCATGAACCAGTTGGCTCCCTTGTCTGCCACCACCTGGGTGTCGAAGAACATGAACGGGTAGACCGGGAACAACACGTCGGGCGCACTGAACTTGATCTCCACCACCAGCGGGCTGATCACCTTGGCCCCGGCCAGTTCCTTGGTCTTGCCGTCCTGCACCTCCTTGGCGCCCACGATGCGCTGCAAGTACTGCAACTGCAGACCGGCCTTGCTGCCGGGGGCAAGCAGGGCCTCGAAGCTGGCCTTGACATCCTTGGCGCCAAACGGCCTGCCGGTATGAAATTTGACATTCGGACGCAGCTCGAAGCGCCAGGACAGGTTGTCGTCGCTGGCGGTCCACTTCAGCGCAAGTGCCGGCAGCACCTTGCCGTTCTCGTCCACCCGGGTGAAGTTCTCGTAGACATGGCGCAACACGTCGCCCGCGATCAGCGCCGAGAAGGTGATGGGGTCGATCATCTCCGGGTCGGCGTTGATGTTGATGCGCAGGTCACGGGCGTGGGTTGGCCCAGCCCATCCAATGGCAACAACAGCAGCCAGGGTCAGTGCGCGAAGCAATTGGGCCGTCTTCATGGAAACCTCCATTGGGTCAGGGGGGAATTCAAAAATTAGAATACTACGCTACACGGCGCGACAGGTGACGGTCAGTCCGCTGCGCCGAAGGTCACGGACACATTGCATGCATTTTCCGGGCCAACCTGCAGCTTGCCATCCAGTTGGCGATAGGCGATGGCGCCACCTTGCAGTGCAGCGGCGCAGGCCGCCAGATCGGCGACCGTGAATTCCATGCCCAGCGCACGTACCTGGGGCGAGGCATCCCGCACCAGGTCAAGTGTGTGACGGCCGGTGTCCAGGGCGGCACCAGTGGCTGTGGCGTACAGCCGGGCGGCCGGCAGCACGCGTTGCCATTGCGCGGCGCTGAAAGCCGGGTCCGGGCAGGCGATGGTGATGCGCCGCACCGCAAGCGCCGTGTTGGCATGGCTGAGCAGTTCGGGCAGCCATACCGCCTCGCGCGTCGGCTGGCTGCAGACAAAGCTGCGCAAACCAGTGCCTGCCACTTCATCCAGCGAAACGACCTCGAAGCGCGCCTCCATCACACTGCCGTCCGGGCGCGGCACGGCGCGCGAAAACTTCAGTGCCGATTCGGGCGCCAGCCCGGCCGCCAGCCAGTGCGAGTGTGCCGCGTGCGGGTCCTGCGTCGTCATGGCAACGCCGGCTACCCCACCACCACGCGCGCCGACCTTGCGCCATTCGGCATTGCGTTCGGTCGGCGTCATCACAGCCATCAGCTCGAAGTAGTCGCGCTGCAGCATGATGGTATGGTTTTCAGTGCCCAACGCCGCGCTATGCACGCCACGCGGCGACAGGGTGAAGCCCAGGCGCCGGTAGATGTCGGCTGCGCTCGCCAGTTCCGCCACCACGATGACCACATGGTCGATGGTGCCGATGGCATTGGATATGGGGGGGGCGGTCATTGGGCAACTTCCGCGCTGCGAGCTTGTTTGGGGTGGCCCGGCGCAGCGCTCATGGCCTGTTGTCCTTGTCCAGTGTTGAGTAGCCGCCGCGGCCAACCGCCACCAGGCGCCCGTGTTTGTCGCTGAGTTCGATGTCCACCACCCCCACCGTGCGCCCGGCACGAAGCGTTCGGGCGCGGGCCACCAAGTCGGTGTTCAGGGCCGGGCGAAGGTAGTCGATACGCAGATCGATGGTCGGGATGCCACGGCCAAGTTTGGCGATCAACGCAAAGTCGCCGGCAATATCGATCAGTGCCGCCATCGGCCCGCCATGCCACTGCAGGGTGCCCGGGCCGCGTTCGAACTCGCCGCGCCAGGGCGCACGCAGGCCTACTGCGCCTGTTGCGGCGTCAAAGTCCAGCAACTCCAGCCCCATGAAATGCTGGAATCGGCCCTCGGCCAGCTTGGCGCGCAACAACTGGGCAATGTCTGTGCTTGCACTGCCGCTCATGGGTTCGGCTCCACGATGACCTTGCCGAAGGTGAGGCGGTCCTCGATCTGGCGCATGGCTTCGCGGCCATCCTCCAGCGGGTAGCGCTGGTGGTGCAGGATGGGGTGCAGGCTGCCGGCTTTGACCATGGCCAGCAGGGCCAGGATGTCGCCACGTGACCAGCCGTTGGAGCCCACGATGTTGAGCTCGAAGGTCCAGATGTAGCGAATGTCCTCCGTCGGGTCGAAGCCGGCCGTGGCGCCACAGGTGAGCATGCGGCCATCGCGGCGCAGCACACGCAGGGCGCGTGTCCAAGTGTCGCCGCCGGTGAAGTTGACCACCATGTCCAAGCCGCGGCTGGCGGCCCCCCGCGTGGTGGCGCGGCCGAACAGGCGGTGGCATTCGGCAACCCAGTCCTGCGTGGCGTAGTTGATACCGATGTCGGCGCCGCTTGCCTTGAGCCGGGCCAGCTTTTCGTCGCTGGAGGCGCACACCACTACCGTGGCGCCGGCGTTCTTCGCCAGTTGCACACAGCCGGTGCCAACCCCTCCCGAGGCACCCAGGATCAGCACCGTTTCACCGGCCTGGATACGTCCGCGCTCGTGCATCATGCGGTGCGCCGTGCCATACGCCACCGGTAACGCGGCGGCACTGGCGAAGTCCACTTGCGCATCCAATGCAATCAGCATGTGCGCCGACACACAGACGAATTCGCCCAGACCGCCGTCCATGGTTTCGCCCAAAAAGCCGGCGTTGACGCGGTTCGTCGGGTCCACCAGCACCCGGTCGCCGGGCTTGCAGCTGGTCACCGCGCTGCCCACCTGCACCACGTCACCGGCCGCGTCGTTGCCCACGATCAAGGGCAGGCGCAGCTTGATGCCCGGCATGCCACGGCGTGTGAAGACGTCGTGGTAGTTCAGCGCACAGGCACGTGTGCGCAACACCACGTCATCGGGCCCACACACTGGGTCCGGATAGTCGGTCTCATAGACCAGCCGGTCCAGGCCACCATGTTCACGCAGCACAACGGCGCGCATGTCAGCCTTTGCTGGCGCGCCGTTGCCGCACAATCGCCTCGGCCTCGGCGATCATGGTCTTGCGGTCCGGCTTGTTGGTGGAGGCCAGCGGGATCACATCGCGAAACTCGACAAAACGTGGATGCGCAAACGCCGGGCCGTTGGTGATGGTAAAGGCTTTGATATCGGCCTCGGTCACGGTGGAGTCGGCCTGGCGCACCACGAAGGCAAACGGCAACATGCCCTTGACCTCGTCGCTGACCGGCACCACGGTGGCCTGGTGCACGCCGGGCGCACGCTCCACCAGCCGCTCCACCTCGCCGGGCCAGACGTTTTCGCCGCCCACCACGAACATGTCGTCGGCGCGGCCAACAAAATAGAAAAAGCCGTGTTCATCGCGCCGCATGATGTCGCCCGAGCGGTACCAGCCGTCCTGCATCACCTCAGCGGTCTTGGCTGGCAGCTTGTTGTAGCCCTCCATGCGCATCGGGCTCTTCATGTACAACACGCCGAGGTTGGCGTCCGGGCCTTCACGCAACTCGCTCAGGGCGCCCGGCAGCGGATAACCCAGCGAGGTCGCAGGCCGCGGGATGCCGTCCGGGTGCGGGCCAAAGGGCGAGGGCCCGGCCTCGGTGGTGCCGTAGCTGTTGTTGATCAGCGCCTTGGGGAACAGCGCCTGCACCTTGTCCACCAGCGCCTGTGTCAGCGGCGCCGAGCCCATGGTGACATTGGTGACAGAGAAGAAGTCAAGGCCGTCGACATAACTGCGTTCGCGCGCCACCAGGGCCAGCATGGTCGGTACCGAGGTGAGCCAAGTGACGTGAAAGAGCTCAATGGCCTGCGCGTATTTGCGGGCGTCGAAGGAGGGCAGCAGCACAATGCTGCAACCAGCCGCCAGCGCACCCTTGACGCTGATGGTGGCGTTCATGTGAAACATCGGCGCGGCCACGATATAACGATGCTGTGGTCGCTCGCCGTAGGTACGCGCCGAGGTCTCCAGTGACCAGCGTTGCGACGCATGTGACAGCAGCACGCCCTTGGGCTTGCCAGTGGAGCCCGAGGTATACAGGATCATCGCCAGCCCACGCTCGGCCGGTAGCACGGTGTCGAATCGGCCCGGGTCGCGCAATGCCTGGTAACCAGCAGGGTTATCGAAATCGAACTGCAAGATACTGTCCGGGCACAGACCAGCGCGCTCGCGATCATGGAACACGGCGCGCAGGTCGGCGTCCTGCACGATGTGGATTATGGTCTCGCGCGGCAGCTTGAAAGAGATCGGCACCGACACCATGCCGGCGCGCATGGTGCCGAAATACGCTGCCAGCAGCTCGAAGCGGTTCAGTGACAGGATGCCGACCCGGTCCCCTGGCTGCAAGCCCCTGGCCACCAGGCCACGAGCCACCGCATCACATTCAGCATCCAGCTGGGCGTACGTCCATTCGCGCGGATGCTCCCAGTCGGCGGTGTCGATGATCGCCACTTTGCCCGGTGCACGCGTGGCGTCGAAGCAGCGGCCGAGGTTGGGGTGGATGGACGTCATGGCAGTGGGCCTCCAAGTGGTGGCATCGGCTCCATCATAACGGGGGGTGCAGGGGTTCCCGGCTGGTGCTGCGCCAACCTGGTTGCAACGCAGGTCGTTCCGGCGTCACCAAGTTGGATGAGGAGCGGGGTGCGTTGCCGGATTTTTTGCAATGCCATCGGTCCACTGGCCCGAGCAAAAGAAGGAGGTAACGATGGACTCGATTCCAGGCCGACTCAAGATGGTCGTTTTGTTGGCTTTGTGCCTCTTTATGGTTCCTTTGCTGGGCTGGGGAACCGGGTGGTACATGGAGTCCGAATACGACAAGCAGTTTCGACAGCTTGTGGCCATGATGTCGCACACGCAGGCTTCCAAAGACTCCGACCCCGGCAAGATGGGTTACTTGCGTTTTTGCAGCGACCGAACAGCCAGCGGCGGGGACGCAGAACCGATCGCGGCCCTGTGTGGACCGGCCGATGAAATTGCGCTCGTTCGCCTTGCCTCGTACGCTACTGCAGCAATAGGCCTTTTGCTTTTTGTGCTGATCCTGGGCGCCCGTGTGCTGGCGGGCACCGACCCTAAACGCATGAGTGCGGTCTTTGGGCCCATGATCCGCGTCGTGACGCTTCTTCTTGCGGTGTCAGTGCTGGCGCAGGGAGTGTTATTCGTCTACAGCGTTTACACGCTCGAAGTCACTGCCATCCAAAGTGTCCATGCCTGGCTGCTGCTTCTGGTCGGGGTGGGTGCGCTGGCGGCATGCTGGGCGCTGTTAAAAGCATCGATAGGAGTCATGAAACAACAGCCATTGCTGCTTCGGGCATGTGCGCTCGACAAGAGCGAACAGCAGGGATTGCACTCTTTTGTCGAGGGCATTGCAGCCAAACTGCAGTCCCAGAAGCCGGACCACATCGTCGTCGGCCTGGAGCCAAATTTCTTTGTCACTGCCTCGCCCTTGCAATTGCTGGGCGAAGACAGGGTGTTGCAGGGTTGAACGCTGTTCCTGTCTCTGGGCCTGATGCGTACATTCACAACGCCAGAACTCGCGTCGGTCGTTGGGCACGAATTGGGACACTTTCGCGGAGAGGATGTCACCTACAGCATGCAGTTCGCACCCATGTATGCACGCCTGGGCCAGGCGATTGCCAAGTTGAGCAGTTCATCGGGCAACGCGTCAGACCTGGGCAAGATGTCGGCCATTGTTGCCTTATCGTTCTGTCTCAACGAGTTTGCGACAGCCGAGCGCGCTGTCGGGGGCGACCGGGAACTGTTGGCGGACCAGGCAGGGGCGCAGGCTACGGACGCCCGTTCACTATCGACGGCCCTGGTCAAAGTGTCGCTGTATGGGCTGCAGTGGGGGCCGCTCAGCGCGCGCCAGCGGCGGCAAGGCAGACATCAACCCGATACAGGACTTGGGCTTCATGTACAACCACAGCTTGGCAGACCCTGACGGTCATGTCTGGGAGGCCTTCTGGATGGATATGTCTGCAATGCCGCAATCCAACTGACCTTTAAGGAAGACCATGTCTACAGGCACTGTCCGTTTTCACCGTGTGCTGCGCGCCAGCCCGGAGCGCATTTACCGCGCATTTCTCGACGCCGACGCCATGGCCAATTGGTTGCCGCCCTACGGTTTCACCTGCAAGGTGCACCACATGGACGCGCGGCTCGGTGGCAGTTTCCGAATGTCGTTCACCAATTTCTCGTCCGGCCACAGCCATTCCTTCGGCGGCGTGTACCACGAGCTGGTGCCGCATTCGCGCCTTCGTTATTCAGACAAGTTTGACGACCCCAACCTGCCAGGCGAGATGGAGGTGACCGTGCTCCTGAAGCAGGTTTCTTGCGGTACCGAGGTGGATATCGTGCAATCCGGCATTCCGTCACTGATACCGACCGAGATGTGTTACCTCGGCTGGCAGGAATCGCTGGCGCAACTGGCCTGCCTGGTGGAGCCGGTGATTCCGGGCTGAGGCGCTTGCGCCTGGCGGCGGCGGTGTGTCAAGCAGATTTCTTGCGTTTGACGTCGACTTGCTGGCGCAGGTATTCGATCATCGGCTCGGCGTTGCCCGAATTCGGATTCACCCTGTAGGCGCGCTCCAGGTACTCCAGGGCACGCTCGGGCTGGTCTCGTGTCGCCAGCATCTGTGCGTAGCCCGACAGGGCGCCGAAATGGTTCGGCACGCGTTTGAGTACCTCGTCGCAATCCTTCATCGACAGCTCGTACTGGCCCTGCATGTAGTACAGGGTGGCGCGCTTGTTCCAGGCCTCGGCGAAGGCCGGGCGTTTGCTGATGATGTCGCTGAACACCACCACAGCTTTGGGTAGATTGCCCGATTGCATCAAGTCCACGCCATGCTGGTAAAGCGTGTCGATGGCAGCATCACCCGAGCGGCCCCAGAGTCGCCAGATCATGGCGACAGCGGCTTGGCGCAGGGTCGGGTCCGCGTCCAGCAGGCGCGGCATCAGGGCGTCGGCATCGACAGCGGTGCCGATGTCCGTCAGGCGGATCATGCCCTCCAGGCGCCGCACGGGGTCGGCATGTTTCAGAGCCTGCACTGCCTGCTGGCGGTTCAGCGGGCCTTGTTGTGCGGCGGCGGGTGGTGCCGCGACGAAGCTCAAGGCAATGGCGACTGCGCAGACCGGGGTGCACAGGCGTGACGTGAACCAGGAAAAAAGAGGCATGTCAGAACTCCTGCTATGCGTATAGTCTTCAGCTTACTGCATCTTGCCGGTTTGCGTGTGTTCGTGCTGTTGAACTGACAAAGCACCAAGCACCCGTCAATACGTGATCCGCACCGACGCCGCACTCCGGGCGACACCATCGCGGAACACCGCTTCGATATTGTTGCCATCCGGGTCCAGCACATACGCCGCGTAGTAACCTGGGTGGTATGCGCGTTCGCCCGGCGCGCCGTTGTCCCGCCCGCCATGCGCCAACGCAGCCCGATGGAACGCATCCACCATGGCCCGGTCTTGCGCCTGGAACGCGATATGGTGGCGCCCGGTCAGTGCGCCTTGCACCTCGTCGCTGGCGGGCGACGATATGAAAAGCTCATCCGCCCACAGGTTGCTCGCGTCGGAGCCGCCGATCGGGATCTTCAGCACGCCGAAGATGGCGCAGTAGAAGTCTTTGCTTGCAGCCAAATCCCGCACGACCAAACCGATGTGGTCGATCAGCCGGCCGCGATGCCGTTCTTGTTTTGTCATGAAGCGATCCTGCAGATTGAGGTTGGAGCAGGGGAGTCTACTGGGGCCTGCCTCAGCGTTTCGGCCCTGGCAGCCAGCGGCCGGGTGCGGCGCACCGCCTACGCGAGACCGTCAGCCCAAGCCGCTGACAGCAGTTCCGCCTGGGCCAGTACGGTTTTGACCGCCTCGTCCTGGAGGTCTGGTGGGTATGGCTTTTTGCTCGGCGGGTTTCGGCACGCGAATCGGAATTGGATAGATGAAGTTGCGATTCAATGAAGGCTGCGCGCTGCCCGAGTTGAAACGGTCGAAGTCGAGAGCCTTGAGAAAGTAGAAAGCAAAGAGCGGGTCATTGCTTTTGAAGTCGGTGACGTAGAGGCCGGTGTTATGTGGCCAGAAATCCTCTTTCGCGTAATGCACTTGGCCAAACGATGCACCGCTCCGGCCAATCACGATGCCTGGGCCTTTGGCGAGCGCAGTGTCGTGAAAGCCGTTTTGTCCAGCAGAGCCCATCACGGGAAAACGACCAATGCGGCGCTCAGGTTCCGTTAGGTCATGGCCTCGTTGTAGCGCCACGAAATCTCCAAGCGTGATGTCGCGCCATTCACCCGCCATAACCCAGCCCCCTC
>JANLVB010000315.1:0-27084 GCA_031363785.1 Betaproteobacteria bacterium
CCCCGGCGAGTTCTGGCAAACCCGACAGGGCGTGCCACAGGGGCAGGTTGCCGACCACCGCCAGCCACAGGCTGAGCACCAGTGTCAGGCGGAAAAAGGACCAGGGGCGTGCCTGCTGCATGTGCCTACCAACCCCACACCACATGCAGCGGCAGATACAAAGCCATGCCGGCGATGATGGTGTACAACACGTCGCGCCACCACCAAAAGGCCAGGATGCCGCCCAGCGCCGCAACCAGACGGGCATCCTGCCAGGTCGTGACAAGTTGGCCCTGGACCGTCACGATCTCGGGCACCACAACGGCGGCCAGGGCCGCGATAGGTGCATAGTGCAGCGAACGCTGCGCCCAATGCGGCAAGACCCAGCTGCGCACAGACAACAGGAAAAAACTGCGCGCCAGCACCGTCACCAGTGTCAGGCCGATGATGACGGCAACGGTGTACCAATCCGGTGTGTTCATCGGGTGAGCGGCGCTGACGTCTTGCCCGCCAGGCGCTCAAGCATCAAACAGGCCATCACTGCGGCTGCAATCGCCACCAGTATGTTGAGTTTCAGCGGCAGTGCATAGGCCCATACGCCGGCGGCGCCAGCGGTGATCAGCGACACCACGCGCAAGCGCGTCGTCGCCAGCGAACACAGAATGCCAACCAGGCACAGAATGCCGGCAAAACCCAAACCCCAGCTTTGCGGGACGAGTTGCGCCAGCAACACCCCGAGCACACTGGAGCCGACCCAGGACACCCAATTGATCATGTCGTTACCGGCCAGAAACGCCTCCTGCGCCTGACGCTCGTCGGCGTTGGCACCGGGATGCGCGTAACGCCGGGTAAACATCACGTAACTCAGGTCGGCAGTGAAATAGCCGTGGCCGATACGCTGCCAGAAGCCCAGATGGGCCAGAAACGGGCGCAAATGCAGGCTGAACACGACAAACCGCAGATTGACACAAAAACCGGTGGCCAGCACCACCCAGGCCGGCGCACCGGCCAACAGCAAGGGAACCGCAGCCAATTGGGAACTACCGGCAAACACCAGCAGCGCCATCAACAGGGACTCGACCGTGCCCATGCCCGACTTGACCATGGCTACACCGGTCATCAGACCCCAGGCCGCGATCCCGGGCGCCACCGGCTGGAACTCGCGCATGCCGGTGCGGAACTCCGGGTGGCGGTAGTTGGCGTGCAAAAAGAACATCAGGCGACCGGACTGTCAAACTGCTGGCCAGCTTGTAGCGCCAGGCCGCGCACAAACTCACCCACTGGCATGCGCCGACCGCCGGCGCGCTGAAGCTCCAGCAGACGCACGACACCCGCGGCGCAGGCAACATCGATGCCCTGGGCCGCGAGCCGAAGTACCATGCCAGGCGCGGCACCCGTCGGCGACTCTTGCTCCAACACTGCGGCACGCCACACTTTGATGTTCTGCGCCTGCATCGTGGTCCAGGCGCCAGGCGCAGGATCAAAGGCGCGGATGCGCCGCTCCACCAGGGCGGGGGACGACGCCCAGTCAATACAGGCCTGCGCCTTATCCACTTTGCGGGCGTAACAGACGCCGTCTGGCGGCTGTGGCTGGTGCAGCAGCGTCCCGGCGCTCGCCATCGCCAGCACCTGCACGATCAGCCCGGCACCAAGGGTTGCAAGCCGGTCGTGCAGGCTGCCACCAGTATCCGCGTCAACCCCCTCGTGCCGTATCGGCATCTGAGCCGACAACAGCACCGCGCCTGTGTCGAGACCGGCGTCCATCTGCATGATGCATACGCCGGTCACTGCATCTCCGGCCTCGATCGCACGCTGCACCGGGGCGGCACCACGCCAGCGCGGCAGCAGGCTGCCGTGGATATTCAGGCACCCGGACACACGGGATGCCGGCGACGGCTTGGCAGCAAAGGCATCCAGCACCCAGAGAGGCAACAACAAGCCATAGGCCGCCACCACCATCACATCGGCGCCGGCGTGCAGGATTGCCGCCTGGGCGGCGACGGCGTCGGTGGCGAATCGTCCATCCAGGCGCAGACTGCGCGGTTGCTGCAGGTCCAGCTGGTGACGCAGCGCCAGCTGCTTTACCGCTGACTGCTGCAGCGCCATGCCCCGGCCCGCTGGCCGATCCGGCTGCGTCAGCACCAGCGTTATCTCATGTCCGGCCGCCAGCAATTGGCGCAAGGCGACTGCGGCGAATTCCGGCGTACCGGCGAATACGACCCTCAATCGCGCTCCCCGCGCTGGAGCTTGCGCATCTTGGTCCGGATCCGGTTGCGCTTGAGCGGGGACAAATATTCGACAAACACCCGGCCCAACAAATGGTCCATCTCGTGCTGCACACAAATCGCCAGCACGCTGTCTGCCTCCAGTGTGCGGGACACCCCCTGCTGGTCGAGTGCACGCACGCGCACGGCATCAAAACGCTCAACGCCATCGTAGACACCGGGCACCGACAGGCAACCTTCCTCATTCAGGTGTTTTTCGGCGCTGGTCCATAACAACTCCGGATTGATCAACACAATGGGCTGGTCGCGCTGCTCCGACACGTCGATCACGATCAGCCGCAGATGCACATCCACCTGGGTTGCCGCCAGACCGATGCCTTTGGCCTCGTACATGGTCTCCAGCATGTCACGCGCCAGCACGCTGATACGCTCATCCACGATCGCCACCGGCGCTGCGATCTTGTGCAAACGTGCATCGGGATAACAAATAATGGGTAACAAAGCCATGGGTTCTCTTCAAAGGTGTCGTTATTTTCGCCACTTTTCCGGCTTCAAGCAGCTCCGAACAATAGAAATCGTTGCCCAATCAAGGACTTGAGCGCAAAATCGTGCGTGATTTATCAAGATATCCCGGGTGTCAGCTTGTTACCCATATGCTCACACCGGGGCAGTCTCCAAGGGCGAACACCATGCTGCATGAATTGACGATCCGCAGGTCATCACAGGCTTACTGGGCCATCGCATGCCTGGCCAGCGCGACCCTGGCGCTGCTGCCAACCGACGTGTTGGCGCAGAACCTGACGGTGACACCAGCGCAGAAAGCGCTCGCGACACAGGTCGCGCAGGCCGGCGTGCCCATGACTGAATTGGCGGCCAACGCGCCGGACAGTTATACGGTGAAGTCGGGCGATACCCTTTGGGCCATATCTGGACTGTTTCTGAAAAGCGCCTGGCGCTGGCCCGAGTTGTGGGGCATGAACCTCAATGACATTCGCAACCCGCACCGCATCTACCCGGGTCAGCGCCTGGTGCTGGAGCGCAAGGATGGCCGAGCCACGCTGCGCATGGCTGGTTCGGCGGCCGACGCGCCACCGACCGAGACGATCCGGGTGTCACCGCGGACCCGCTACGAGGCCTTGGACAGCAGCGCACTGCCAACGCTCAAATTGCATCTGATAGAGCCATTCCTGGCCGAGCCGGTCATCGTCGACGCCGATGGCCTTACCAACGCGCCACGCATCGTGGCAGCGCAGGAAGGCCGGGTTCTGCTGACCCGCGGCGACCGCGCCTATGCGCGCGGGCAAAATGAAAAGCCGATGCTCGATGCACCCGGGCGCCAGCAGGAGTTCCGGATTTTTCGCAACGCCACGCCTCTGAAGGACCCCGCCAGCGGTGAAGTGCTGGGTTATGAAGCACAGTACGTCGGCAAGGCAGTGCTGGTACGCAGCGAGTCGACACAAACCAGCACCGACAAGGACGGCCGTGAGAGCACGGTGGTGGTACCGGCGACGATAGACATCGTATCGGCCAAGGAAGAAATGCGTGTCGGCGACCGCATGTTGCCCGAGCCGGAGCGAGAGCTGGTAAGTTACGCGCCACGCGCGCCCGCTGGCAAAGTCGATGCGCGAATTGTCTCGGTGTATGGCAGCGCGGTGGTGAATGCGGCGCAAAACCAGGTGGTGGCGATCAACCGCGGTTCGCGCGACGGCATCGAACGCGGTCATGTCCTGGCGATACTCAAGGATGGTGAACGCCTGATCGACAAGACCGACACGGCGCGCGCCCAGATGAAGTTGCCCGATGAGCGCAATGGCCTGTTGATGGTCTTCAAGACCTTCGAGCGGCTGTCCTATGCGCTGGTGCTCGATATCACCGACGGCGTGAAGGTCGGAGACCGCCTGATAAGCCCGCGTTGAACGGGGCGTGCGCTTGACCCGGGTCAGGCATCGGGTTTTACGATACGCAGGCGCCGCACGCTGCCGGTAACCGCCCTCTGGCATGGAACGCGACGAACTCGAGGTTTGGCTCAGACTGACGCTCAGCAGCGGCGTGGGCAACACCAGCGTGCGCCGGTTGTTGACCTGCTTCGGCTTGCCCGAGGCGATCTTTATCCAGCCAGCGGCGGTGCTGGCACAGGTCGTCAGTCCGACCCAGGCGGACACGCTGCAGCGCCGTCCAGCGGAGCTCAACGCGCTGCTTGAGACCACCTGGGCCTGGTTGTGTGAAGGTGGCGACGACACCGGCGCCGCCCGCCATGTCTGCGTTTTGGGTGACGCCCGTTATCCGCGTGCCCTGCTGGACATCGAGGACCCGCCCGTGCTGTTGTACATGCTGGGCCAGCTGCCGCAGCAGGGGTTGCCGCCAGCACACGACTGTATTGCCATGGTGGGCAGCCGCAATCCGACGCCACAAGGTGCCGACAATGCGCGTGCACTGGCGCGGCAGCTGCAACAGGCCGGACTTACCGTGGTATCCGGGCTGGCGCTGGGCGTGGATGGCGCAGCGCACACTGGGGCTCTGGACGGCACGCCCTCCGACAGACCCGGTCTGGCGACCATCGCGGTCATAGGCACAGGTGTGGACATCGTGTATCCCAGTCGCCACAAGCTGTTGTTGCGCGCCATTACACAACGCGGGATGGTGCTCTCCGAGTATCCGATCGGCACACCGCCGCTGGCGGTCAACTTTCCGAAACGCAACCGCATCATCGCCGGCCTGTGTTGCGGTACCGTGGTCGTGGAGGCCGCTCTGCAATCGGGCTCGCTGATCACGGCGCGCCTGGCCGCCGAGCAGGGAAAAGACGTGTTTGCCCTCCCCGGCTCGATCCACTCCCCGCAGTCGCGAGGTTGCCACGCACTCATCAAGCAGGGCGCAAAACTGGTCGAGTCGGCGCAGGACATTCTGGAAGAATTGCGCCGCCCGTCGGCCGTGGCGCAGGTGCCGATCGATCCCGGGCCTGCGATGGAAACTGCCGACGAGAGCACACTGCTGCGCGCCATTGGTCACGACACGGTGGGGCTCGATGCACTACTGGCCCGGACCGGCCTGTCCCCTGCGACGCTGCAGGCGCAATTGATGGTGCTGGAACTCGACGGCCAGGTGGTGCGGTTGCCGGGTGCGCTGTTTCAGCGCAGCGGACGGGCCTGAAAGCCCGGCCATCCGGGCCTGGCTTGCTGCGCCCGGCGCGATGTGCGTTACATTGACAGCATGTTTGAAGTGCTGGTATTCGTGTACGAGAACTATTGGCGTGGCGATGCCTGCCCGCAGCAGCAGCATCTGCAGCGCAAACTCACAGCGGTCGGTTTTGACAACGAAGAGATCGAACAGGCTCTGGTGTGGCTGGGTGCGTTGGGCCAGGCAACCCGCGAAACCCGGCTAGCTGCATCTGACGCCATTACAACGGCGCCTGCGCGCGGCGCACAACAGCTGTTGCAACAGTCACTGGGCAGCATGCGCATCTACTCCGTGCAGGAACAAAATGTCCTGGGGCCGCAATGCCTGGGCTTCATCAGCTTCCTGGAGTGCGCCGGGGTGTTGCCAGCACACATGCGCGAAGTGGTGGTGGATCGCGCCATGGCCTCGAACGCCGATCCGCTGGCGCTCGACGACCTCAAGATCATCGTCCTGATGGTGTACTGGAGTTACGGCGAGGAGCCAGACGCCCTGGTACTCGACGAGTTATGCGACGAGGCCGAAGGCCGCGTCGGCCACTAAGGGCGCGCCAGCTTATCCCAGCAAGCGCTCCGGATTGGCTTCCAGTTTTGCCAGCGCGTCGCGTGTGGCGCGCACCGTGAGCGCTTCTTCTTCCTGCGGCAGCAACAAACCCGCCTGCAGGTAAGCCGCCAGGCGACCAGCCTGTATCAGGTAACTATGTCCATCGCTGGATGCAAACAGACTGAGTTGCTTGCGCTCACTGCGCCACACAAACTGCACCTTGGTGACCCGCCCGTTGTGGTCCAGCGTGAACCAGGAGCCCAGTTCAAGTTCGGTCGCCCAGGCCAGCATGGCATTGGTGGGCTTGGACCCACCATTCGCCACCACGTCGATGGTGGCCGGGTCGATGCCGAGCATGAGTTCGATGCTCTCGGCATCGAGCGGCAGGTCCCCCATTCCCTCTTCGGTAACGAAATCTTCCAGATTTGCCAGCCGCTTGGCCATGGCGTCGATCTGGGCCGTGGGGATCGCCTGCGTCTTCGACAGGAAGGCGTCGGCCAGCGTATCGCTGACGGTCTTGATATGAATGTCCTGCTGACTCGGGGCCATTCCCAGCAGAGTCATGCCGGCACGCAGGCGCTGCAACAGCTTCGGCAGATCCTGAATCACGCGCGCGCGATCAGCCCGGTTCGGTTTGGCACTGGCAGCCCACACCAGATCGGCGGCCGTCTTTTTCAGCTCCAGCGTCTCCGCATGTTGCGGCCCCTTGCGCACCGCCGCCACCGCCAGCACTTCGGCCCACACCTTGAACAGGAATGTGCGGATCTCGTCGCGCACCGGCACATCCTTGAGCGTGTTGCGCATTTCTATCGTGTACTGGATCGTCAACGTTTCCTTCTGCTCCACCTGCTGCGCGACACTGGCGACCTTTTGGGTCGCGCCGCTGCCGGCCAGAAACTTCTGCAGGAACTTCTGAAACTCGGAATACACCAGCTCATAGACACGTTTGCCGGTTTCAGGATACTGCTCGATGACCTGAACCACGCGCTTGATTTCCTTCTCCAGCAAACTGCCCTGAATGCCACTGGCATCAAAACCCATGACGCAGGAACCCATGCGGTCGATCAGTTGCCGCGCCGGGTGGCTGGCAGTACCGAAAAAGTCTGGCTCGGCCAAGGCCACGCGCAGCACCGGCATTTGCAGGCGCGCGAACCAGACTCGTATGCCGGGGGGGATGCGCTCTTCCTGCAGGATGGCCTGGAACATCAGCGCGACGATCTCGATCGTCGCCTTTTCGCCCTTGGTCTCGGCCTTGTTCTTGAGCTCGGTGGTTTCCTGGCGCAGCCGCCCGGCAACTGCCGCCAACCCGGCCTGACTGTAGTCTTCGTACTCGGTACCGGTGGTGCCATAAGTGGCAGCACCCGCAGCGCGCACATTCATGGCCGCAGCCAGAGCCGGTGACGCCGGCTCGTAGGCGGTGGCGTCAAACTCCGGCCCGACCCGGCCCACCAGCAGGCGCTTGAGTTGTCCCAACACACCTTGGGCCCGGCTGCGCGCGCGGGCCAAAGGTGTCGCCGCCGTCATCATGCGGGTTTCGTCCTGAGCCGCGGCGTGGCGCCCACCGTCTGCCGGCCCCACCCCAGCCGCGCCACCCATGGTGGCCGGCGCACGCGGTTGTTCGTGAACATGGCCGCGCGCGCTCACTGGCCCATGGCGGGTATCAACCGAGGGATCGGATGTCCATCCAGCACGCGAAGCGCCTGGGCCGCCCTGTGTTCCCGAAGGCGGTTGCGCTGACCCGGTTTCGATTCCTCCTGCGGCCGAACGGCTCCCGGAAGGGCCGCCGTAGTTCGATGCCGCCTGCGCGCCGCCGGTACCGGAGTGCCCGGTTTGCCCATGCCCACCAGACGCCGCGGATGGAAAACTGCCTTGCGCGTGGCCGCCGCCACTGGCAGCAAACCCTTGACCTTGTGCGTGGTCGGGAAACTCGCTGTGCGGTCCGGGGTCAGCCGGTGGCCGCGGCGGTGGCCGGAAGCCGCCACCCTGGCTGGTCGAACGCTTGACCCGATCCTTGAGCTCAATGGTGGGCATCACACCCTGCTCGATCAGGTACTGGTTTGCCTTGTGGTACGCCTGCTTGAGCCGCTCCGACAGCAAACTTTGCACCACATCGTTGATCAGCGGCCAACTGCCGTTTGGCATGCCGGCGGCGGCCCATTGCTCGACCAGGCCCAGCACCAGCACCTCCGGGCGCAGAATGTCACCACGGTCGAGGTCGGCCGTATCCTCCATGTGGCGGATACGCAGGCGCAGATCATCGAGCTCGGTATTGACCTTGTCCATCACCCGCAGCACCAACCGCGAGGCGAGAATCTTGTTTTCCACCACGTCGGTTCCCACCAGCTGCAAACCGTCGATGTCCTGCAGGTCGGTCGTCGCAAAGCTGGCCACCGGATTCAGCGCCTGCTGCCAGGTGCGCAGTGTTCCGTCTCGCCAGTTGGCACGCGTGCGCTGAAAGAAAGTCCAGGCATCGCGGCGCACCTGCATTTCCCGCGACGGAACAGCCTCGCTGACAAGCACCGAGAGTTTCTCCTGCACCGCCGCCACGATGTCGGTCAGCGCCCGCCCGGCGTCGGCGACAAACCGCTCCCGTGTCTCCTGGGTCGGGCGACTGCGCTGGGAGACGGGAGGTCTGGTCGCCATGGGTGCCGCGTGTTGTCAGACCGTGGCGCCCGCGTTCGGATCATTCGGGTCACCCGGCTTTTGCGGTGTACCCTTGATCAGATCTTCGCGCTTGAGACCCAGCCACATGGCGACGGCGGCACCCACAAATACCGACGAATAGATGCCGAAACAGATACCGATGGTCAGCGCCAAAGCGAAGTAATACAGCGTTGGACCGCCAAAAAGCAGCATTGACAAAACCATGATTTGGGTGGAGCCGTGGGTGATGATAGTACGACTGATGGTGGAGGTGATGGCGTTGTCGATGATTTGTACCGTGTTCATCTTGCGGTAGCGGCGGAAATTCTCGCGAACCCGGTCAAAGATAACCACCGATTCGTTGACCGAATAACCCAGCACCGCCAGCACCGCAGCCAACACGGCAAGCGAAAACTCCCACTGGAAGAACGCGAAAAACCCGAGGATGATGACCACGTCGTGCAGGTTGGCAACAATCGCTGCCAAGGCAAACTTCCACTCGAAGCGAACCATCAAATACAACATGATGCCCACCACGACCATGGCCAGCGCTTTGGCGCCATGCAGCGCCAGCTCGTCCCCGACTTGCGGCCCGACGAACTCCTGTCGCCGCAGCGTCGCTTGCGGATCAGCTTTCTTGAGAGCGGCGAAAGCAGTTTCGCTTTGTTGCGCCCAACCCACACCTTTTTGCGCCGGCAGGCGGATCAGCACATCGCGCGTGGTGCCGAAATTCTGCACCTGGATGTCGGTGTATCCGAGATCGGCAATGACAGCACGCACCTTGGCCACATCGGCCGACTGGCTGTAACCGACCTCCATCACGGTGCCTCCGGTGAACTCGACCGACAGATGCAGCCCGCGGCTGAACAGAAAGAAAACTGCCAGCGCAAACGTCACCAGCGACACGGTGTTGAGCACCAGGGCATGGCGCATGAACGGTATGTCACGGCGGATTTTGAAAAACTCCATGCTTATTTCCCCTGTGCCGTCTTGGCCATGTCGGCGCCGGTGTCAGGCCGCCACACGGTACCAATCGACACCGATTTGAGTTTCTTGACCCGGCCATACCAGAGGTTGACGAGACCGCGGGAAAAGAAAACAGCAGAGAACATGCTGGTCAGGATGCCTATGCAATGCACAACGGCAAAACCCCGCACCGGACCGGAGCCAAAAATCAGCAACGCCAGGCCAGCGATCAATGTCGTGACGTTGGAGTCAAGAATGGTGCCCCAGGCCCGGTCATAACCGGCATTGATGGCCGCCTGCGGAGACGCGCCATTGCGCAACTCCTCGCGCACCCGCTCGTTGATCAACACGTTGGAGTCGATCGCCATGCCCAGGGCCAACGCCACGGCCGCCATGCCAGGCAAGGTCAGCGTGGCCTGCAGCATGGACAACACCGCTACCAGCAGCAACAGGTTGAAGCCCAGGGCGATACTGGAGAAGGCGCCGAACAATGCATAGTAGATGCACATGAAGGCAACAATCACCAGGAAACCCCAAGTCACACTGCTGAAACCCTTGGCAATGTTTTCTGCCCCCAGACTCGGGCCAATGGTGCGCTCTTCGATGATTTCCATCGGCGCCGCCAGCGAGCCGGCACGCAGCAGCAGGGCCGTGTCCTGCGCCTCGACCGTGGTCATTCGACCGGATATCTGCACCCGGCCACCGCCAATCTCGCTGCGAATCACCGGCGCAGTGACGACCTCCCCCTTGCCCTTCTCAAACAGCAGGATGGCCATGCGTTTGCCGACGTTCTCCCGCGTGACATCCCGGAAAATGCGCGATCCCTTGGCATCCAGCGACAAATGCACCGCCGCCTCCTGGGTCTGGGTGTCAAAACCGGGCTGGGCATCGGTCAGATTCTCACCGGTCAGGATGACCTGCTTCTTGACCACCACCGGTTGGCTGTTGCGCTCGAGGTAGCGCTCGGAGCCAAAGGGCACCGGGGCGCCGCCGGACTCGGCCGCGCGGGCTTCGGCGCTTTCATCGACCAGGCGCACCTCCAGCGTGGCAGTGCGGCCAAGAATGTCCTTCGCCTTGGCGGTGTCCTGCACACCTGGCAGCTGCACCACGATGCGATCAAGCCCCTGCTGCTGTATCACCGGTTCGGCCACGCCGAGCTCGTTGATACGGTTGTGCAAGGTCACCATGTTCTGCTTGAGCGCCTGCTCCTGGATACTGCGCGCGGACGGCGCCTTGATCGAGGCGGTGAGTTTTGTCTCGCCTGCGTCTACCACCTCGACGGTCTGCAATTCGGCAAACTGCTCCGAGATCACGCGCTTGGCGCCGTCAAGTGCTGCCGCATCACGAAAAAGAATCTCCACTGTCTGGCCAACCCGGCTGATGCCACCGTGCCGTATGTTTTTCTCGCGCAGCACCGTGCGCAGATCGCCGGACAGGGATTCTGCCTTCTTGGTCAGTGCTGCCTGCATGTCGACCTGCAACAAAAAGTGCACGCCACCGCGCAAGTCCAGTCCGAGATACATCGGCGCGGCGCCGAGCTTGGACAACCACGCCGGCGAACGTGACAACAGATTGAGTGCGACGATGTAGGGTGGGTCCGCCGGATCGGGTACCAGCACCTTCTGGATCGCGTCCTTGGCTTTGAGCTGGGCGTCCGTGTCATCGAATCGCGCCTTGATGGAGTTGCCATCAAACGTTACCGCTGCTGGCGACAGGCCGGCCGCCTTCAGCGCCTCAATTACACGGGTCTGGGTATTGCTGTCCACCTTGACCGTGGCCTTCGCCGACGACACCTGCACCGCCGGCGCTTCACCAAAGAAATTCGGCAGCGTGTAGAGAACACTGACCACCAGCGCCACGATGATGATGGCGTACTTCCAGACCGGGTATCGATTCATGATGTGGTTGGGAAGGTGGGGCGCAGCCAGCAACCGTGCGCGGCCCACACCGCCGGTTATTTGAACGTGCCTTTGGGAAGAACCTGTACCACTGCGCTGCGCTGGATCTGCACTTCAACCCCGCCGGATATTTCCAGTCCGATATAACTGTCGCCCAGCTTGGCAACCTTGCCCAACACACCTCCCGCGGTTACCACTTCATCACCCTTGGCCAGCGCCTCGATCATGGCGCGATGTTCCTTTTGCTTCTTCATCTGCGGGCGGATCATGACAAAATAAAGCACCACGAACATCAGCACCAGTGGCAACATGCTCATCAATGAGGATTGCATGTCGCCACCGGCGGCAGCGGGAGCGGTTTGGGCAAAGGCGGACGAAATAAGCACAGGTGTCTCCACAACGGTCGGTTGGACTGGAATGCCCGCCGCACCGGCTCGGCAGTGCGCAGCGGTTAACCCGCCATTGTAAGGGGCACGCGGCCAACCCGGCCAGTGGACGGGTCTACCCGCCAGCGCCTGCAGCGACCTGCTGTGCCACTGGTGCCGACGCCGGAGCGCGCCAGCGCTGCAACAGGTCCTGCCGACGCAGCCGGGTCGCCACGACACTGCGTTCCTTGACATGCCCATAACCGCGTATGGTCTCCGGCAGGCAGGCGATCTCCACGGCCAGTGCATGGTTGTCGCTGCCCAGGCCATGCAACACTTCATCCATGTCGGCTCGGTACTGCACTATCAGGTCGCGCTCGGTGCGCCGTTCTTCGGTACGGCCGAAAACGTCGAACGCGGTACCACGCAGACCTTTGAGCTGTGCCAGCAGGCGAAAAGCCACCAGCATCCAGGGGCCGAACTGGCGCTTTAGCAGCTCACCCTTCTCGTTGCGTCTTGACAGCAGTGGCGGCGCCAGGTGGTAATGCAGCTTGAAGTCGCCTTCGAATGTCTCCCCGACACGCTTGAGGAAACTGCCTTCGGTATGCAGGCGCGCCACTTCATACTCGTCCTTGTAGGCCATCAGCTTGAACAGGTAACGCACCACCGACTCGGTCAGCGTGGTCGTGCCAAGCGGCGCTTCGCGCAAACGAACCGCCTCCACAAAGTCCCGGTAGTCAGCGGCATAACGCACGTTCTGGTATTCGCCCAGAAACTCGACGCGCCGGTTGACGCTGTCCTGCAGCGACGGGCGACGGCGAAACTCCATCACCTGCCCCGGCGTCAGCAGCCGCTCGACCGACGTCCAGTCATGCGCTGCGCGCCGACCCCATTCGAACGCCGCCTTGTTGTTTGCCACCGCCACCGCATTGAGCTCGATGGCACGTTGCAGCGACTCCAGGCCAAGCGGAACCCAGCCTTTTTGCCAGGCATAGCCCAGCATCATCGGGTTGGTGTAGATCGCGTCACCCATCAGCTTGGTGGCGGCGGCATCTGCATCAAACGCGCCAACTCCGTCTACCCCCACCGCGCGCGCGATCTCGGCCATACAGGCCTGGGACGGATTGACCCAATTGGCATTTTTCACAAAGGCGGCGGTAGGCGTGCTGTGTGAATTGAGCGCCACATGGGTACGCCCATGGCGCATGCGCAACATGGTTTCCCGTCCGGCGGCAACGATCGGATCACAGCCAATGATCAGGTCGGCCGCGGCCATGCTGACCCGCGTGGTGCGAATATCCTGCTGCCTGGCGGCCAGCAGCACATGGCTCCAGGTGGCGCCGCCTTTTTGCGCCAATCCGCCGGCGTCCTGTGTCACGACGCCTTTGCCCTCGATATGGGCGGCCATGCCCAGCAACTGGCCGATCGTGATCACACCGGTGCCGCCCACCCCTGCCACAACAATGCCCAAGACCGCACCCTCGGTGTCCAGCGCACCCCGGAACACAGGCTGCGGCAATTCGGCCACCGGCAAACCCGGTAAGATTTTCGCCCCCGCCTTTTTCTTCAGCTGGCCACCCTCGACCGTCACAAAACTCGGGCAGAAACCTTTCAGGCACGACATGTCCTTGTTGCAGCTGGACTGGTTGATCTGACGCTTGCGGCCAAACTCGGTTTCCAGCGGCTCCACACTCAGGCAGTTTGACTGCACGCCGCAATCGCCGCAGCCCTCACACACCAGCTCATTGATCACAACGCGGCGGGCCGGGTCGACCAGGGTGCCGCGCTTGCGCCGACGCCGTTTCTCGGTAGCGCAAGTCTGGTCGTAGATGATGACGGTCGTGCCCTTGATTTCGCGGAACTCGCGTTGCACTGCATCAAGCTGGTCACGGTGCAACACTGCGACCCCTGCAACCAGTGTGACCCGGTCGTATTTCTCGGGCTCATCCGTCACCACCACAATCCTGGCCGCACCCTCGGCGCGCATCGACTGCGCGATCTGCACCACTGAATGGCCCTCAGCGCGTTCGCCGACCTGCTGTCCACCGGTCATCGCCACCGCATCGTTGTACAGGATTTTGTAAGTGATGTTGACGCCTGCGGCAATGCTCTGGCGCACGGCCAGCAAGCCACTGTGGAAATAAGTTCCATCACCCAGATTGGCAAAGATATGCTGGTCGGTCGTGAATGGCTGCTGGCCAACCCACGGCACACCTTCACCGCCCATCTGGGTGAAACCGATGGTGCTGCGGTCCATCCAGGTCGCCATGAAATGGCAGCCGATGCCGGCCATGGCGCGTGAACCTTCCGGCACCCGGGTACTGGTGTTGTGTGGGCAACCGGAGCAAAACCAGGGTGCACGATCGGCGTCCTTCGGCCCCCCCAGCTCCAGCACCTGCATGGCGCGTTGTTTGGCCTCCAGGATGGCAAGTTGTGCGTCGATGCGTGCCGTCATGTCGGCGTCCAGTCCCATTTTCTTCACCCGTTGCGCGATGGCACGCGCAATGATGGCAGGCGACAGGTCCGCATTGGCTCTAAGCAAGGTATTGGCAGTCGGGTTCGGCATGGACCACTCGCCGCCCGAGAAGTCTCCATCGACCTCATTGAACTTGCCGTAGACGTTGGGCCGCACATCGGCGCGCCAGTTGTACAGCTCCTCCTTGAGCTGGTATTCAATGACCTGGCGCTTTTCTTCGACCACCAGTATCTCCTGCAAGCCGGTGGCAAATTCGCGTGTCAGTTGCGCCTCCAGCGGCCACACCACACCCACCTTGTGCAGGCGGATGCCAAGTTGGCGGCAGCTTGCGTCGTCCAACCCCAGGTCGATCAATGCCTGACGGGTGTCGTTATAGGCCTTGCCGCTGGCAATCAGGCCAAAGCGGTCGTTTGGACCCTCAATCGCGCTGTAGTTGAGCCGGTTGGCACGAATATAGGCCAGCGCGGCATACCACTTGGTGTCGAACAGGCGCGCCTCCTGGTCCAGCGCGTGGTCCGGCCAGCGAATATGCACACCACCGGCGGGCATGGGGAAATCGGTCGGAATGCGGCACTCGACGCGCCGAACATCGATCACCGCCGTGGCGCTGGATTCGACGATCTCCTGGATCGTCTTCATGCCAGCCCACACGCCGGAGAAGCGGCTCATCGCAAACGCATGAATTCCCAGGTCGAGGATCTCCTGCACGTCGGACGGGAAAAAGACCGGCAAACCACAGGCCTTGAAGATGTGGTCACTCTGGTGCGCTGCGGTCGAACTCTTGGCCACATGGTCGTCGCCGGCCACCGCGATCACGCCGCCCCACGGCGTGGTTCCAGCCATGTTGGCGTGTTTGAAGACATCAGAGCAGCGATCTACCCCCGGGCCCTTGCCATACCAGATGCCAAAGACGCCGTCGAAACGGTTGCTGCCCGCAGGGGAGAAACCGAGTTGCTGTGTGCCCCACAGGGCGGTCGCGGCAAGTTCCTCATTGACACCCGGCTGGAACACGATGTTGTTTGCCTTCAGGTATGGCGCCGCCTTCACCAGCGCCTGGTCGTAACCGCCCAGGGGCGAACCCCGGTAACCACTAATAAACCCGGCCGTGTTCTTGCCCGCCAGGGCATCGCGCTGGCGCTGCAACATCGGCAACTTCACCAGAGCCTGCACGCCACTCATGAATGCAGAGCCGCCATCCAGGGCGTATTTGTCATCCAGGGTGACACTTTGCAACGCCTTGCGGACATGTTCAGGTAGCGGGGCGTTCATGGCGGGTTTCTCCATTGGTCATGCATTAGTCTGCCGCACCGCCCAGAGACGGTGTTGCCACGGATCTTGCAGGCAGCGCAATCCGGGCAAAGTGTAGGCCTGATGCCGCGATATGTCTTTGCTTTTCACTCCACAATTTCCGGGTCCGCAGAAAGGATATTTCTGTAAAGTGTCACCAATGGAAACGTTAGACAAATTCGATGTTCCGATCCTGAATAGCCAGCCAAAGCCACCACCCGACGCCGACGCGCCGGCCAGTAGCGCGCACTGACAATCAGTGGACAACGGTCATTTTGGCCACAACACCCACATCTGCAAAGGCTGCTTGAGCCGCCCTGCGACATCTCCCGCGGCCGCGCCCCAACCAACAAAATAGTCGGCGCGCACGGCTCCCACGATGGCACTGCCGGTATCCTGTGCCAGCACCAGGCGCTGCAGTTGCACCTGCGGCCCGGTGGACACCAGCCAGACAGGGGTTCCGTACGGGATGCTGTCGCGATCGACCGCAATCGAACGCCCGGGCGTCAACGCCACGCCCTGCGCACCGCGCGGACCGAAACCGGCGTCCAGCTCCGACAACGCCTCTTCGCGAAAGAAGACAGTGCGCGGGTTGCTCCACAACATCTCGCTGACGCGCTGCGGATTCTGCTGTACCCAGCCCTTGATCGACGGCCAGGAGGCGTCGCGCAGCAACCCGGCATCAAGCAGCCAACGCCCGACACTGACATAGGGCTGCTCATTGGAGGCGGCGAACGCGAGGCGCACGACACGCTGCGATCCGTCTGGCTCGGTGACCCGCAGCCGACCGGACCCCTGGATCTGCAATACCAGGGCATCCACCGGGTCGGCCAGCCAGGCGATTTCGAGCCCGCGCAGCGCCTCACGCGCAATCGGCAGGGTCTCCATTTCCTGGCGTGTGTACCAGGGCTTGCGGGTTGCCAGACCTGGGGGAGGCCGGTACAGCGGCACCAGGTAGGGCGGTTTGCGGATGCGTGAGGCCTCCAGCAGGGGCTCGAAATAGGCCGTCAACAAACCCTCGGTGGGCCCGCCCGGTGCTTCCACCCGGTACGGCTGCAGGTTCTGCATCATCCAGTCCCGTTGTTGTTGTGCTGTTCCCAGGCTGAGCAACCGGATATCGGGGCACAGGGCGACAAAAGCCGCCGGTGGCCGCTCGCAACTTCGAGTCCAGGCGTTCCAGGCATCATGCAGGTCGTCTTGCGTGAAGCCCGCCAGGGCAGCCCATCGAACCGGCACCCAACGGCTGCGCAATTGCTGCACCGGCGGCGGCAGGGGCGACGCATCACTTGCCAAGGGCACCGACTGCGGCAGCCTGGCGCCCGTGTCCTGCGCAGGCGTCGGCGTCGGCGCGGCGGCGGGGACTTGGGGCTCAACGGCAGCACAACCGGCGATGATTCCTACAATCAACATCCCGGCCAGCCTGGCCGCATGCCACCACAACAATCGATTCATGACCCTGATTCTGCTTGAAGCCCTGGCTGCACTGGTGATTCTGGTGTTCATCGTCTGGTGGACCATGTTTTCGGGGCGCAAGAACGGTGAACTGCCCGCAGACCCGCCGCCCGATGACGACAAGCCCTGAACAAGTACCAATTTCGCACCCGTCGCAGCAGGGACAGGATCAACAGCACCAACGCAGCCCGCAGCGTACGCCGGCGGGCACCAACAGCGGGCTGGCCATCACAACCCCGTGCGCCGGAAGTCACAGCACCCGGTGCTCCAGCGCCGGCAGCTGCCGACGCGCCTGCAGCACGACACTGGCATCGAGCTCGACTACATCCACGCCTTCCCCTTGCGGTCGCACCGCCAGCACCTCGCCCCAGGGTCCGACGAGCATGGAATGCCCCCAGGTGCGCCTGCCATTTTCATGCTGGCCACCCTGCGCTGGCGCGACGACATACGACAAGTTCTCAACGGCGCGGGCGCGCAGCAGCAACTCCCAGTGGGCGCTGCCCGTGGTGTAGGTGAACGCGCTCGGCACCAGCAGCAGGTCGACACCGCGAGCGGAGTAGCCGCGATACAGCTCGGCAAACCGCAGGTCGTAACAAACACTCAGGCCGATGTTCCACCGATGTCCGTCGCGCGAGTCCAGTGGAACCACAATCGGCGACTGCCCACGTTGCAGCACCCGGGATTCGTCGTAGCGCTCGCTCCCGTTGTCATAACGGAACAGGTGCATCTTGTCGTAGCGGGCGGCACATTCCCCCTGCGGTGAATACACCAGCAGGCTGTTGAATACACGCGACTGGTCTGACGGCGCCGCGTCAGCGGCCAGGGAAAGCGGCAGCGTACCACCCGCAATCCACAGCCCCAATCCCCGGGCGGTCTGGCGCAGGAAATCCTGGATCGGCCCCGCGCCAAAACGTTCCTGGATCGCCAATTTGTCGGTGTCGCGCTGGCCCAGCAGGCAGAAATACTCTGGCAGAACGGCCAGCTCGGCGCCGCCATCGGCCGCCTGGCGCAACAACACGTGTGCCCGCTCGAGGTTCGCCGTGACGCTGGTTCCCGAAACCATCTGGATTGCTGCGACCCTCATGGTGTCTCCTCTGTGCTCTTTTCTGTATTGGTGCCAGCCGCCTTGCCGACGGCCGCCGGGGGCGCTGCCCGACGCGCCACACGTGTGATTTTCGGGTCGACCCAGCTGCCCTCGACACGGAACTCCTGGGTTGCCGCCTCCATCAGCGGGCGGCGCAGGAAGAGCTGCGCCAGAAACGAGCCAAGACCCACCGCCGGATTGATCACCGTGGCAATCAGCGAGGCAGTGCCGGCGTTGATCTCCGGCACAACCACCACCTTGAGATCCTGGGTCTCGCGCGCCAGATCCGCCTGGCCGTCCATCAGCACGGCCGCGTTGACGCCCTTCATCTGCAAGTTGTTCGTGGTGGCGATGCCATGTTCGATACGCACATCGCCACGGATGAAGTCAAACGCAAAACCTTCACTGAACACGTCACGGAAATCGAGCGCCAGGCGCCGCGGCAGTGACTGCAGGCTGAGCACGCCCATAAGTTTGGCCAGCCCGGGATCGGCCTTGAGGAACTGCCCACTCTCCATGTTCACACTGAACGACCCGCCCATGCTCGGGTAATCCGGCGTGAGCGGTGAACCAGCCCAGGCCACCCGGCCCTCCATGTTGCCTTTGCCGCGCCGAACCACGCCCTTCATACCGAAACGCGCCAGCAAGTCGCCGGAATTCTGGATGTCGAGCCGAAAATTCATCACGGTGCGCCGTGGCTCAACCTGCCCCGACACCGTTGCTGTGGCCCCGGCAGACTGTGCATTGATCGCCGCCCAGTTGCCGGAGGCACGAAACACGGCCTCCGGCATGATGATGTCGAAGCGGTTCAGACGCCATTCACGCAGCGACGGGTCGCGACCGCCCACGGCACGATTGGCCGCCTCCACTTCCACCCGGCCCATGCGTTTGCCGCGCAGTTCCAGGTCATAGACCACGATATCCAGCGCGGGAATACTCGCCGGCTGGTCGTCCAGCAACTTTTCAACGTCGCTGGCCGAGGCGGGTGCCAGCGTCAAGCGCGACAGACGCGCGAAAACCCGGCCCGGATTGCCGCTGGCGGATTGGCGGTACTCGACATAACCATTGAGTTCTTCCGCGTCCACGTTGGCACGCCAGACCAAGCCATCGCGCGAGCCTCCGACCACCACGGCGCGCAACTTGCGGCCACCGGCTACCAGCTCGCGGGCCCGGATGGCAATGGACTGCGGCAGGTAGGAGCGCATGGCGGCCTCCGCCGCTCCCTGCCCCGGCGTCTCAATCACGGTCACCGGCGTGCCAGAGACCTGGTCGAGAATCTTGCCCCAGGCGTCCAGATCGACCAGCCCCAGGTTGATATTGGCAATCACCCCCTCAGCGGGCAACACGGGCGATTCGTCGGCGGCCAGGCCCACACCGATGGCTCCGCGCAGCACGCGCGGCTCGGCAGCCGACAGGTCGCGCACATAAGTCACCGAGCCGAGCCGCCCCATGTCAACCGACAGCTGGTCAAGCAGGCGCACCCGTCCGCCCGGCCCCGGAATCATCGATTCGCGCAACAAGGCTGACTCCACGAGCAACGGCACAATGGCGTCCGCCGCCTTGCCCAAAGGCGCCGGCAAGTCGAGCGCGAGCCCGACCAGATTGCTGCTGAAGCTGATCTCCGGTACACCTGCGCGCAGCGTGATGCTGGCCGAATACGCTGCACTGCCGCTGGCGTACTGGGCCATGCGCGACAACGCGCCTAGTTCGCGCGTCTGGCGCAGACCCTCGGCGCTCGCCACACCCTGTGCACGCAGTGCCAGGCTGGTCGTGCCACGCGCCCCCGCCACCGGCGCTATGGTGCCGCCGTCGAGCCGCACATCGCCCCCGAACACGCGGGTCTGGATACCGTTGAGGGAAAAACCGGACTCGCTGAATGCAAACACGCCACGTGCGCGTGACATTCGCGGTATGTCGGGCGACAGCTGGAAATCGTTGCCCGCCAAGGTGACCGCGCCCTGCAATACGACACGCTCCGGGGTGGCCAACGGGATGGACATCTTCAATCGCAGGTCCGCGTTGCCGTTAGCCGTCGCGCGGGCCAGCGTACTGCCGGCCAGCTCCCCTATGGGCGAACTATTGACGACGGCCAGGCAGTCTGCCAGCGGTCCGCGGGCATCGAATGCGAGCGCCACCACGGAGGACTGCATCAGATCAGCGATGCTGCCCTCGCCCCTGGAAATCTGCACCAGCGGGGCAGCCACCAGATTGCCGCGAACGCCGGAAAAGCGCAGACTCTTGCGATCCAATACGAGTTCACCCGCCAGTTGCCCCAGCACCGGCCACGGCAGGCTGTCGCCGGACTGGATACGGCGCGGCAGGTACGCAAGCACACCGTCCTTTACCGAGGCGGTGATTGAAAACTCGCCCTGTGCCGGTTTGGCGAACGGCATGTCCCACAAATCACCCTTGACGCGAAATCGGACGTTGCCCGACGCGCCCGCGAGCACGGCGTCACGCACGTAATGCCGCACATCCTGTTGCAATACCAAGGGCAGGTAGCGGTAGACACGATTCGCCGTTGCCCGCTCCAGACTGCCTTGCAAGTCCAGAATCCCGGGAAACCGGGAGCCGCCGGAAGAGCGCGCCGGGTCGCTGGTTTGCCAGCGCAGCTGCAGTTCGCCCTGGGCATCGGCGTTGGCAAAACGCAGACCCTGGGCCTGCACCTGCAGCCGCTCACCGTCCACTTGCCAGCTGATGTTTGCGGCCAGTTGCGCGAACGGCACGATTGGCTCCTCGAAGATGCCTGGCAAGCTGATACTGCCATCCTTCATCGCCAGAGTTGCCTTGCCCGCTGATTCCGACAGGTCGAAGTCCACCGTCGCCCCGTCGATACCGGGTGAACCTGGCACAACGCTGCTGTCCGCAGCGCGTGCCACCGGCGCCGGGATCGACTTGATGCGCAGCTGCTCGACGCGCCCCTGCACCTCGTACTTGCGCACCGCATCGGGTGCGCCAATCCATTTGGCGCGAAGTCGTGGCACCTGACCGCTGGGGTCGTACCGGGCCAAGGCAGCCAGCATCGGCGCGCCAACAGGCAGTCGGCCAGCAATCTGGGACAAGGCGGCGAGATCAAGCCGGTCTGCCGTCAGCTCCCCATGCGCTGGCCGGGTCGCATCACCACCCACCAGGCTCAGCTTCACATTGCCGCCTGGCCACAGCAAACCCTGCGCGGTTTCAAATGCCAGCGCCTGGGTCGAAAATTCCAGGCCACCCACCGGAAACTGGGCGCTGACACGCCCCGACAAGGTGGCGAGTTCAAGCGCTGGCAACGCCGCGTCCAGCCGCAGCGACACCCGGGCCAAGGCCAGATCCGCGGTGGCTGCAGTGACGCGGGCGCGCCGCACATCGATCCATGTCCGCAGGGCGCCGCCACCCTGATGCACTTCCAGACCCAAGTCGGCCACCTTCCTGAGCTCGGACAGCTCGACGCGGCTGAATGCCGCATGGGCCTCGCCCGACCATTCCCTCCAGCGGCCATTGTTCATCGATAGGAACGGTTGCTCAAACCGCGCCGTGATCCCGAACCGTTCTCCCCACTCGGATGGCGGTGTGGCATCGAAGCGAAGCTCGTGTCGGCGCCCGGTATTGCGCAGCACCAGATCGACGTCATGCAGCGCAATAGGCGGCGCGCCGCGCAACTCGTCCGTCCACACCATGGAGCCGTGCCGGATGACAAATTCGGGTTGCGAGAACACATGGTCGAGCGCAGCGTCGTCGGATTGCCCGGTTCCGGAAAAATCCAGCCCGGCAACGAGGATCTTTCCGTCGGCCAGACGACGCACATTGAGCACCGGGTAATCCACATACAACTGGTCGAAACGCAACGCCAGCAGGGACTGTGGCGAAAGCGATACCAACACGCGGGGCAAACGCAGCGCCTCGCGGCCCTGCGGGTCTGCCAGCGTGATGTTCGTCATCTCGAACGCCGGGATCATGCCGGTCGAGTAGGCCGAGATCGATTCGATGCGCACCGACACCCCCAGCACATGGCTTGCGGTGCGCTCCAGCAGCGGGCGAAGCTCGCCAATTCGCGGCACAATGAGCAGATGCAATGCAGCCCACGCCATCGCCAGCAGCAACCATGCGATCAATAACAATGCCAGCGACCAGCGTGCCACCATCGCGAAGGTTTTCAGCAGTGGTGATGGTGCAGGCGTCAGGTCGTCCATGGTGATTCGGGGACAGTGCCGAGAATTATGACCCGCCACGGCTCGCCCACAATGCACCACGGACCTGACCAGGTAGCGCTGCCTTTGACCTCACCACTTGCTTTGCGCCAGATTTCCGACTATCCGCGTTTTGCCCAGCGCATCCGTCGGCGTTATGCCGAGCAACTGCACGAACTGCCGCCGGGCTTGCCCGGCCCTTCCGTCTTCGCCAACCTCTGCGCACGGCTGCAGGCACAGGGTCAGGAGCTGGGCGCGGCCCTGAGGATAACTCGGCAGCTGGTGCTCGAACGCCTGCTGCGCCTGGATTGCGACGCCGCGGCATCGATGCCGCAGATCGCCGGCGTCATGACCGAGCTGGCAGAGTTTGCGCTTGACCAGGCCAGCGTCGCAGCGCTTGCCCAGACCGCAGCACAACACGGTACACCGCTGGGTGAGACAGGCGCCCGTGCCCGTTTATGGGTGGTCGGCATGGGCAAACTGGGCGGCCGCGAACTCAACGTGTCGAGCGACATAGACTTGATCTATGTCTATGACCAGGACGGCGAGACCGCGGGCGACGCCCGGGGACGCAACCGCATTTCCAACCAGGAATACTTTGCGCGGGTAGTGCGCGCCATATACAGCCTGATCGGTGAGGTGACAGAACACGGCTTCGTGTTCCGCCTCGATCTCGCGTTGCGCCCGAATGGCAACTCCGGGCCAACCGCCATATCCCTTGGCGCGCTGGAAGAGTATTTCCATGTGCAAGGACGCGAATGGGAGCGCTTCGCCTGGCTCAAGAGCAGGGTCGTGGCACCGCGCGAGGTCGTCCTGGACGGCTCCGCCGCCGAATTGCGCCCCACTGTCCTGCCCTTTGTATTCAGGCGTTACCTGGACTACAACGTTTTTGATGCACTGCGGATTTTGCATCGGCAGATCCGCGAACACGCGGCTCGGCGTAGCGCCGGGCATCCCGAACGCACCAATGACGTGAAGCTGTCGCGTGGCGGCATCCGCGAAATCGAGTTCACGGTGCAGTTGTTGCAAGTGGTACGCGGCGGGCAGTTCCCGGAGTTGCGCACCCGCGCCACACTCGACGCGTTGGCGCGCCTGGTGCCAGCCGCGTTGATGCCGGCCGCCACCGTCGAGGCGCTGGGGGCAGCCTATGTGTTCCTGCGCCGCGTGGAGCACCGGATCCAATACCTGGACGACCAGCAAACCCACGTCCTTCCGACGCTCGACTCCGACCTGGCGTGGATTGCGCAGGCCATGGGATTTCAGGACACCCGGGCATTTCTGGCTGAACTCGACCGACACCGAGAAGTTGTGGCACAGGAGTTCGACGCCTTGCTCGGCGCCGAGGCGTCGGAATGCAAAACCTGCACCAGCACGACTGCCATTGCGCCCGTGCCGGCCAGCCTGGACCAGATCATTGCCGGGTTGCCGGAAGGTTTCGGAACCCGGGTCGCCTCCTGGTGTACGCATCCGCGGTTCCTGGCCTTGCGCGACGAGTCACGCACGCGGCTGGTCAAGCTGGTGCTGCGCACCGCGGCCTGGGTTCGCAGCGGCACGGTCAGCGACCAGGCCGCCATGGTGCTGGCGGACTGGATCGAGCCCCTGCTGCGTCGCGAAAGTTATCTTGCCCTCCTGCTGGAGCGCCCGACAGTACACGAGCGCCTGCTGCGACTGCTCGGCAATGCGCGCTGGCCAGCCCGTTACCTGCTGCTGCATCCAGGCGTGATCGACGAGTTGGCCAACCACCAGATGCTGGCAGAACGTTTTCGACAGCCTGAGTTCGAAGCTGAACTCGAGCAGCGGCGTACTGCGCTGGCCGCAACCGGCGAGGACGACGACGAAACACTGCTCAACCTGCTGCGGCGCGCCCACCATGCGGAGGTGTTCAGAACGCTGGCGCGGGATGTCGAGGGTCACTTGACGGTAGAGCAGGTTGCTGACGACCTGAGCGCATTGGCGCAGTCGGTGTTGCGCGTGACTACCGGCTGGTGCTGGAGCCGACTGAAAGGCCGACACCGCGACACGTCCCGGCTGGCCATCATTGGTTACGGAAAACTCGGCGGCCGCGAACTGGGCTACGGCAGTGATCTGGATATTGTCTTCCTGTACGACGACAACGACGAACGGGCCGCCGAGGTATACGGCGCACTGGTGCGCAAACTGATCAACTGGTTGACCGTGAAAACCGGCGAAGGGGATTTGTACGAGATTGACACCGCATTACGTCCCAATGGCGGCTCGGGCTTGCTGGTGACGTCCTTCGACGCCTACGCAAACTACCAGCAGCGCCGTGGCAGCAATACCGCCTGGACCTGGGAACACCAGGCCATGACCCGGGCGCACTGTGTGCTGGGCGACGAACCGATGCAGGCGCGATTTGACGCCGTGCGACAGGCGGTGATCTCCTCGCCGCGTGAGGTGCCAGCCTTGCGGGCAGAAATCGTCGCCATGCGCGCGCGCGTGCGTGCTGCGCATCCGGTGAAAAACGCACTGTTCGACGTCAAACACAGCACCGGTGGCATGGTGGATGTGGAGTTTGCAGTGCAATTTCTGGTGTTGTGTGAATCGCAGCGCCACCCGGAGCTGGGCCAGAACGTGGGCAACATTTCACTGTTGCTGCGGTGCGAAGCAGCAGGTCTGGTCGGTGCCGGTATCGGTGCTGCTGCCGCTGATGCATACAGGGTGTTGCGCCGGGTACAGCACCACGCCCGGCTGAACGAAGAGCCGACACAGGTCGCGCAAGGCGAACTGCAGCAGCAACGCGCGGCCGTGCTGGCCCTGTGGCATGCGGTCTTTTCGCCGCCAGCCGGCCGTGCCTGAGCTGCGGCATCCAGAAAGCCGGAAGTGATGGGCATTTCCGCCCTGCTGACAACGATCTGAGGCGACAAAGCGGCGTATGCTGGCGCTGCCCGGCAGATCGCGCCGCAGCGCCCGTACCCATGAACCTCGTGCAGCTCACCCATGACTCGATACCTGTCGGTGTACCGTTGGGGTTTTCGTTGCGTGACGAAGAGGGCACCTTGTTGGCACGCAAGGGATTTGTCATTGGCTCACGCGCCGACCTGGAGGCGATGCGCGGTCGGGGTAGCAGCTTCTACGTCGATGTGACGGAGAGCGCGCGCCACCAAAAGGCCTTCGTTGGCAAACTCTTTGATCTGGTGCGCGAAGACCGCCCGCTGGGGAAGATTGCGCAAGCCAACCTGACCACACAAGACATGAACATGCACCGGTCCGGCGTCGCCAGCGCTCCGAACTGGCTCGATCTGCAGGTACAGGGGAACCGCCTGCTACGCGACCTGCACGCGGAGAATTTCGCCGAAGAATTGGACCGCCTGTATGCCCAGTTGAGCCGCCTGTGCCATGCCAACCCGGACGGCGCCCTGTTTGCGCTGTTCCACCTGTCCTCGAGCGAAATTGCCCTGTACAGCGCGACGCATGCGATGCTGACCATGGCGATGTGCGCGCTGGCCAGCCGCGAGGTTCTGCGCTGGCCCGAGCAGGACGAGGCGCGAGTCTGCAAGGCCGCCTTGACCATGAACCTCGCCATGACCGCGCTACAGGATCGGCTGGCGGCACAAACCGAACCACCGACCCCGGCGCAACGCGAGCAGATTGACAACCATGCGTCGCGCTCGGTCGAGTTGCTCCAAAACATGGGTATCGACGATGGCGTATGGCTGGAGGCGGTGCATGAGCACCATAACACTGCGCCGGGCGCGCTGCACGACCGCACGGACGGCCAGCGCATGGCGCGCCTGATCCAGCGCGCGGACAACTTTGCCGCACAGCTGGCGCCCCGCGCCTCGCGCCGGGCGGTGGCGGCGGGCTCGGCCCTGCAGGCCTGTTACTTTGACGAAAACCGCCAGATCGACGAGGCCGGTGCCGCGCTGATCAAGGCCGTCGGGGTCTATTCGCCAGGGTCCCTGGTAAGGCTGGCGAACAACGAGGTGGGGGTCGTTGTGCGCCGCGGCGCCAACACCACCGCGCCCCGGGTCGCCATACTGGTCAACCGCGATGGTATGGCGAGCGCTGAACACGTGCTGCGCGACACCAGCCAACGGGCGCTGCGCATCACATCCTGCGTGGCACGCCACGACTGCAAGGTGCAGATCAACCTGGACCGCTTGCTCACACTGACCAGCGGCGCCGCCTCAAGCCGTTTTTGGTGAGCCTTGTTCGGCCAGAGCGCGAGACGTCTCGCGTGCCAGTTCCTTGCGGTATTTGTTGAGTTCCTGGACGGTGCCAAAGCTGCGCTCCAGCAGCAGGCCCAAGTTGTGCAGTATGCGATCCACCACCCGGGTTTCCCATACTGCGTCAAATTTGATCTGCTGGTCAAGCCAATGCTCCAGCCACTGCGGGTTGGGCATGCGGCTCTGCACCGTATCCCTTGGAAAAAGTGACTTGTTCACATGCAGGTTGGTCGGATGCAGGGCCTGGGCGGTGCGCCTGGCGCTGGCCATCAACACGCCGACCTTGGCAAACGCCGACTTTGCCTCCAGTCCGAACTTGGCGATGGCGACCTTCATGTATTTCAGGTAGGCGCCACCATGGCGTGCCTCGTCCTGGCTCAGGCGGGTGTAGATGTTCTTGATCACCGGTTCATTGTGCCACTGGCTGGCCCGCCGATACCAGTGGTTCAGCCGCACTTCACCGCAGAAGTGCAGCATCAAGGTCTCCAGGGCGGGAGCCGGATCAAACTCGAAGCGCACGGCATGCAATTCAGACTCGGTCGGCTGCAACTCCGGGCGAAAGCGGCGCAGGTACTCCATCAAGACCAGGGAGTGTTTCTGCTCTTCAAAAAACCAGATCGACATGAAGGCCGAAAAGTC
>JANLVB010000346.1:0-6638 GCA_031363785.1 Betaproteobacteria bacterium
CCCCGGCGAAATCATTCCCCACGATGGCCCCGAACACGTCCTCAACACCGGTCGGCGCACGCTGACGCTCGTGGTACAGAACACGGCGGACCGGCCCATCCAGGTCGGCTCGCACTACCACTTTGCCGAGACCAACGGCGCGCTGGGCTTTGACCGTGCAGCGGCGCAGGGCATGCGGTTGAACATTGCGTCCGGCTCGGCCGTGCGCTTTGAGCCGGGACAACAACGCACCGTGGAACTGGTCGATCTGGCCGGTGGCCGCACGGTGTATGGATTTCGCGGGTTGACACAGGGAGCGCTCTGATGGCAAGCATCACACGACGCGCCTACGCCGAGATATTCGGCCCGACGGTTGGCGACCGGGTGCGCCTGGCCGACACCAATTTGCTGATCGAGGTGGAGCACGACTACACCCTGCGCGCCGGCAGTTATGGTGAAGAGGTCAAGTTTGGCGGCGGCAAGACCATACGTGATGGCATGGCGCAGTCACAACGCACGCGCGACGGCGCTGGGGCTGGCCCCGAGGCTGGCGGCGCGGTGGACTGTGTGATGACCAACGCGCTTATCCTCGACCACTGGGGCATTGTCAAGGCCGACCTTGGCCTCAAGGGCGGGCGCATCGTGGCGATTGGCAAGGCTGGCAACCCGGACACCCAGAGTGGTGTGGACATCGTCATTGGCCCGGGCACCGAAGTGATCAGCTGCGAAGGCAACATCGTTACCGCTGGCGGCATCGATTCACACATCCACTTCATCTGCCCGCAACAAATCGAGGAGGCGCTGGCCTCGGGTATCACCACCATGCTGGGTGGCGGCACCGGCCCGGCCACCGGTACCTTTGCCACCACCTGCACGCCGGGGCCGTGGAACATCGAGCGCATGCTGCAGGCGGCAGACGGCTTTGCCATGAACCTGGGTTTTCTCGGCAAGGGCAATGCCTCGCTGCCCGCGGCCCTGCATGAGCAGGTGAATGCCGGCGTGATCGGCCTGAAACTGCACGAAGACTGGGGCACCACACCAGCCGCCATCAGCAACTGCCTGGATGTGGCCGACGCCACCGACACGCAGGTGGCGATCCACTCCGACACACTCAACGAGAGCGGCTTTGTGGAGAACACCATTGCCGCCACCAAGGGCCGTGGCCTGTGCGCCTTCCATACCGAAGGTGCGGGTGGCGGCCATGCACCGGACATTTTGCGGGTGGTGGGCGAGGCGAACTTCTTGCCGAGCTCGACCAACCCCACCATGCCCTACACGGTGAACACGCTCGACGAGCATGTGGACATGCTGATGGTGTGCCACCACCTGGACGCGGGTATTGCCGAAGACCTGGCCTTTGCCGAGAGCCGCATCCGCAAGGAGACCATCGCCGCCGAGGACATCCTGCACGACCTCGGCGCCATCAGCATGATGAGCAGCGACAGCCAGGCGATGGGCCGGGTCGGCGAGGTGATCCTGCGCACTTGGCAGACAGCGCACAAGATGAAGGCGCAGCGTGGCACACTTCCCGAGGACAACAGCCGCAACGACAACTTCCGCGCCAAGCGGTATATCGCCAAGTACACCATCAACCCGGCGATTGCCCACGGCATCAGCCACGAGGTGGGCAGCATCGAGGTTGGTAAATGGGCCGACCTGGTGGTGTGGAAGCCAGCGTTTTTTGGAGTCAAGCCGACACTCATCCTCAAAGGCGGCTTCATCGCCATGGCCGCCATGGGGGACCCGAACGCGTCCATCCCGACTCCCCAGCCGGTGCACTACCGCCCGATGTTCGGCGCCTTTGGCGGCGCGCTGGCAAGGGGTTCGTTGACCTTCGTTTCACAGGCCGGGCTGGGCGCTGGAATCCAGCAACGCTTTGGCTTGCAAAAAACACTCAGCGCCGTGCGCAACATCCGCGGCGTGCGCAAGCAGCACATGGTGCACAACAGTTATCTGCCGACCATGGAGATCGACGCACAGACCTACAGCGTGCGCGCTGACGGTCAGTTGCTGACCTGTGAGCCAGCCGTCAGTTTGCCGATGGCGCAGCGGTATTTCCTTTTTTGACTGCCGCGCAACTTCAGAACTTCAGGTACTGGTCTTCGAGGAGGCCCGCCGGGACGGCTTATTCAGCGGGGCTGGATGTGCGCGCGAATCCAGTCGGCCAAAGCGCCTTCATCCATATCACCGGCTGCAACGGCCAGCATGGTCAAAGTCGCATCGGCTTGGGTGGTGACCAGGCGGTAGCCATTGATGACGAGAAACAGACCCACTGCGAGAAAGGCGGCACGTTTGTTGCCGTCCACAAAGGCATTGTTCTTGGCAATGCCAACGCCATACGAAGCTGCAAGACCAGCCACATCCGGGTCGGAATACAAGGCGACGTTCAGTGGACGCGCCAACGCGGAATCCAGCAAGCCCTCATCGCGCAAGCCACTGGCACCGCCATGCTCGGCCAGGCTTTCGTCATGCAGCAGAAGCAGGGCTTGCCGGTTGATCCATTTCCAGTTGCTCATTTGGCAAGCTGGTGAAACGTATCGCGGTACTCGTGCATGAACTCGCGGCCCAGTTTGAGCTGGTCGACCAGGTCCGGGTCATAAGGCGTGAGGGTGACCCCATGGGCCGCCTCAGTCCAGAACAAGGTGTCGCCTTTCTCCACCTTCAACCGTGCCAGCAAATCCTTGGGCAGAATGACCCCTACCGAGTTGCCGATTTGTGTAATCTTGAGTGCGGACATGATCAAGCCCTTGGAGTTATAACGATTGTTATATTATCGCTTCGGCACTCCGGTCTTTCAAGCCTTTTATTGCCTTCACCTCGTCCACGCACACCGCGCGCCTTGTCAACCTGTCATATCCACCATGCTCACCATCAACAAACTCATGCCACAAGGCGCCGGACTGGCGCCGGTGCTGCTCAAGCGCGCCTCGACCATCGAGCTGGATTGGGACACCCGCCAGAAGAGCCGCTTCGACGCCACCGACTCCCTGGGCCGCGCGCTGGGCATATTCCTGGCACGCGGCATGGCGGTACGCGGTGGCGACGTGCTGGTGGCAGAAGACGGCTCGCTGGTGCGCGTGATCGCCGCGCCGCAGCCGGTGCTGCGCATCACCCACTGCAGCGAGCACGGCACGCCGTTCGATCTGCTACGGGCGGCATACCATCTGGGCAACCGGCACGTGCCGATCGAGCTCAAGCCAGAGCACCTGAAGATCGAGCCCGACCACGTGCTGGCCGACCTGCTGCGCGCCATGCACCTGATCGTGCATGCCGAGACCAGCGCCTTCGAGCCGGAGGGTGGCGCCTATTCGGCGCAAGGCCACGCCCACGCAAACGAGCACAAGCACGATCATGGTGAACACGGCAGTCACGACCACGGCCAGTCGGCCAAACATGCGCATGACCACGACCACGACCACGGGCATGGGCATGGGCATGGGCATGGGGACGGCAACCACGACGGGCACCAACACTGATGGCGCAAGGTGCGACGGCTGCATCGCATCGGCCAGCCACACAGCTACAGCCTGCCAGCCTGCTGCAGCTGATATGGCTTGCCTCACCTGCCTTGCCGGTGGGAGGCTTTTCGTATTCGGAGGCGCTGGAAGCAGCAGTCGACCGTTTTGGCGTGGCTGATGAGGCCAGCGTCCAGGCGTGGCTGCTTGACCAGTTGCACCTGAGCCTGGCGCGCTCGGACTTGCCGGTTGCCGCGCAGGCGATACCCGCTTGGCGGGCCGGCGACGACGAGCGCATCAACGAACTCAACGACTGGGTTTTGCAAAGCCGCGAGAGCAGCGAGCTGCGTCTGCAAACCGGACAGATGGGCCGCTCCATGATGGACTGGCTGCGCACCCAGCATGCAGACGACGCAGCGCTGCAACAGCGCACACGCCTGTGTGCCTCGCCCTGTTACCCGATAGCCAGCGCCCTTGCGCTGTCGATGACGCACGCCAGCGTGCACGACTGCCTGCTGAGTTATGCCTTTGGCTGGGCCGAGAACATGGTGCAGGCCGCCGTCCGGGCGGTGCCGCTGGGCCAGAGCGCTGGGCAGCGCATACTGGCGCAACTGTCACGGGAGATTCCACAAGCTGTGGCACACGCCTTGCCTGTGCAAGATGGCGACCGCCAGGCCTTTGCTCCCATGCTGGCCATCCTGTCAGCGCAACACGAAACCCAATATTCCAGATTATTTCGATCATGAACAACTTGCACCACATCGTCGGCCGCACCAAGAAACTGCCTCCACTGCGCGTGGGCATCGGTGGCCCGGTCGGCTCCGGCAAGACCACGTTGCTGGAGATGTTGTGCAAGGCCATGCGCGACAAATACGACCTGGTGGCCATCACCAATGACATCTACACCAAGGAAGACCAGCGCATCCTGACCGTGAGTGGCGCCCTGGCGGCAGAACGCATCATGGGCGTGGAGACCGGTGGCTGCCCGCACACCGCCATCCGGGAAGATGCGTCCATCAACCTGGAAGCCATCGACCGCATGCTGGAAGACTTCCCCGATGCCGACATCGTGTTTGTGGAAAGTGGTGGCGACAACCTGGCCGCCACCTTCAGACCCGAGCTCAGTGACCTGACGATCTATGTCATCGACGTTGCCGCCGGTGAAAAAATACCCCGCAAAGGCGGCCCCGGCATCACCAAGAGCGATCTGTTTGTCATCAACAAAACCGATCTGGCGCCCTACGTGGGCGCCAGCCTGGCGGTGATGGAAGCCGACACCCGGCGCATGCGCACCAACAGCGCCGGCCAGATGAAACCCTTTGTGTTGACCAACTTGCGCACCAAAGTCGGCGTGGACGATGTGGTGGCGTTTATCGAAAGCCGCGGCATGCTGGTGGCCGGGTAAACTAAAATCGCCGCACAGGAAGCTTGGCCGAGCGGTTGAAGGCACCGGTCTTGAAAACCGGCGAGGATGTGAGTCCTCCGTGGGTTCGAATCCCACAGCTTCCGCCAGGATCCCAGTATCCATGCGGGTTTCCGGACCATTTGTCTATTTGTCCCCCCTTTCTTCCCCCCTTCTGAAATTCAATGGTGCCATTGCCGATATGGCGCCGCTACGTCTGCGCCGCACGCGATGCGCAATCACTCCGGCGACTCCCGCGCCACATCAAGCGCATAGTGCGCGTCGTCCCGTGTTTCGACGGCCACGTCCATGACGCGCCAAGCGGATGGCATTGCACAACTCCTCAGTGGTCTGCCCGTCGTAGTAGTGTCACAGCCGATTGAACATCCCACGATCGGCTGATCGCACGACTCATAATCAGCCCTGCAGGCCGAGCCCGGACGGACTGGCCCGGCGCTGCTGCTCGCACAACGACCAAGAAATGACGCATGACCGCCAACGCTTTCCGCAACATCGCCCAGATCGAGACCAGCCTTTGGGAGGCCGCTGACCAGCTCCGCGCCAACTCCAACCTCACCGCCACCGACTACGCCATGCCGGTGCTGGGCGTCATTTTTTTGCGCCACGCCACCAATCGTTACCAGTGCGCGTTGAAGGCTATCGAAGACGACCAGGCGGCGGGCACCATGCCCAAACGCCCCTTGGGCAAGGCTGACTTCATCAAGCGCCGCGCCCTCATGTTGCCCGAGGCCGCGCGTTATGACACGCTGTTGAATCTGCCCTCCAGTGTCAGCCTGGGCGGTGCCCTGGTGGCGGCCATGAACGCCATCGAGGCCGACTTTCCCCCGTTGCAGGGCAGCCTGCCCAAGGACTACGACCGCTTCGACAACAAGCTGCTCGAAAACCTGCTGCGCTGTTTTGACAGCCATGCCCTGCGCACCGCCACCGGGGACGTGTTTGGCCGGATCTATGAATACTTCCTGATGAAGTTCGCCATGCAGGGTGCGCAGGACAACGGCGAGTTCTTCACCCCGCCGTCGCTGGTGCAAACCCTCGTCAATGTGATCGAGCCCGACCACGGCGTGGTGGCTGATCTGGCCTGCGGCTCAGCCGGCATGTTCGTACAAAGCAGCCACTTCATCGAGCAGGAAGGCTTCGAGACCACGAAGCGGGTCACCTTCTATGGCCAGGAGAAGACGCCCGCCACCATTCGCCTGGCCAAGATGAACCTGGCCGTGCACGGCCTGGAAGGCGACATCCAGGAGGCCAACACCTTCTACGAAGACAAGCACCGCCTGCAAGACGGCCGCCCGCTGTGGGGCAACGTCAACTTCATGATGGCCAACCCGCCGTTCAACGTGGACAAGGTGGACGCCGATTCCATCAAGACCGACCGGCGCCTGCCCTTTGGCCTGCCCGGGGTCAACAAGGACAAACACGTCTCGAACGGCAACTACCTGTGGATCTCGTACTTCCACAGCTATCTGTCCCCTACCGGCCGGGCCGGTTTTGTGATGTCGTCGCAGGCCAGCAGCGCCGGCCATGGCGAGAAGGAAGTGCGCCGTAAGCTGGTGGAGACCGGCGATGTGGACGTGATGATCGCCATCCGCTCCAACTTTTTTTACACCCGCGCCGTGCCCTGCGAGCTGTGGCACTTTGATCGCTCCAAGCCTGCAGAACGCAAGGACCAGGTGTTGATGCTGGACGCACGCAATGTGTACCGCAAAGTCACCCGCAAGATTTACGACTTTTCGCCCGAGCAGCAGGCCAATCTGACGGCTATTGTCTGGCTGTACCGGGGC
>JANLVB010000371.1:0-1728 GCA_031363785.1 Betaproteobacteria bacterium
GCAGGTAACTCAGACCGAGGCGCGCGCGCCGATGGATGGGCATGTGCTGCACCGACTTGCCGTCGATCGTGATATCGCCGCCGCCAGCCCGCACCAGGCCGACAATCATGTAAAACGAGGTAGTCTTTCCAGCGCCATTGGGGCCCAGCAGGCCGACCACCTCCCCATGGCCGACCGCCAACGACACGTCGCGCACCACGGTGCGGCTGCCGTAAGACTTTTGCAGGTGCCGCGCTTCCAGGCGGCTGGTCGAGGGCTGAGGCGGCTGGTCTGCCGTCACTTCTTGTCTCCGCCCAGCGTGGCGGAACGGCGCAAGACAGCCGGTGCACTGGCCGCGGCGGCGGGTGCGGCGCTGCCCGGCCGGTTTTCGTTGACGCGCGGTGTGAGCATCGTCTTCACCCGCGGTCCGCTGCCATCGGCAGCGGGCTTTACGGACCCGCTGTCCACGGTCAACACACTGGTGGTGTTGTCGTACACGATCACCACTCCGGTCATCTCGTCATTCAGCACGTTGCCCAGATAACGACGCATCTGCGCACGCTGGACAAAACGCACTGTGTCGGCGCGGCCGTCGTATTCGATTACTTCGGCTTCACCCTCCATGAATTCATCCGGCGTGCCTGGTCGGGTGTCGCGCTTTTGCCGGAAAAACGCCAGTTTGCCCGGCTCTGCCTTCACCACACCGTACTGGTTGCCCTCCGGGTCCTGGCGCACGTCGAGTTGTGCACCACGCATCACAATCGTGCCCTTGGTGACCAGCACCTTGCCGGTAAACACGCTGGTCTGCTTGACATCGTCATAGCGCAGCGTATCGGACTCGATGTTCATGGGCTTGCTGCGGTCGGCTTTTTCGGCCTGCAAGGGAGCCGAAAGCACAACACATGCCAACACAACAAAAAAACGGAAAAAAGTGGGTTTCATAAAGGCACGAATCTTGCAGTCGAGTTCTGCCTTTTCATTGTAGCCCCCAGCCGCATCGAGCCGGTTGTCACACTTGGACGCTGGAGCTGGAAATTCCGGGCCGTGGCGCGAGCGCCACCCCGCCATGCCTGTACTCAGCGCCCGGCGCGAACCTCTGCCACCAGAAAATCGACAATCTGCAGCGCGCGCGGCATGTTCTTTGCCAGCGTACCGTCGGTGTAGAAACGCCCGGCGACTCCCAGTGCCGGCACTCCTTCAACCCGGTAGGCATTTTGCAACTGGGTCGCCCGACTCGCCTTGGTGGCAATCGAGAAGTCGTTATAACGCTCGAGAAACTTGGCCTTGTCGACACCCTGCTTGGCGATCCAGTCGGCGATTGCCTCGCCCCGGCCAAGCTGCTGCTTTTCGGCATGGATGGCGGCGAACACCTTGGCATGCAGCTTGTCGACGAGGTCCATCGCCTCCAGCGCGTAATACAGGCGCTGCTGGGGCACGAATTCGTCGCGAAAGCCCACCGGAACGCGCCGCACCGAGACCTCCTTCGGCTGGCGTTTGATCCAGGCTTCCAGCGCCGGTTCGAAGGCGTTGCAGTGTGGACAGTTGTACCAGAAGAACTCGACCACCTCGACCTTGCCTTGCCCGGCCTCTACGGCGGCAGGCTTGTCAAGCTTGAGGTAATCAGCGCCGGCCTCGGGCTTGAGGGCTTGGGCCTGGGCGGCGCCACCAACGAACTGGGCCAAACCGAGGGCAGACAGACCTGCCACCGAAAATTCACGACGTTTCATGTTTGCTCACTCCTGAAAATTG
>JANLVB010000373.1:0-9777 GCA_031363785.1 Betaproteobacteria bacterium
GCTTCATCGCCAGCAGCGCCGCCGGCCAGCTGCTTGATCCAGGCGTATTGCAGCTTGTTGGTGTCCTGGAACTCATCGATCAGGATATGGCGAAAACGCCGCTGGTAATGCTCGCGGATCGGGTCGTTGTCACGCAGTACCTCGAAGCTGCGCAGCATCAACTCGCCAAAATCCACCACGCCCTCGCGCTGGCATTGCTCTTCATACAACTGGTAGATCTCGGTCTTGCGCCGTGTGTCTTCGTCACGCACCTCGACCATGTTCGGGCGCAGCCCCTCTTCCTTGCAACCGCCAATGAACCACTGCGTCTGTTTGGCCGGAAAACGTTCGTCGTCGATGTTGAACTGTTTCATCAGCCTCTTGATGGCCGACAACTGGTCCTGGGTATCGAGAATCTGGAAACTCTGCGGCAACGCAGCGAGTTTGTAATGGGCACGCAGGAACCGGTTGCACAGGCCATGGAAGGTGCCGATCCACATGCCGCGCACGTTCACCGGCAACATGCTGGAGAGGCGCGTCATCATCTCCTTGGCCGCCTTGTTGGTGAAGGTGACCGCCAGTACACCGGCGGGCGACACCTGTCCGGTCTGCAGCAGCCAGGCGATACGGGTCGTCAGCACACGTGTCTTGCCCGAGCCGGCACCGGCCAGGATCAGCGCGTGTTCGTTGGGCAGGGTAACGGCGGCACGTTGCTCTGGATTGAGGTGTTGCAGCAAGGGGCTTTTGCTGCCGGTGGTCGGGCTGGCTGCCATGTCGAAAGATGCGGGCATGGCTGGATTGTAGGAAGCCGACGCTGCTAAACTCAGTCACCGGGCCCAAGCATTTGAGTCCCGGTTCCCGACCGGGCCCCATTCCCAAGCGCCCACCTGTTTGCAACAGCCTTCCGTCGCTTGGAGCCGCCATGGAAATATTCGACTACGACAACATCCTGCTGCTGCCGCGCAAATGCCGCGTGGACAGCCGCTCGGAGTGTGACGCCAGCACCGAGCTTGGCGGACGGCGCTTCCGCATCCCGGTGGTGCCGGCCAACATGAAAACCGTGGTTGACGAAGCCATCTGTGTCTGGCTGGCGCAACAAGGCTATTTCTACGTCATGCACCGTTTCGACCTGGACAACCTGCAGTTTGTGCGGGCCATGAAGACCCGGGGTTTGTACGCCTCGATTTCTCTCGGCGTCAAGAAACCCGACTACGAGACGGTGGATCGCATGTTGGCGCTGGGCCTGGTGCCCGACTACATCACCATTGACATCGCGCACGGCCATGCCGACAGCGTGAAAAACATGATTGCCTGCCTGAAGGACAAACTGCCCTCCTCGTTCGTGATTGCCGGCAACGTGGGTACGCCCGAGGCGGTGATCGACCTGGAGAACTGGGGCGCCGATGCCACCAAGGTGGGCATCGGGCCGGGCAAGGTCTGTATTACCAAGCTCAAGACCGGCTTTGGCACCGGTGGCTGGCAGCTGTCTGCGCTCAAGTGGTGCGCCCGTGTGGCAACCAAACCCATCATCGCCGATGGCGGTATTCGCGAACACGGCGACATTGCCAAGAGCATCCGTTTTGGTGCCACCATGGTCATGATCGGCTCGATGCTCGCTGGCCACGAGGAAAGCCCGGGCCAGACGGTGGAGGTGGACGGTCGCCTGTACAAGGAGTACTACGGCTCGGCGAGCGACTTCAACAAGGGCGAATACAAACACGTCGAGGGCAAACGGATCCTGGAGCCGATCAAGGGCAAGCTGTCGGAAACCATGGTCGAGATGGAGCAGGACATCCAGAGCTCCATCAGCTACTCCGGTGGCAAGAAGCTGATGGACATCCGCAAGGTCAACTACGTCACCCTGGGTGGCGACAACGCCGGCGAACATCTGCTGATGTAGGACTCAGCACAGACCCGGCAAATCCAGAGCCAAACGGCGATATGGCGCCAGGTCCACGCCACCGCCTGCACCATCTGCAGGGTGATCGTCAGCAAAGTCACCGTTTGCCCGGGCGGGCCGGGGCATAGGGAATAGTTGGGAACCACCACCACGGCACCGGCACAGGTGAACGCCGGCGCGACGAAGGAATGGTCGGCCTTGTCCAGCGCGCGCCAGTAACCGCCGTGAATGAACACCAGCACCGGTGCATCGGACCGTGCCGGGCAGAACACGTCGAGCGTTTCAGCCGCATCCAGTCCGTAGGCCTGGTCCAGAAATACACCGGGCGCGCCACGCGCCGCTCGAGACTTTGCACTCCAGTCGGCCATATGTTGTGCAAAAGACGGCACCAGCGCCCGGTTGTTGTACATGGCGTCGTACCAGGCCGCAGAATTGATTTTCGCCACAGGTGGCCTCCTTGCTGCCGCACCACCACATCGCGATGCGTTGTGATCTTGGTACAAATGTGGCGGCTGCCAGCCGATGAGAGGCGGTTCTGCCGCAAAATGTGCCAAAAGCCAATCTGCCATGAAGTTCAAACTGTTCGAAAACCGCGCGCTGTCCGACCGCATGCGCGAACTCAAGAAAATGTTCCTGTTCTCCGAGCTCTCGCGCCGCGAGATTGGCGTGGTGCACGGCTTCATGCACGAGCGCACCTACCTGCAGGGCGAGGTGGTGTTTGACGAAGGAGAAAAAGGCGAGGCGTTCTACATCGTGCTGACCGGCTCGGTGCTGATTTGCCGCCAGGGCGATATGGATAACCCCATTGCCATCCTGGGCTCGGGAAAGTTCTTCGGTGAACTCGCTCTGCTCGACGACGCGCCCCGCTCTGCCCAGATACGTGCTGCCGATGCCTGTACCCTGCTGGTGCTGTTTCGGGGCGACTTTTTGGGCCTCATGCAATCACACGGATGGATTGCCTCGAAGATTGCCATTCAGCTTGCACGGCATCTCGGCGCGCGTCTGCGCGCCGCAGACAGCGCTACAACCACAGACGCATGACACCGCCACGTTACCAGTCCGGGCCGCTGGTCTGGTGCGCGATTCTTGCCACCACCTGCGTATTGCTGTTTCTGTTCCAGAAGATTCTGTGGCTGATCGTGCCGCTGTTGTTCGGGCTCATCATCTACTACCTGCTGTTCCCCATGCAGCAGCGCCTGGTGCTGGGTGGCATGTCACGCGACGCGTCGGCGGCGGTGGTGAGTGGCGCGGCTTTTGCGGTCGCCACGCTGGTGTCCGTTGTCACCTTTCCATGGATTGGCAGCCATCTGGCATCCTGGCAGGAGTCGGGCAGCCGGTACATCGAGGGTGGCCTGCGCTTTGTCGTCGACAACCTGGTCTGGCTGGAGAAAAACTTTGCCTTTGCGGCCAAGGCCAAGCTGAGCAGCCAGTTGATGCAGCAGGTCAGCGAGTTGGGCGACAAGCTGGTCAGCACCTACCTGGCCGACGTGGCGCTGGCGGCGGCCGGCTGGCTGCCCTCACTGCTGCTGGCGCCATTTTTGGCGTTTTTCTTTCTGCGCGACGGCTGGCGGTTCAAGAAATTTCTGGGCCGCGCAGTGCCCAACGCATTTTTCGAGCGCACGCTGTATCTGCTCGATCAAATGGACCACACCGCACGGCTGTACTTCATTGGACTGCTCAAACTGACGTTCCTGGACACCGTGTGCCTGGCAGCGGGTTTATGGGTCATCGGCCTGTCCGGGCCACTGGTGCTGGGTCTGGTCACCGCCGTCCTGGCCTGGGTGCCGTACATCGGTTCGGTGCTGGGCTGCGTCTTGGTGGTGCTTGTCGCAGCCACCGACTTCCCCGGTGACGCCAGCGTGGCATACGGCGCAATCGGCCTGTTCATCGCAGTGCGGCTGCTGGACGACTTTGTCTTCATGCCACTGACCATCGGTCGCAGCCTGCGCCTGCATCCGCTGCTGACCGTGGTGATGATCTTTGTCGGCGGTGCGGTTGCCGGTGTCGCCGGCCTGATGCTGGTGCTGCCCCTGCTGGGGGTGGTAATGGTGCTGGGCGAGACGGTGGGCGAAATCGTCACTGACCCACGCCTGCGCGCCCGGCACGCATTTGCCAAGCAGCTGCGGCACCAGGCAGTGACTCGCGATTTGCTGTGAAGGGCTGCGTGACCGGGTGCGCAAGGCGGCCAAGGTTGGCGTTCGCGGGTGACAGCCAAGCCTGTCGTTCCGCGTGAACTGGCCAACCAGGACATCGACGACTCGCGAGACTGGCAGCGTGAACGTGATCGCCTGGAAAAGCTGTCGAGCACACCACAACCACGATTCGCGGCCGCGTTCACCAGCCGCATTGGTGTACGCCGAGACCAAAATAGCCGACCGCCTGGTGCTGGCGCATAATATAAAACCCATACTTCAGAAACTTTACCGCGCTCCTGCTCGCCCCGGCACGTGGGTCTTGCAAGATCGGCAGCCCTGGAGAACGCCTTTTTCATGTCTTCAACTGCCGATTTTCCGGAGCCCAGCGGCTACCTCAAGCTGCTTATCGTCGATGACGCACGCGACTTCGCCGACACGATGGCCGAGCTGCTCCGGCTGGACGGCCACCAGGTCCGCGTGGCTTACGACGCCCGCTCGGCCAGTGCTTGCATGGCCGAAGACCTGGCCGATTGCGTGCTGCTTGACGTGCAGATGCCGGGCACCACTGGAACGGAGCTTGCGACCACGCTGCGCCAGCATTACGGCGACAGCGTTGTCATCGTCGGTGTCACAGGGATCGAAGGGCTCAACCCGGCCTACGACGCGCGCGTCGCGGGCATGGACCATTGCCTCGTCAAGCCAGTCAGCTCGCACCAGTTGCGTCAATTGTTCCCGACGCCCCCCCCCGACCTGAGAGCCGCATCAGCCACCGTCGCTCCCGCAGGCCGGCGCAATGCCGCGCAGCACCGCGGTGATCGCCTCACGGCTTGCGGGCTTGGTCAGGTGGGCGTCGAAGCCAGCGTCGCGCGAGCGGCTGCGGTCGAGTGCGCTGCCCCAGCCGCTCAGCGCCACGAGCAGCGTGCTGGCAAAGTGTGACTGGCGGCGAAGCGCGCGGGCCACGTCCAGCCCGGCGAGATCCGGCAACCCGAGATCGCAAAACACCACGTCAGGCCTGTAGGCCTCGGCCGCAACCAGCGCCTGATCACCAGCGTGCGTGATGTGCACCTCGTGCGCATCGAGCCCAAGCAGCATCGCCAGAGCCTGCGCGGCGTCGGCGTTGTCGTCGACCACCAGCACCTTCAGCGCGCGCGCAGCGCCATCGGCTTGGTCGGGGGTCGGCAATACACGCGCCTTTGCGGGCGCCTGCTGCGGCAGCTCAATCGTGAAGCAGCTGCCCAAGCCGGGCCCGGCGCTGACCGCGCGAACGTCGCCGCCGTGCAGCCGCATGAGGCTGCGCACCAGCGCCAGGCCGATACCCAGGCCGCCCTGCGCACGGTCAAGGGTGCGATCAACCTGCGCGAACATGTCGAACACGCGCTCGAGCATCTCGGGCGGAATGCCCAAGCCGTCGTCCTGCACGTCGAGGCGAGCGGTGCCGCCGGTATCGCCATCGCCACTGACCGTCAGCGTGATGTGGCCCCCGGGGTTTGTGTACTTGCAGGCGTTGCGCAGCAGGTTCGACGCGGCTTGCACGAGGCGCATCGCGTCGCCCAGTACGGGTATGGGGCCGGGTGGCAACAACAGCGTCAAGCGGTGTCCGGCCCGGTCGATCTGCTGTTGGCACTCCTCCACCGCCTGCCGGGCGACATCGCACAGGTCGACCCGCTCGCACTGAAGTTGGAGCTTGCCGCTGGTGATGCGCGAGACCTCCATCAAGTCGTCGATCAGCCGCACGAGCTGGTCGAGCTGGCGGTCCATCATGCCGACCAGGCGCTCGCGCGTTGGTGCCTCGTGCCCGACGCGTGCCAGCAGCTCCAGCCCGGTCCTGATCGGGGCCAGCGGGTTGCGCAACTCGTGCGCGAGCGTGGCGAGGAAGTTGTCCTTCTGCAGGTCGCGGTCGACCAAGGCCTGCTCGGCCTGTTTGAGGTCGGTGATGTCGATGGCCGCGCAGGTGACGCCCGTGATGATTCCGGCACCATCGCGCAGGGGTTCGATCAGAAGGCGGTAGCAGTGGGCGACGCCCTGATGGTGGACCACCGTTTCGTGCCGCAGACCGACCCCGGTACGTATCACCTCCCGCTTCAGGGCCTCGGTGGTCGCGGCGTCTGCGGCGCGTTCCATCAGGTCGCTATCTTGCTTGCCGACGACTTGCTGGGCTTCAAAACCCAGTACCGGGTTGTAGATCCAGGTGTAGCGCAATTCCAGGTCCTGCTGGAACAGCACCACAGCGGAACAATCGAGGGCCATTTGCAGGCGCTGTGCCACGCCCCGGGTGGCTTCGTCGGCGGCCCGTTGCTCGGTCACGTCCCGCGAGACCGCCAGTAGCTGTTCAGCCCGGCCGTCGTGGCCAGGAATGGCGGTCACGGCCACATCCCACCAGCGCGGCGTGCCGGCCGCCGTGGGGCAAAAGCCAACGAACCGGCCGGTGCCGCCGGCGCGGGCGGTGGCCAGCGCCGCCTCGGCCTGCGCGCGCAGCCCACCGGCATCCCAGAAGCTGCACCAATCGCCGCCGCGCAGCGCGGCGAAGTCGCACACCTCCATCAGCCGCTGGCCGTTGTCGCTCATCCACATCAAGCGGCCGTCGAGCGTCAGGCCGCTCATGCAGTCGGCATTGGCACCGACCACGCTGCGGGCGAACGCCTCGCTGCGCGCTAGTTCGACTTCGGCGGTCTTGCGCTGGGTGATGTCGCTGGCAGCACCGAACCACTCGCGCACGTTGCCATGCGCATCGAGAATCGGCACCGCACGGGACGCGGTCCACCCGATGGAGCCATCGGGTCGCAGCACGCGATGCTCGAGCGAGAAAAGTGCCTTCTGCGCGATCGCTTCGCCGATGGCCTGCCTGACGCGGGCGTGCTCGTCGGCCGGAATGTTCTGGTTCAGCCATGCCCAGCCGGCGAGCGGCGTGTCGGTGCTCGGAACCAGCGCGCGCCCGTCCAGCGGGTGCATCAACGACCAGTCGGCCGACATGCGGTAGACGATGTCTGACGTGGCCTGTGCCAGTGCCGCAAAGTGCTGCTCGCTGGTCTGCGCCGCCACGGTCTGCTGCCGCAGTTCGCGGGCCATGCTCCAACGCTCGATCGCGTTCTCGACCGCCCGCACCAGCACTTGCGGCGTCAACACGCTCTTGCTGACGTAGTCGTGGGCGCCGGCGCGCAGCGCGCTGCGGCCGGTTGCTGCGCTGTCGCCCCCCGTGAAAACGACCACCGGCCAGCCAGGCGCCCCGTCACTCCCGCTGATGGCAGCCAGGAACTCAGGCGCGACCATGTCCGGCAGGTTGTAGTCGAGCACGATGCAGCGGTGCGGCGCAGTGGCCCATTCGGCCAGTGCGCAGATGCCGGCGGCACCAGTCTCGGCCTCGGTGAACACGTAGCGGCGGTCCGAGCCATTCAGCAGCAGCCGGCGCGCCTCGGCGCGGTCGTCCGGGCTGTCGTCGACGATGACGATCTGCCACACCTCACCCGTCATGACGACACCTCGGGTGCGGTGGGCTTGCTCTGGCGCAGCGCTTCCCGGCCGTCGGCGCCCGGCGTGCCCAGGTCCATCATCAGGAACGTCGGCCGCTCGGTGTCGGCACGCCGCCGTAATCGTCCCGGCCGTGCAGGCGCCTGAACATCTTGAGATTTGTCGGCAACTTCTAGCATGTCTGGTACGACGAATATATCAAAATCAATCTGCGTCTCCCGCAGGGACGCAATCTCTGTTTGTGCGGGCGTCGCCATTCGCACGACCCCCCGATCCATGCGGGTTTCGGAGTGACAGTTGCGCCCGTCCCGGGGGTTCGGTTCGGCCCAGCGCAGCGATGACCAGAAGCGGGATGCCACTGATCAGGATGAGGGCCCACTTCAACACTGTCTTTGACATCGGGTTGCGGCGTGAGCCCAGCGGTCCATGGCGGTTCTCCGGTGAATTGGGCGCAACGGCACGCCGACTCCAGGGCAACAAAAGCAACGGGGTCGAACACGCGCACTACCCGACGCTCCAACTGAAGTCTGGCGGGACCGGAACTCCGGGTCTGTGTTACAGCAGACAAACCAACCACGAAGTATCCGAAGCGTTCACGGATTCGAATCTGGGTTGCAAAGAATCAACTTCGTGGTGACGCTGGTGTAGGACAACGCATCATGCAACAAAAGCCAATGTCCGATGGCACCGCGCGCCGCAACGGTCGATAGTGGCGACGGCGTTGACCCGCCGTGCGACAGCCTCATTCCATTTTGCAAAATCTGCCAACATCGCGATCAGGACGGGTAGTTATGACCAAGATTCGTACCGGGCAAGTGCCAGCACCGTTGACACGCGCACAGTTCCGCGAGCGTTTCAACGGGCGTTTCTACGATCCCGCATACGACGCAGAGCGCGACGCGATAACACGGCTGGAATCCATTGCCTGGGACGCCGTGCAGGAAGGCCGCAAGGCGCCGATCACCCGACCCGCGGGCCGGGGGTTTGCGGACCCCACCTATGAGGTGTCTGTGCAATGGCTGGACACCCGCAAGCGTTTGAAAGCAGCACAAAAGCGCTGGAACGACAGCGCCGCGCCATCACGGGTGCTGCTGATCTGCGGCAGTGCGCGCAATGACGGCACCTGCCCCGGCGAGGTGTCAAAGACCTGGCGGCTGACCGAGATGGCACAACATGTCGTCGAGCGCGCAGGTCTGCAGGCCGATGTGCTGGACCTGAGCCTCGTCACTTCGGAATACGGCCGCAACATCCACCCGTGCAAGGGTTGCGTGTCGAGCGCCATGCCGTTGTGCCACTGGCCATGCTCTTGTTACCCGAACCATGCACTGGACCAGGCCGACGACTGGATGGCCGAGATCTACGAGCGCTGGGTCGCAGCACATGGCGTGATCATCCTGGCTCCGACCTACTGGTACCAGTCGCCAAGCCCGCTGAAACTGATGATCGACCGTATGGTCTGCGCCGACGGTGGCAACCCCGATCCGACGACGACCCATGGCAAACGCGTGGCCGAGGCCAAGCGTATCGAGCAGCAAGGCTGGGACTACCCCAAACATGTAGCCGGGCGGGCCTACGGAGTGGTGGTGCACGGCGACGTGGCCGGGGTCGAGGCGCACCGGCACAACCTCACCGACTGGCTGGACTGGATGGGCCTGATCGATGCCGGTGTCGCTGCCCGGCTGGACCGCTACATCGGCTACTACCAGCCGTACTACAACAGCCACGACGCGCTCGACAAGGACAAGGCGATACAGGAAGAAGCACGCAACGTCGCCCGCTCGGTGGTGCAGGCAGTGAAGGAACTTCGCGCCGGGCGGCTGACCCAGCCGGGCAAACAGGTGAAGTCGCCGCGCGCCAAGTGAGACACCGACCGTGATGACCGCCATGCCCACCGCAGCCGCTCCACCGGTGGCGGCCTCTGCCACCGGCACAGAAAGCGAACAGATCGGCCAGAACATCGCTGCCGTGCATGACTTCTACACGCGCGAGCAACAAAAGCGCGGCGCCTCGCAGCGCCACGCCGAAAACATCGGCGACTACGTTGGACGCCCCGCCTTTCTGGTCGCCATCATGTTATTCGTTTTCGTTTGGATGGGTGCCAGCCTGGCGGTACCCATTTGGGGCATTGTGTCTTTCGACGAGCCGCCATTTCACTGGCTTCAAGGTATCGTCGCACTGGCAGCGCTGCTGACGACAACGGTGGTGTTGATCAAGCAGAACCGCGTGGACAAGGCGGGCGAACAACGTGCCCACCTTGACTTGAAGGTGACGCTGCTCATCGAGCAGAAGACAGCCAAA
>JANLVB010000377.1:0-15533 GCA_031363785.1 Betaproteobacteria bacterium
GAATTTTCACCAAAGGAGTCATCATGGCATCAGATGTGGTGAAGAGTTGGTCGCGAGCGGGTCAAGGTGGCCATCTCTATGCTCCAGCCCGATGCGTGGATCGACCGCGTCGCGCAGCGCCTCGCCGAACAGCGTGAACCCCAGCGTCGCCAATCCCAGCGCGACGCTCGACACCACCACCGGCACCCAGGTCTGCGACAGGTACTGGTAGCCGTCCTGGATCAGCGTGCCCCAGCTCGCCAGCGGCGGGCGCACGCCCAGCCCCAGGAAGGACAGCCCGGCCTCGATCGTGATCACCACCGGGATGTCCATCGAGGCCAGGATCACCAGCGGCCCCAGGATGTTGGGCAACACATGGAAAAATACCATGCGCGGCCAGGATGCGCCCAGGATGCGTTCGGCCTCCAGGAACGGCGCATTCTTGATCGCGAGGGTCTGCGAACGCGCCACACGGCCGAAATGCGGAATCAACGTCACCGCCACGATAACCATCACGATGCCAGTGGAAGGACCGAACACCGCCACCGCCGCCAGCGCCAAGACCAAACTCGGAAAGGACGAGATCACGTCGAACACGATCAACACGAAGCGCTCGCTGCGCGCCGGCAGATAAGCCGCCAGGATGCCCAGCGCCGTGCCTGTTGTCAGCGCGGTGGAAATGGCCACAAGCGACACCTGCATGGCCACGCGAGATCCGTGCACCAGGCGCGAGAACAGGTCGCGTCCGAGGTGGTCGGTGCCGAACCAGTGCGCGCCCGAGGGAGCCGAGAAGCGGTTCATCACGTCGAGCGCATCCGGGTTGTGCGTGGCCACCCAGGGCGCAAACAAGGCACTGCCCATGACCAGCAGCACGATCACCAGGCCCACCGCACCAGTGAGCGTGGTACAGACCTTGCGCAGGGTGCCCAACACAGCGGACAGCATGCTTAGTGCCCGCCGCCGCGGTTACCGCTGCCATGTCGGATGCGCGGGTCGATGGCGGAATACGACAGGTCAACGACCAGGTTCACCAGCACGAAGATCACCACCACCACCAGCACGGCGCCCTGTACGACGGGATAGTTGCGCTCCGAGATCGCGCCGTAGATCAGCCGGCCCAGGCCGGGACGGGCGAACACGATCTCGATCAGCACCGCGCCACCGAGCAAGCGGCCAACGCCCAGGCCGAGAATGGTGATGGTGGGGATGCAGGCGTTCTTGAGTGCGTACTTGTAGGTGATCAGGCGCTCGGACAGGCCGTAGGCGCGCGAGGTACGGATGTAGTTCTCCCCCATCACCTCCAGCATCGAGGTGCGCACCAGGCGCGCGATGAAGCCGACCCAGCCCAGGGCCAGCGCCACGGTCGGCAGGATCATGCGCTTGAACTCGTCCAGCCAGTCGCCACTGCGGCTGGTTCCCAGCACCGGCAGCCAGTCGAGCCAGATGGCGAAGATCAGCAACAGGAAGATTGCGACCACGAAACTCGGCACCGCGATGAAGGCCACCGAGATGAACGCCAGGATGCTGTCCATGACCGAGCCGCGGTGCGTGGCGGCGTAGATGCCCAGCGGAATGCCGGTGACCACGGCCAGCAGGATGGCCGAAAAGGTCAGGATGATGGTGTAGGGCATCACTGCGGCGATCATGCCGGTCACCGAGCGGCCAGACACGATGTCGATGCCCAGGTTGCCACTGGCCACGTTGGAGAAGAAGCGCCAGAGACGGATGTGCAACGGCTGATCCAGACCCATGTCGCTGATCATGCGCTTCGAATATTCCGGCGTGGCCTGGGGCCCCAGCAGAATGGCCGCCGGGTCGCCCGGAACCAGGCTGCTCAGCGTAAACAGCAGCACCATCGCGCCGAACACTATCAGCGCGGTGGTGACAAGGCGGCTGCCTATGTAACGGGCGGTATCAGCCTGCACTGAAGTCGGAGTACTGCCAGTCGATCCAGCCAGGAATCGAGGCCGGCTTGATGCTGCTCTTGTGCACCACACCACTGGCCTCGTTGGTCAGCCAGATGAAGGCTGCCGACTTGTCCATCGCGCGCTGCATTTCAAGCACCATGTTGCGCCGTTTCGCCGCGTCGGTCTCACTGTCCGAATCCTTGAACAAGGTGTCGAACTCGGCGCTGTTCCAGCGCGACCAGTTCCAGTTGCCGATCTGCCCCGGCACGAACCACTGCAGCACGAAATTCGGATCGTGCTTGGCGCTGAAGCGCGACATGTACAACTCGAGGTTTTTGCCGGTGTCGCCTTTACCCGCGCTCCAATAGGTGCCGCCAGGCTGGGCGTCCACGTCGATGGTCACGCCAACCTCGGCCAGCAAGGCCTTGGCAACCAGGGCCATGTTCTGGAACTCGGGCGTATTGAGCACCGTCAGCCGCAGCTTCAGGTTGCTCTGACCGGCCGCCGCCAGCAGGGCCTTGGCTTCAGCCACATTGCGCCGATACACCGGTGCTTCGCGCCAGTGGCCGACGACCTGCGGCGGCAGCGCCGTGTTGAGCCGCGGCGCCTTGCCGTTGTAGCCAGCCAGCAGCATCTGATCCACATCCACGCCGAGCCGCAGCGCCTGGCGCACCCGCACGTCGGCCAACGGGCCTTTCTCGACGTTCATGCCCAGCCAGACATAGGCAAAGGAGGGCTGGTCGCTGACGGTAAGACCCGCCACGGAGCGCAAGGGGTCGGCAGCGGCCGGCGCAAGGATGGCAAAGTCGAGCTCGCCGGCCCGCAGCGCGAGTTCGGTGGTCTTCGGGTCGGTGATCACGCGTACGTTGATCTCTTCGTAACGCCCGGGACGGCTGCCCTTGTAGTTCGCATGGCGCTTGAGCACGCAGCCCTTCTGCTTGTCGAGCGACGCCACCTGGTACTGCCCGGAGCCGACCGGCTTGAGCCCGAACTCGGCGCCGCGCTGCTCGACCGCCTTCTTGCTGACGATACAGCCCGAGCCATCGGCAATCACCACGTCGTAGAGATTGGCACGCGGCTTGGCCAGCACAATACGGCCCTCATACTTGCTCTTGACCTCGACGCTGGTCAGGTGCAGCCAGTCGCCCTTGTACGAGGACTCCTTGGCGCCTGCCGCCGGCGGCAGGCCGATGCGCTCGAACGAGAACTTCACGTCTTCGGCCGTCATCTCGCCAAAACCGTCGGTGAACATCAGCCCGGGTTTGAGCCGGAACTCGATCGTTGTCGGCGAGGTCTGCTTCATCTCGGCCGCCGCATCGAGCTCGATCTCGGAGGAATTTGGCTTGGGCTGCATCAGCCGTTGGTAGACCACGCGCATCACGTTGCCATCGACCGGCCCACGCCGGTGTGCCGGGTCGATCAGCTCAAAATCCGCTGCGGCCCGAACCGTCAGAAGCGGACGGATTGCAGCGCCAGTTTGCGCCAGCGCGATGTGGGGCCACAACGCGCTGCCCATGCTTGCCGCGCCCGCGCCAGCCACCAGCAAATTCCGCCGTGTCAACTTGCTCTTCATGTCAATACTCCTCGGTTGGTTAAAGGTACGCAATAAAACACCCGGACTGCGGGCGCCACAGTGATCGGTGGAGTCTGCCTGATTGCACGAGTTCCCGCAGGGCGGGAAAACTCAGGGCCGGCCCGTGCCATTTCCTTTGTACTCAAACTGCAACAACCACGGTAAGTCGGATCGAATGCCCCATTCTTTCATGCAAACCGCAGTTGCTGACCGATACCCAACCGGTGCGCCTTTTGCAGCAACGCGTAACCCAGCGCGATATCGCTCAGCGACAGGCCCCGGTGCCAGAACAGGATGTTTTCCGCATCGTTCTCCCGCCCGGTTTTGAGCCCGGCCACAATCTGACCCATCTCGGCATGCAAGGTCTGTGCCGACAACTTGCCGGCTTCCACATGGGCCCGCAGCGAACCGAACTGGCCACCCTTGCATTGGCCCCAGTCGTCCACCACCAGCTTGGACATGATGTCGGTCAGGCTCAGCTCCACCGCACTCATGGTGCCGTAGGGCACGACAAAGGCGCCGGGCTTGATCCATTCGGTCTTCAGCAGCGGCGTGGGTTCGCGCAGGCGCGAGGCCTCCACCACGATGTCAGCGCCCGCCACCGTGTCGTGCCAGTTGCCACACACCCGCACTGGCTTGCCGAGGTCCTGCGAGAGGCGCTCGCCAAAGGCGTTGCGGCTTTCGGGCCGGGCCGAATGGACGCGGATTTCGTCGAAATTGAACAGTTTGTCGAGCAGGCGAACGTTCCAGTAGGCGGTGCCGCGTGCACCAATATGGCCCAGCACCTTGCTGTTCTTGCGCGCCAGGTATTTGGCACCAATGGCCGTCACCGCTCCGGTACGCATGTCGGTGATGGCAGTGGCGTCGATGATGGCCACCGGGATGCCGGTGCGCGGGTCGAACAGGTTCAGCACACCCACTTCGGACGGCAGATCCTGCTTGTAGTTGTCGACAAAGTCGCCCACCACCTTGACGCCGGCCAGGTTGATCGGCGCCCCGATGGCGCCGCGCAACACGTTGAAGTGGCCGTCCACCCCGGCCCTGGGCGCCAGGTGCATGCGCGGCTCGATGACACATTCGCCACGGCCCTGCGAGGCCAGACTGGACTCGATGGCCTGCAGAATCTCGTCGTCAGTAAGCGCCAGGGCCTTGATGTCGGGGCCGTTGAGGTAGGTGATGTGGATGGCTTGCATGTTCGATTCGTGGCGGCTGGGTGATTGGACATTGCACTGCGGCGCTAAATGCCGCGCAGGGAGTGGCCCGCCATGGCCGACGCAACTGCTGCGCGTAAAGCGACCTGGATGTCGGCGGCGAACAAGGTCGCCTGCACCGCCATCGCATCCGGCCCGCAGGGGCGGTCTGCCTGCAATCGCGGCGCGACTGAACGCACGGCGTCGAACACCTGCTGGGTGCCAGCGCCCAGCCGTGCCCCGCTGCGCAGGTCCACAGCCTGCGCCGCCACCAATGCCTCGACCGCTACCAGATGGCGCATCAACTGCATCTGCTCGTCGAGCTTGCGCACACACAACAGGGCATGGGTGGCGTGGTCTTCGACCGTGTCGGACACCACTACTGCGTCCAGACTGGCCGGCATGGCCTTGAGCCGGATTTCGGCATGCAGGGCGGCGGCGGTCTTTTGCATGGCGTTAAAGCCCACGCTGGCGCCCCCCACTGGCGACAGGTACTTGGGCAAACCGCTCAATGCCGGGTTTTGCAGCTTGATCAGGCGCTGCACACTGGCGCTTGCCAGGTGGGTCAGCCCGATCGCCATGCTGTCAAAGGCCAGCGCGATCATCGGTGGGTGGAAATTGGGCGACGACAACATCTCGTCCTCGCTGGCGAACACCAGCGGGCTGTCCGAGATGCCGTTGATCTCGGCCTCCACCGCGTCGCCGAGCGTGGCAAAAGCTGCGTAGGTGGAACCGAAAACCTGCGCGATGGTCCGAAACGAAATCGCATCCTGGATCGAGCGTGCCGGCTGCTCATACAGGCTGCTGCCCGCAAGAAGCGCCCGAAACAGCGCCGAAGCGGCAGACTGGGCACCGGCCGGTCGTGCGGCGGCGATGCGCGGGTCGAACACGTTGAGATTCGCCGCGTAAGCCTCGTCGGCCAGTGCCGCCACCGCTGCGGCCAGCAACAGCAGTTGCCCCAGGTCAGTGGCCACCACTGCCGCATAACCAGTGGTCACCGGGCTGGCATTGATCAGGCCCAGGCCGTCCTTGGGCTGCAGTTGCACCGGCGCGAGCCCGGCCGCTTTCAGGGCATCACCACCGGAGTAACGCCGCCCTTGAAAAAACGCCTCACCGTGCCCGATGACGGGTGCCGCCATATGCGCACACAGCCCCAGGTCACCGGCGCTGATGGAGCCCAGTGTCGGCACCACCGGCGTAATGCCATGGTCCAGCAAGGCCATCACCGCCTGCGCGGCGCCGACACTGACGCCAGTGCCGCCACGGGCAAAACCAATCACCCGTGCCAGTTGCGCGGCGCGAACGACCTCCATAGGCAGAGGCTCGCCCATGCCGATCATGCGGCCCAGGATCAGTTGCTCCTGAAACGCCAGCAGGTCGCCATCACTCAGCCTGAAACCCAGGTTGCCGCCCAGGCCGGTGTTCAGTCCGTAGACCGGCGCGCCTGCAGCCAAGTGTTTTTCAACCACTTGCCGGTCGCGCTCCAGCCGCTGCAACGCTGCCGGTGCGAAGGCGAAGTGGTGCTTGCCACGAGCCCAATTCGCCAGCCGGTCGCAGGAAATGAAATCGGAATCGATCAAGTGGTGTGTCATTTGCCGGGACAAGGGTAGTGAGATAACACCGACAAATAAAATTGATTATTCTTAACCTTGAGTATTAGCAAAACTCATATAGTCTTGGCCACCGACCAACGCCCTCCCGGGGCCACGGACCTTATGAACTTCTCTCTCAAGCAGATACGTTACTTCGTGGCGACGGCGCAGTTGGGCCAGGTATCGCGCGCGGCCGAACAACTGCATGTCACGCAGTCGGCAGTGACGATCTCGATCCGCGACCTGGAAGGCGAGTTGGCTTACCCGCTGTTCAGGCGTGAAGCCCATGGCATGGAGTTGACCGACGATGGGCGGCAGTTCCTGCCCCATGCGTTGGCGATCGAAGCGGCGGTGGAGCGTGCCCGCAACATCCCCCGCAGCCAGGCGGTCGGTGGAGATTTGACAATTGCCGCCAGCACCACCGTGGTTGGTTACTTCCTGCCTGAACATATACAGCGCCTGTCGGAGTTACATCCACGACTCAACATTTCGATCCTCGAACTGGACCGGCGCCAGATCGAGGCGGGGTTGCTGCGGGAGGATTTCCCGCTGGCGCTGCTGGTCACGTCCAATGTGGGCGACCCTGCCATCCGCACCCAAACCTTGGTGGACTCTCCGCGTCGGCTTTGGCTCGCCACTGGCCACCCGTTGCTGCGCAAGGACGACGTGGGCCTGGCAGACGTGGCACAGGAGCCCTTGATGATGCTGACTGCCGACGAGGCGGCAGATGCGGCGCGACGCTACTGGGCACACCATGGCCTGACCCCGACCGTCCGCCTGCGGTCAAGCGCCATCGAGGCCATCCGCAGCATGGTGGGCAACGGCCAGGGGGTGGCGATCGCATCCGACATGCAGTACCGCCCCTGGTCACTGGAAGGCAGACGGATCGAGACGGTGCAGCTCAAGGAGCCGATCCCGCCGATGTCAGTGGGCCTGGCATGGCGCACCGGCGGCAGCTTCACGCCAATGATGGAACTGGTGCACGACTACTTCAGGCAGCGCTTTCTCGACCCGCCAAGCCGCTACAAACCAGCCCGCCGCTGAAGTTGCAAATCCGGCAAGTGTCATTGGTCGGACCGGCCCGCTCCAGAGCCTGCTGCCGACGCACCCGGCAACGGCAGCGGCCGCCAGCAAGCGCGCCGAAGCATCAACCCAAGCCCAGCCAAGGCCAGGTGGGCATGGATGGTGGCATCTGACGTCCCGATGGCAGGGGCGCCGGATCGCCGCGGTCAAACCGGTGCGAGCTGGATACTCGCCTGCACTTCATTCCACGGAGCCGTCAATCGTCGGCCATCGCGAACCAGCAACCCGCCGGATTCAAGAGCGCTCACATCCTGATGCACGTTTTTGTAATCGCGGCCCAGCGCAGTGGCAAGCTCGCGCACACTCGCAGCACCATATTGGCGCACATGGCGCAGCAATTCCAACCGGCGAGGAGACAGGGTCTCGGTCATCGCCTCATAACTGAGGAAGGTGACATGGGCCTCATCGACCAGCTCACCAGCCTGTGCGCGGTGCCAGGCATCGACAAAGCGCTGGCCCATCGCTGCCAGGCCATCGACATGTGCTTGAATTTTCTTGGTCATGGGGTCAGCCCTTCCAGTGAGGTTCATGCTTTCGGATGCGCTCGACATCTGCCAAAAAATCCGCGACAAGTTGTTCGACGGAAACAAACCGGTACCGCGATTCCCGACCCTCGACGTGTTTGTGGTCACCCTTCCCACGCTCGTTGTCGTATCCCACAATGCGTTCGCCCGCCCGTCCGTAGTACAAGCTGTACTTCAAGCCATGGGGCCGCTCCGGATCGAGGGTGGAAAGTCGCCAGATGGACATCTCCACTATCGCGCCATCCGGCATTGTTGTCTTGTCGTGGAACGCCCGGATGGCTTTCATTTATGGTGTAGCGTACCATCTAATATTTGATGGCGTCAAACACCATATTTTTATGAGGCCACATCGACGATCAGGCAGCCAGTGGCTGCCAGCGCCTTGGCCCGACCGGTCCGGCCCGCCCTGCGCATCACACACGTCCCACAACGGCGGCCCAAGCGGAGCCGTACCTTCGTACGGCGACAACGTAGTTGTGGTGAGACTCACAATTGCGCGAAGCGCTTGTGGTGTCGTAGCCAACACCGCAGGCGCCAGATTGGCGAGCGCAGCAGAAAGATCCCGCGCCTCTCAGGCGACGCCGTGTTTCTTGAACCAACCCATCATCTCAGCCCAGCCAGCCTCGGCTTCTGCCTTGCGGTAACTCGGGCGGTAGTCGGCATGAAAGGCGTGCGGCACGCCTGGGTAGAGGATGAAGGTACTGGCCCGGCTGTTCTTGTTGCCGGCCTTGAGCGCCTCTTGCAGCGCCGCAACCTGGTGCACAGGGATGCCACCATCGGCACCGGCGTACAGGCCCAACACTGGCGCGTTGAGCTGGCCTGCCACATCGACCGGGGTCTTCGTCAAGGCGGGTGGTACCGCGTTCAGCCCGCCATACCAGGACACTGCAGCCTTGATCTTGGGACTGTGCGCGGTATACATCCACACCGTGCGGCCACCACTGCACATGCCTGTAATGCCGATCTTTTTCGGGTTGGCCTTGGGTTGTTGTTCCACAAAGGCCACCAGGCTGTCGAGGTCGGACAACATCTGCGCGTCGGCCAGCTTGTTCGCGGCTGCAACGACTTCACCGATATTTGTCATCTTGGACAGGTCACCGGCGCGGAAGAACGGATCCAGCGACACACCAACGTAACCAGCGTTGGCCAGTCGGCGACACATGTCCTTTTGGTAGGCATGCATGCCAAACACTTCGGGGATCACGATCACGACCGGGTATTTGACAGCTTTGGCGGGCGCCGCCATATAGGCTGGCATCAATGCACCACCCGACACCGACACGGTGAAATCGGTCACGTCGAGCCCGGTGGCGGGTGTGGTGATTACCGACTGGGCGTTCAGCGGCCCGGCGGCCAGCGCAAAACCGAGCGAACCGCTGGCAGCGATGAAGCTGCGGCGGCTCGGCTTCACGGCCGGCAGCAGACTTTCCATGTGGGGGTCGGCGAAAGTGTCTTTTTCATGCAGCTTATTGCAGATCTCCTGATTGGTGACAAAAAGTTGATGGCGGCTTGAGTCAGAACCGAAACGCGTTGGTTCGCAAAAAACCCCATAGTTCATATCAACTTACTACCACCAGGTCAATTGGTTCCGCAATTCCGGCACATTGACGGGCCAGTCGAACCTCGTTGGCCCGTTGCCCGGTGTAGCCCTGGTTGATCCCGCGCTCCAGTGCCCGTTTGGTGGCCAGCGCCCGCACCTGCTCGACCTTGGTGTGGTTTTGCAGCTTCGCGGCGCGATTCACCGGGTCGCCGATCACCGCGTACTCCAGCCGTCCCTCACCCCCGATCGCGCCACAAGTCACGGTGCCCACCGCGATGCCAATACCCACACCAGGCGCCGGCACCGATCGCGCGGCCCGTTGCGCGGCCCATTCGCCCAGCCCGTCGAGCAGTTGCTCAGCGGTCCGCAGGGCGTCTGCCGCGAAAGTAGCGGATGGCCGGGTGGCGCCAAAGGTGATCATGATGCCGTCACCCAGAAAGGTGACGATGCTGCCGCCATTGCGCTGGATGATGGGTACGGCAATCTTCTGGTATTCGCCAAGCACCGCGAGCAACTCGTCGGGCGGCAAGCTGCTGGCCAGGCGGGTAAACCCGCGCATGTCGACAAACATCGCCGCAGCCTCCGTCTGTCGGCCCTGCCCCGGCTGTAGTTGTTCGTCCGCGCTGGTGATGGTGGCGGCCACTTCGGGCGCAAAAAACCGTGATAGCTGCGACGCCGCCGCCCCCTCGGCCACCGAGCGGTGCAGCAGCGCACTGGCGCGCCGCGCAGCGATCGCCAGCAGGACGGACACCATGGCGATCGAGATGATCTTGTCCATCTCGCCACCAATCAGTATCTGCAGCGAAGTCATGTACTCCACGTAATCCTGCGTGATCAGATCCCGGCCACCTGGCGCGCGGATGGCCAGGCCCACCAATACCAGCCAGCCGAGCGCGCCGCAAAAACCGGCGAACAACACGTAGAAAGCCGACAGGCTCAGGGCACGCAGAGCGATGAAGATGAACACGTACAGCAGCGTGGGCGCCTTCAGGTAAAAAGCCGCCACCTGGCCATACTGAATGTGAAAACTCCAGATGGTGACCATCAGCACGCCGATGTCCACCACCACCGAACTCATCAACATCCAGTGCCCCAGCTGGTTGCGGTAGGCCTGCCACAAGCGCAAGGCAGTGAACAGACCGTAGACCGAGAGCGCCCACGGCACCGGATGCAGCATCACGTCGGGCGGGAAGGTCTTTCGCGAGAGTGTGTAAAACAGGGCAAATGTCAGTATCAGTGCCGCTTGCACCCAGCCCACCAGAATCTCGTTACGCCGGCGCTGGAAACTCAGGTCGCGTTGCACATGGCTGGGCAAGGCCTGCAGGTCTGACCCGGTGATGCGGCACATCAGGCCGCGCCACGACAACGCGCTCGGCGTGGTTTGCGAGGCGAGCGTCAAAGGGGAAGGCATTCCCTACTGTCGCACAGCCAAGGCTGTTTCTTACGTCGCAGCGGCAGAGGACGCGAGACGCAGCACCCGCAGGTATCCGCCCTGCACTTCCATGCGGGCGGTGACACCAGTGCGTTGCAGCAGCCGATGCGCATGCGGCAGGTTCCAGCAGGCGATCTGGGTGAACATGTGGTGTTCGCAGTGGTAGTTGACCCAGTACGGCGCGACAAACAAACGCTCCAGCCAGTTGGCCTGCGTGGTGCGCGCATGGCGCAGCGGGTCAGGCTCATTCTTGGCCACCAGGGCATGCTCCGAGATGTTGCGCAGGCGTGTCACCAGCGGTAGCCAGGTGGCCATCGGCAACAGCCACAGCAGCAACCAAGCCCACCACAGGCCCACAGCGGCAAACAATGCCAGGCCAAGGCCGTTGCTGAGCAGAAACTCTTTTCTGCGCCGCGCCTCAGCCAGCACCAGCGGCAGCCAGCGTGACCCGACAGGCCGGGAGCGAACCGCCTGCAAAACGCCGCCAAACTGCTGCTTGAAAAACGTCTGCCCAGTGAGGTCGCGCAGGATCTTGCGCTGCAGGGACTCACGCGTGACCGGAAACGGCGCCGACAACACCAGATCCGGGTCTTCCGCCTGCTGCGCAAACCGGTGGTGTTGCAAGTGATACGTGCGGTAGGCATGCAAGTCCATGCCACACAACCATTTGCCGACCCAGTCGTTCACCGCGCGATTCGCATGCAACAAGCCGTGCGCCGCATCGTGCATCAGTATGAACAGCCCGAGTTGGCGGTTGCCAATCAGCATCACGGCGAGCGGAATCAGCCAGGGCCAGAACACGCCAACGGCCACCGCCGCGCCGATCACCAGCCAGCAATGCGCGACCAGCAGCAGGCCGCGCCAGGAAGAGCGGGCGCTCAGGCCAGCCCAATCCTCGGGCGAGAAAAATTCTTCGGGTTTGACACGGGCGGCGACAGCCATGAAACAGATGGTAAATCAGCGACCGGCAGTGTGCTTGTGGCGTGGCACCCGTCGCGCACCAGCCAGCCCCATGTCAGTGCACAGCTGGTGCAAAACAAACCCCAAATCGACTGGCCACAGACGCGAGCCGCTTGTCAAGCGTCCAGAGCGAGGCTCCCGGCGTGATCAACGTTGCAGCCAAAAGCGACAGGTCCACAAAACCGCATCCCAGGCCAAACAACTTTTCTCGCTCGATAAGATCACGGACCTCTCCAGCCGTGGCTTGGTTCGCCGACAGCAGCAACTCCATGTCAGCCAGGGTGCGAAGCCTGGGCTCGGGTGGGGTGCCGCATGCCAGTTCGCCAATGACCAGCGGATGCGTCAAGAGTTGGTCGAGCACCACCAAACCGGCAAGCACGGTGTTGGGTGTTCGGAAATGATCGGACCACACCGATGTATCGACCAGGACACTCATCGTGCTGTGGGCTCCGAGCCGCGCCGGGGTATGTCCCTCATGTCGGGTCTTGCTCCGCCAAGTGCGGCCAGGCGCTTGGCGGCCTGGACCCGCACAAAGGTCTTCATCGCTTCACGGAAAATGTCCGCCCGGTCCAGCGTGGGGTCGGCGACTTCCAGTGCCTTTTCGTACAGGGCATCCTCAATGGTGACCGTGGTTCTCATGGCAATTCCGAATCAATAATGATGCAATTTTGCATCAAAATTTGCATCTTTGCAAGACCGGCAATCCCGGGTTTCGTGCTCGTCAGACATTTCTCCAACTGGCCGGCCAGGCTGCGGCACAACACGGTGCGATCGGGATGGCAGGGCTTGGTGGATGCGCTGGCGGTGGTAGCTGGCATAACACGGCCAGCCCGAGCTGGCTCGCAAGGACTACCGCTGGGGGACGCTGCTGCGAGAATCAGCCTTGTTCGCAGCAGCACGACACAATGACCCCCAGAGGGACAGGTATGAATTTCGCTCTGACACAAGAACAGCAGATGATCGTTGACACCACGCGCTCCTTCGTCGAGAACGAGCTTTACCCGCACGAGCTGGCGGTGGAGCGCAGCGGGCACCTGCCGATGGAACTGGTGAAAGAAATCCAGAAAAAAGCGATTGCCGCTGGTTTGTACGCGGCGAATATGCCCGAAGACGTTGGCGGCGCCGGGCTCGATACGCTGTCGTGGCTGCTGCTTGAGAAAGAACTCGGCCGCGCCAACTACGCGCTGCACTGGACCTGCGTGGCGCGCCCGTCCAACATCCTGCTGGCCGGTAACGAGGAGCAGCGCCAGCAGTACCTGATGCCCTGCATACGCGGCGAGACCTGGGACTGCCTGGCCATGACCGAGCCGGGTGCCGGGTCGGACCTGCGCGGCATGAAAGCCTCGGCGCGACCCGACGGCGACGACTGGATTCTGAACGGCACCAAACACTTCATCAGCCACGCCGATATCGCCGGCTTTGCCATCGTCTTCATGGCCACGGGGGAGGAAACCACGCCACGCGGCCCGAAGAAGAAGATCACGGCCTTCTTTGTCGACAAGGGCACAAGAGGCTTCACCGTGCGCGACGGCTACCGCAACGTGTCGCACCGCGGCTATACCAATGCCATCCTCGATTTCGACGACTGCCGACTGCACACTCGGCAAATCCTGGGAGAAGTGCACAAGGGCTTCGAGGTGGCGAACACCTGGCTGGGCGCGACGCGCCTGCAGGTGGCCTCGACCTGCCTGGGCCGTGCCGACCGGGCGCTCACGCTGGCCTTGAGTTACGCAGCAGAGCGACGCCAGTTTGGCCAGCAGATCGGCAAGTTCCAGGGCGTGTCGTTCAAGCTGGCCGACATGGCGATGGAGCTCAAAGCCGCAGAACTGCTGACCCGCGAGGCGGGCTGGAAATTCGACCAAGGTAGCGTGACCGAAGCCGACATGGCGATGGCCAAACTCAAGGCCACCGAGGTGCTTGCCATGATCGCCGATGAGGCGATACAGATTCATGGCGGCATGGGCCTGATGGACGACCTGCCGCTGGAGCGCATCTGGCGCGACGCGCGTGTCGAGCGCATCTGGGAGGGCACCAGCGAAATCCAGCGCCACATCATCAGCCGCGAACTGTTGCGGCCGCTGGGTGCGTAGGCATGCTGGCGGTGGCGACGACATTGCAATCCGGCAAGGGCAGACATGGGCCGTGACCTGACCCGCTTGCTGCGCCCAACATCGATCGCCGTGCTGGGCGCGGTCTGGGCCGAGAACGTGATCGCCCAGTGCGAAAAGATCGGCTTTGCGGGCCCGGTCTGGCCGGTGCATCCGACCAAACCGATGGTCGGTGGCTTGCCGACACATGCCAGCCTGGCCGACCTGCCCGCTGCGCCGGATGCAACCTTCATCGGCGTGAACCGCCACGCCACAGTCGGTGTGGTGCGCGAACTGGCCGCCATGGGCGCGGGCGGGGCCGTGTGTTTTGCCAGTGGCTGGACCGAGGCGGGTGAGGCGCAGCTGCAAAACGATCTGGTGCACGCCGCTGGTGGCATGCCCATCCTGGGGCCGAACTGTTATGGCGTCATCAACTACCTCGACGGCGCGTTGTTGTGGCCAGACCAGCACGGTGGGCGACGCGTGCCCCGGGGTGTGGCGCTGCTGAGCCAGTCTTCCAACATCGTCATCAACCTGACCATGCAGGCGCGCGCCCTGCCGATCGCTTATGTCGCCTGCCTGGGCAATGCGGCGCAGATTGGCCTGGCGGAGCTGGCTGCAGCGCTGCTGGCTGACGAACGGGTGACGGCGATTGGCATGTACGTCGAAGGCATCGACGACGCGCCGGCCTTTGCAGCGCTGGCCGAGGTGGCCCGCTCAGCCGGCAAAGGCGTGGTCTGCCTGAAGTCGGGCAAGACCGAGTTGTCGCGCACGGCGGCCGCATCCCACACCGCGTCGCTGGCAGGTGGCGGCGCGGCGTCGAGTGCGTTCTTGCGGCAGGCGGGTGTGGCCGAGGTCAACACCCTGGCTGAACTCATCGAGACGCTGAAGATTTTTCACAACCACGGGCCACAGATAGGGCGCCGCATCTGCTCGCTCTCCTGCTCGGGTGGCGAAGCCGGGCTGGTGGCAGATCTGGCGGCGCCGCTGGGGCTGGCCTTCGAGCCACCGAGCCAGGGCACCCGACAACACCTGGGCGAAATTCTCGGGCCTATCGTCACCATCGCCAACCCGCTGGATTACCACACCTTCATCTGGGGCGACGGCCCGCGCACGACTGCGGTCTTCACCAGCATGCTGAACGACTACGACGCTGCGATCTACCTGATCGACCCACCACGCGCCGACCGTTGTGACCCGTCGTCGTTCCAGCCGGCGCTCGATGCCATCGTCGCGGCGGCACAGGCCACTGGCAAGCCGGCGTTTCCGGTTGCGTCTCTGGCCGAAAATTTTGCCGAAGATCGCGCGGTGTCGCTGATGGAGCAAGGCGTCACGCCGCTGATGGGGCTGGAAACGGCCCTGGGCGCGATACGGGCGGCGCAGACACCGACCGGCGCCAAAAACTGGCGGCCGGTCGCGGCAATTGCCCAGCGCGACACGACAACCCTGAGCGAAGCCGAAGGCAAGGCGCTGCTGGCCGAAGCCGGTGTGGCGGTGCCACGCTCAGTCACTGCGGCAACACTGGCCGAATTGCAGGAAAAAGCGACTGCCCTCGTACCGCCGTTAGCGCTCAAAGGCCTCGGCTTCGCCCACAAGACGGAGGCCGGTGCGGTGCGCCTCGGCCTGATGTCGCTACACGGGCAGCCCGGAATGGCAGGTGCGACCG
>JANLVB010000437.1:0-2490 GCA_031363785.1 Betaproteobacteria bacterium
CATGAATGACCAGAGCGTCAAGGGTTTTGAAGTGGCCTGGTGGATGTTTGGGTTCGCGCTGTTCGCCGGTCTGACCATGGTCACCAATGTGCCGTTCTACAGTTTCAAGGACATCGGCATGAAACGCAGCGTGCCGTTTGCCGTGATTGTCCTGATTGCTCTGGGTATTGCAGCTATCAGCATTGACCCGGCACCGGTCATTTTCGCGGTGTTTGCGGCGTACGGTGTCAGTGGTTATGTGGTGTATGGCTGGCGCAAGGCCAAGGGGCAACAGACCAGCGTGATCAGCACCTCGACCGACGAGCCAGACGAACGCGGGTTGCATTGAGGCCAGCTACGGGTCATCCCTGATTCCTGAACCGGGAATTTGTGCTACATTGAAGCCATGAAACGTATCGCACTAGCGCACCTACTGCAACGCCAATACGGGCGACGACGGTAGCATTGCGCTAATCGATCCAACGGCTCGTATGCACCAGCAACGAGCCGTTTTGTTTTGGGTTGCTGGTTTCGCCAATGAATGGATGCACCATGTACTGCCCCTCGAACCCAGGAGATCACCTTGACTGACCAACTCATCATTTTCGACACCACCTTGCGCGATGGCGAGCAGTCTCCGGGCGCGTCGATGACGCGGGATGAAAAGCTGCGCATCGCGCGCCAGCTCGAGCGCTTGCGCGTGGACGTGATCGAGGCCGGTTTCGCCGCCAGCAGCAATGGCGACTTCGAGGCGGTGCAGGCGATCGCCAACACCATCAAGGACAGCACGGTGTGTTCTTTGTCACGCGCCAATGACCGTGACATCGCCCGCGCCGCGGAGGCGCTGCGTGGTGCGGCCCGAAGCCGCATCCATACCTTTATCGCAACGTCTGCGCTGCACATGGAAAAGAAGTTGCGCATGACACCGGACCAGGTGTTTGAGCAGGCCAAACAGGCGGTGCGGTTTGCGCGCAACCTGGTTGCTGATGTCGAGTTCAGCCCCGAGGACGGTTACCGCAGCGATGTAGATTTCCTGTGCCGCATCCTCGAGACCGCGATTGCAGAAGGTGCTTCGACCATCAATGTGCCGGATACCGTGGGTTATGCCATTCCCGAGTTGTATGGCAATTTCATCCGCACCCTGCGCGAGCGCATTCCAAACAGCGACAAGGCCGTATGGTCGGTGCATTGCCACAACGATCTCGGTATGGCGGTGGCCAATTCGCTGGCCGGTGTGATGATAGGCGGCGCGCGTCAGGTCGAATGCACCATCAATGGTCTCGGTGAGCGTGCTGGCAACTGCTCACTGGAAGAAGTGGTGATGGCGGTGAAGACACGCCGGGACTATTTTGACCTGGATATGCGCATCGACACGCAGCACATCCTGGCCACCAGCCGCATGGTCAGCCAGACCACCGGGTTTGTGGTGCAACCGAACAAGGCCGTGGTCGGCGCCAACGCATTTGCGCATGCCTCCGGTATCCATCAGGATGGCGTGCTCAAGGCGCGGGATACCTACGAAATCATGCGCGCGGAAGATGTGGGCTGGTCAGCCAACAAGATTGTGCTGGGCAAGCTCAGCGGCCGCAATGCCTTCAAGCAGCGCCTGATCGAACTCGGGGTGGCACTGGAGAGCGAGGCAGACACCAATACCGCCTTCGCCCGCTTCAAGGAACTGGCGGATCGCAAGAGCGAAATATTTGATGAGGACATTTTGGCCCTGGTCAGTGACGAGAGCATCACCCATGTAACCGAGCAGTATGGTTATGTTTCCTTGTCGCAGCACAGTGAGACCGGCGAGCGGCCACATGCCAGCGTGGTGTTTACCGTCGATGGACGCGAGGTGCATGGCGAATCGGACGGCAACGGCCCGGTCGATGCCTCGCTCAAGGCGATCGAGACCCATGTCAAGAGTGGTGCCGAAATGGTGCTGTACTCAGTCAACGCCATCAGCGGCTCGACGGAAAGCCAGGGTGAGGTGACAGTGCGGCTGCAAAACAGCGGGCGGGTGGTCAACGGCACCGGTGCTGACCCGGACATCGTGGTGGCGTCGGCCAAGGCCTATCTGAATGCGCTGAACAAGTTGCACAGCAAGGCCGAACGGGTGTCCGCGCAAGGCTGACAGCGTATGCCATCGTCGGCCGCCGGGCAGGGCCTTGGCGGTTTTTTTGACTCTGACATTAAATAAGTTGTGCAAGTACTTGATCTTGCATGACTTTTCTGCTTAAACTCGGGCCTCTTGCAGCACACACAGGTGTTTGATGCGTGTTTTGTCCGATTTTTGGCTGAGGTGCACATTGAACCTGACTGCCCGACTCCTGGTTTTGCCGCTGTTTCTGCTGGCATTGACGGTGCCGGTGGCGTATTCAGCCACTGGCAAGGTGGATGCCGCCAAACCGTCGCGCAGCACGCCTGTGGCCAAGCGCAAACCATCCAGGCCGGTGACGGTCGTCAAGCGCAAAAAGCCGGCTGCAGCGCCGGTGGCCGAACGCCAGTCGTTTGGCCAGGTCG
>JANLVB010000109.1:0-3113 GCA_031363785.1 Betaproteobacteria bacterium
TGCTGCGCGAGTACGGCAACATGTCCAGTGCCTTTGTTTACTTTGTGCTCGAAGCCGCTCTCGCCGACGACGCCGCGCCTGGCTGGTGGTGGTTGTCTTCGTTCGGTGCGGGTTTCAGTTGCCACGGCGCGTTGCTGGAGGTGCAGTGATGATGCCGCGTGCAGTAACACGGGAGGTGCTGGATCACCTCGCGCCTGACGATCCTGCGGCCGGACGCTCGCGGCGCGATCTCGTGCGTATTCACCGTGTGATGGGTACACGGTCGATCCTGGCGCGCGGCTGGCGGGGCCTGGTTTCGCCGCAGCGTGCCGGCGCCCCGATGCGCATCCTGGAACTCGGCACCGGTGACGGTAGCGTGCTGCTCGGCGTAGCACGGTCACTGGCTCGCGGCTGGCCCCACGTGCAGATAGGCTTGATGGACCGGCTGGACATCATTTCGCCAGCCACGCTGGCGGGTTTTGCCGAACTGGGCTGGGTAGCGCAGGTGCTGGTGGACGATGTCCTCGCGTGGGCGGCCCAACCCCATGACGCAGTGCCAGGCATACCATCGCCCCGGTGGGACTTGATCACGACCACCTTGTTTCTGCACCACTTCGAAGGTGAGGCGCTGGACATGCTGCTGGCCGCGGCGGCCGCGCGCTCCGACCGGTTCTTTGCCTGTGAGCCGCGCAGGTCGTGGCTGGCTCTGGCGGGCAGTCACCTCGTTGGCGCCATCGGTGCCAATGCGGTGACCCGGGAGGACGCGGTACTGAGTGTGCGGGCCGGCTTTGAACGGGATGAAATCTCCGGGCGCTGGCCGCGCGCCGACGGTCATTGGCAAATGCAGGAGCATGCCGCCGGCCTGTTCAGCCATTGCTTCAGTGCCCGGCGAGCGGGGGTTGCTGGATGACAGCAGCCACCCGCACAAAATTCGAAGCGATCATCGTCGGCGCAGGGCTGGCAGGGTCGACGGCAGCGATACTCCTGGCCCGCGCTGGATGGTCAGACGCGCTGATGCAACTGGTCCGGGTCTGGCCCGGACTGCTCACACGGGGCGCGCGGTGGGGCGGAAAAATCCGACTGGCCGTATCTGCGGGCATGCCTGAATCCCGGGCCGGCGCCGAAGCCCGGCCTGCCGTCGGCAATGCCATGTAGGCCCCATCATCCCCAACCCATGAGGAATCGACATGACAACCACCTTCGAGCGCCTGTGCACGCTGCTGGTCAACGACCACAAGCTGCCGATGCATCGCCTGACGCCGGACGCGCTGCTGGACAGCCTGGGCATCGACTCCCTGGGCACCGTCGAACTGCTCTGGAACATCGAGGACGTTTTCAAGATCAAATTGCCCTCGGATCCGGTCGACCTGTCCACGCTGGGCGACGTCGTACGCTACGTCGATCAACTCAGCGCCAGCCAGGGCGGGAGCCCGGTATCTGCGGTTCCCGTTGTGCCTGGCCTGCGCGCATCGTGATGCGCGTCGCGGTCAGCGGCATCGGCGTGATCTCGCCCTTGGGCAATAGCCCGGCAGAGGTCATGGCATGCGCACGGGCTGGCCGCTCGGAGATCCGTCGGCTCGAAACAAGCTTCGCGAGCCGGCTGGCTGCGCCCATCGCTGCGTTGGCCCACATCGACGATGGGCACAGCATCGATGCCGGCAAAGCGCGCATGCTGGACCGTTTCAGCCTGCTCGCGCTGCTTGCGGCCAACCAGGCCGTGCAAGCGTCGAGCGGTGCCCTGGCGGGCGTCGACCGCGCGCGCGGCGGCGTGTTCGTCGGCACAGGCATGGGCGGCACGCAGACTATGGACAGTGGCTACCAGACGCTCTATGGCGAAAACTCCGGCTGTATCAAACCCTTCACGATCCTGATGGGCATGCACAACGCGGCCGCCGCCTGGATCGGGATCGAGCACGACCTGCGGGGTCCGAACATGACCTATTCGACTGCATGCTCGTCGTCGGCGGTGGCGATCGGCGAGGCCTGGATGCGGGTGGCCTGTGGGCAGCTCGACTTCGCGATCACGGGCGGCTCCGAGGCGCCACTTTCGCCCGGCTCGATGAAGGCCTGGGAGGCCCTGCACACGGTGGCCACGATGGATCCCGACGATCCGTCGGCGTCATGCCGGCCGTTCTCGAAGAACCGAAGCGGCATGGTGCTTGGTGAAGGCGCGGCCATGCTGGTCATCGAGCCTTGGGAGCGTGCAAAGGCCCGAGGCGCCACCATCATGGGCGAGATCGTGGGTTATGGGCAATCCAATGATGCCAGTCACATCACGCGGCACCGCCTTCGCCTTCGAAGCGGTAGTTCTTGGTGACTTCGCCTCCTGGCGGCTGCGCCCGGCGCTGCTCTGCCGCGCGCGCGATGTGGCGCCTGAGCTCGATCTCTTCGGCCAGCAAGGCCTCACGCGCCTGCCGGTACTCCTTGCTTTCATTCGTAACATGGGCATCGTTCGCCTTCACCATCTCGGCGGCGGCTTTCAGTTTCTTCGTGTCAGTCATGGTCATCTCCATTGGGTTCGGTTTCTCCAGCTGGAAGCTCTTCGCACGCACGCCGGTAGTCGGTACTCTCATTTGGACAACGCACGCCGTTCTGGCGGGCCAGCTTGATCGCGGACCCTGAGTTGGGTTGGGGAGGCGGCCGTCGGCTTCGGCTAGACCAGAAGGCGATCCCAGGTGCCGTAGCGCTCCTGGATCGGGCCGCGGCGCACACTGAGCAGTAGCAGCGCCAGCCCCAGGCCAAGTGACACGGCGACCTGCAGCTTGTCGGCATCAAACAGCAAGGGCAGCAGCGCCAGTCCGACCCCGAGCACGGCATTCAGCGCGCGCGCCGGCCGCGCCACGTCGGCGGCTGCGATCGCCGCCACGGTCAGCACCGCGCAGCCGATGATGTGGTGCGCATCGGCCAGGCTTCCTGACGCCCCCAGCGTCACGCGCGTGAACAGCAGCGACACACCGATCAACCCCGCCAGCGCCAGGTTCCAGGGCAGGCTGACGCCACCGCTGATGATGCTCTTCAGCACCACGCCCAGCGGGCGGTCGAATTCGTCTGCGTCGTCCCGGTTGGCGCTGTGGGCGCGCCCATCGCCACCGGCGGCGCGCAACTCGTCGGTGTCGCCCAGGAACAGCACCCGC
>JANLVB010000483.1:0-3702 GCA_031363785.1 Betaproteobacteria bacterium
GCTGAAGCGCCGCGTCACGCCGGGCTGCGTCAGGAATTGCGGGCGCAGCGTCACGCCCAGACCGGCGCCGAAACCGGTCAGCACGGCGTGGCCGCCGCGCACCGGCACCGCTTCGGTCACCACGTCGCGGTAATAACCTTCGCAAAAACCCCGCACCGTCTCCATGATCATCACGTTGGGCGTCGCCGCGCACAGTTGCAGGCAGGCGAACAGGTTCACCGGCCCGGTGCAGTCGTGCGGAGCGATTGGCAGATGGTGGGTGTCGGCCAGTGCGGCGATCTTCAGCGCTTCGCTCAGACCGCCGGTCCAGATGATGTCGGGCATCACGATGTGCGCCGCGCCCGCGTCCAGGATGCAGCGGTAGGCGTGGCGCGTGAACAGGCGTTCGCTGACCGACTGCGGGACCCGGGTCTCCTGCACCAGCCGCGCGAGGTCCTGCGCGCTGTCGGGCTGGATCATGTCCTCCATCCACATCACGTCATACGGTTCGAGGGCGCGGGCAATGCGCAGCGCGCAGTTCAGGTCCCAGCGCGAGTGGCCCTCGATGGCAATCTGCATCCGGTCGCCGACCGCCTTGCGGATCTCCTGCACCGTCCACAGGCCGCGCGCCAGCTGCTCGGGCAGCAGGTCGTGGCCGACCGGCCCGACCGCCGACCAGCCGGCCGGCCCGGTGACCGCGGCAACCTTGAGTTGCGGTGCGAACTGGTCCCAGGGCCAGACCTTCATCGCACAGATGCCCTGCGCCAGCAGCGACTGCGCGAGTTCCCCCGGGCGTTGCAAAAAACCGTCCTGATCCGCATACAGCGGCGTATTGACACAGGTGTTGTAGACGCGGATGGTCTCGCGCGTCTGGCCGCCAAGCAAATGCAGCACCGGCTGGCCGGTGTGTTTGCCCAGCAGGTCCCACAGCGCCAGGTCGATTGCCGACACGGCGCGCATCTCGGCGCCGGCGAAGCCGAAGAAGTTCGCATACGAGAACAACGCCTGCCAGTGCCGCTCGCGGTCGAACGCGGACTGGCCGAGCAGCATCGGCGCCGCAAAATCGTGGATCACCGCCTCCACCGCGCCGGGGATGTAGAAGGTCTCGCCCAGGCCCACCAGGCCGTCGTCGGTGTGCAGCTGCAGCCACAGCAGGTTCGGATGCGCAGCGCAACGAATGGTTTCGATGCGCCGAATCCTCATGGGCCGGTGCTTTCGATGGCTGGCTCCAGCAGGTCGTTGGGCGCGTCGTAGCTGATGCTGAACTGGTCGCCACGGTTTTTCGACACCGTCAACTCCACCGGCTCACCGGTTGTCGAAAAATACAGCATCTCGGTGGCCAGGATCGGCCCGCCAAGGTCGTAGCGCAGTACACGTGCCAGGGGCTCGTCGGCAATCTCGGCGCGTACCCGAATCTGGGCGCGCGACAGCTTGATGCCCAGATGCCGCTGCACGGCGCGGAACACAACCACGTCGTCGAAGTCGGCGCGCTGCAGGCGGCTTCCGATGGCGGGCGGGAAATAGAACGTGGTTTGCGTGATCGGTGCATCATTCACCAGCAGCACAGCGCGCAGGCAAAAACAGGCGGTGTCGGGCTTGAGGCCGAACGCCTCGCAGGCCAGCGCCGAGCGCTCCTTGCGGTAACTCTTGATCGCCAGCCGCCGGTCCATGCTGGACGCCGCAATGGCAGCGAAACTCTGGAACTCCAGCGGTTTGTTGCGTGCCGCAGGCGTGGCTACGATGGCCGGTTTGGCGGTGCGTTTCTTGATCAGACCCTCGCCTTCAAGATCGCGCAAGGCCTGGCGCACGGTGATCAGGCTGACGCCGAACTGGCTCGCCAGGTCCGCTTCACGCGGCAATGCATTGCCGGGTTGCAGCTGGCCGCTGCTTATCGGAGCGCGCAGCCGCGTGGCGAGTTGCCGGTAGAGCGGGCCGTGGTCACGCGTGAGCGGGCGTGGGGCCAGTGCCACCAAGGCGAGTTCCTGTTGCGCCACTTCGTCTGCAGCGGGCATGTCGACGGCTGGTGTTTCGCCGCTTCGTGTGTTCATGGTGGTTGCGATGCTGCGGCGGGGCCGTGTATGGATGGCGATAGCCGATGTTGCGGGTTCAGGGCGGCGGACGCACCTGCGTCACGGCGTTCACGATGTTGGGCGGCAACTGCCCGTGTGCCGCTGCCACGGCTCTGTTGGCAGCACCTTCACGCAGGGCGCGCACGGCAGTCGGACTGACGGACGCAATATGCGGCGCGACAATGGCATTGGCCAGGCCGCGCAAGGGGTGCTGGGCCGGCAATGGCTCGGGATCAAAAACATCCAGCGCAGCGCCGGCCAATTGACCGCTGCGCAGGGCGTCCACCAAGGCATCGGTATCGACCAGGTCACCACGGGCGACGTTGACCAACAGCGCGCCGCGTTTCATGCCACTCAGGGTCTCGGCGCGCAGCATGCGCCGGGTGGCGCTGGTGGATGGGCAATGCAGGCTCACGATGTCTGCTTGCGCCAGCAGTTGGCCCAATGACACCGGCACGGCACCCGCCGCCGTGATGGCGTGCTCCGGCAACACCGGGTCATGCACCAGCACGCGGCACTTGAACGCCAGCAGCCGGCCCACAACTTCGCGCCCAATGCGGCCAAAACCGACCACACCCACCGTCTGCTCGCGCAGCACCCGCATGCCTGCCACTGGCACGGCGAGGCGCCATTGGCCGTCTCGCAGGTCGTTGTGGTGCGTCACCACCTGGCGCGTCAATCCCAGCATCAGGCCCAGTGTGTGGTCAGCGACCTCGTCGATGCAGTAGTCTGGTATGTTGGACACGGGAATGCCATGGGCACGCGCCGCGTCCAGGTCGACGTTGTCGACACCGATGCCGTAACGCACGATGGCACGCGCACGCGCCATGGCCGCAATGACCTGCGCATTGAGCTTGGCAAACTGCGTGATGACGGCATCGGCGCCGGCCACGGCGGCTATCAACTCCGCCTCGCTCTTGCAGTGGTGGCCCAGGAGCGTGCAGCCGCCCTGCTCTGCCACTGCCTGCTCCAGTGCCAGGTCGGGAAACGAGTAGTCGGTGACGACGATGGTCGGGCGTGTTGTCATGCTGTGCTCACGATCGGATAGGCGTAGACGATTGGCCCAGCCGTTTCTCCCATCCATCCTGGTAAATGTTGAGATAGGCCCGTGGATCGTACGGATGGGCCCGCGCCACCTCCATGTTCACGTCGATCCCCAAGCCCGGCGCATCTGGCAGTGACAGGTGGCCGTTGGCCGGATCGATACTGGGGTGCCATGTGACCAGATCACGCACCCACGGCTCATTGAAGGCGTCGAAATGCTCCTGGATCAGGAAGTTCGGCACACAGGCGGCCAGTTGCAGGCACACCGCTGTGGCCACCGGGCCGCCACTCTGGTGCGGCGCGATCCAGCTGCCGTGCGCCAGCGCCAGGTTGGCCACCGCCAGTGTGTTGCTGATGCCACCGAGCGACATCGGTTCGGGCTGAAAAATATTGACGCCACCACCGGTGGCAAGCGTGTAAAACTGACCGATGGTGTCGTACATCTCACCGGTGGCGACGCGAATCGGGCATTGCAGCGCCACCGCGTTGGCGGGTTGCTCGCGCTCGCGGGTGGTCGGCTCCTCCCACCAGTAGATGTCCAGCGGCGCCAGCCGGCGCGCGGCGCGCAGCGCATCGGCCTCGGTGAAGCGCGCGTGCACGTCGTTCAGGA
>JANLVB010000498.1:0-5607 GCA_031363785.1 Betaproteobacteria bacterium
ACTGCGAACAGCACGATCGCCATCAGGCCGAGCCAGAAGGCGGGCGTGGAATACAACACCAGGGCCAGGACCGACAACACGCGGTCCGGCCAGCGGCCGACCTGCGTGGCCATGATGGCACCGGCCAGCACGCCCACGGCCAGTGCCATGCCCAGCGCCGTGAGCATCAGCAACAAGGTGTTGCCCAGGCGGGCGGCAATCAGGTCGAGCACCGGCTGGTTGTGCCGCGGCGACATGCCCAGGTCGAGTTGCACAAGGTGACCCAGGTAAGCCATCAGACGCTCGAGCAGCGGCAGATCGAGGCCGAACTGGCTGCGCAACCGGGCCATGGTTTCCGCCGTGGCGGAGCCGGCCTCGGCAGCCATGACGTCTGCGGCATCACCTGGTACGAGCTGCAGCAGCAGGAAATTGAGGACCACCACACCCAGCACGGTGGGCATCGCCTGCAGGACGGTGCGGTGCCAGCGCTTCACTGCGCCAGGAACAGGTCGGCAAAACTGCCGCGGATGCCTTCGGCCGTGGGCTGGAAGTTGCGCACCTTCTTGGCCGCGACCGTGATGTTCGGGTTGGCACCGAACTCGATCGACGGAATGTCGGCGTACACCTGCTGCTGGAAGGCCACGAACAACTGGCGACGCTTGACGTCATCCACCTCGATGGCGGCGGCCTCGAGCAGGCGGTCGACCTCGGCGTTGACGTAGTGCGGCGTGTTGGCAAAGGGCAGGCCGATCTTGAAGTTTTTGGACCAGAACACGCGCTGCACGCCCAGCGTCGGGTCGAACAGGTTCAGCAGGCTCTCGGCCGTGATGTCAAACGCGCGATCGGTGTAGACCTTCTTGGTGTAGGTGGCGAAGTCGTAACTCTCCACTTCGGCGTCCACGCCGATGCGTCCCAGCGACTGGCGCAGGAAGTCGGCGGTGCGCCGCTCCAGGAACGGGTTGTACAACAGGCGCAGCTTGAAGCGTGTGCCACCGGAATCGCGTTTGTGGCCGGCCGCGTCGAGAATGGCTTCGGCCTGCTTCAGGTCGTAGGGCTGGTGCTTGATGCTGGCGTCGTGCCAGGCTGACAGGGCCACACCGATGGGCGAGGCCGACACCTTGCCGTAGCCGTACCAGACCACGTTGTTGTAGGCGTTCACGTCGACCGCCTTGGCAAGGGCACGGCGCACCTCGACATTCTTGAGGATCGGGGAATCCATGTTGAAGTAGGCCTGCTGGTGATTCCCCCAGTAGGGCCATTGGGTGCTGTCCACCTCAAGATGCGGCAGTTTCCTGAAGCGCTCCACATCGGACAGCGGAATGACCGCATTGCCCAGGTCGATCGTGCCCGCCTCCAGCGCGGCGGCGCGGGCCACGGCATCGGGAATGAAACGCACCACGATACGATCCAGGTAAGGCTTCGGCTTGTCCCAGTAGTTGGGGTTGCGGTCCAGGATGGCGTGGCTGCCCTGCTGCCACTCCTTGAACATGAAGGGCCCGGTGCCGACCGGCGCGCTGTTGTGTTTGTTGGTGGCGATGTCGGTGCCGTCGTACAGGTGTTTGGGCACCATCGGGGATTCGGCGGCGGCCAATGCGGTGAGCAGGAACGGCGCGGGCTTGCTCAGGATGATGATGGCGGTGTGTGCATCGGGCGTCCTCACCTCGGTCACGTTGGCGAAGGTGCTGCGCCCGCGCGGATGCACCTGCTTGAGCGTGAGGATGGAAAACGCCACATCGGCCGAAGTGAAGTCCCGGCCATCGTGCCACTTGACGCCCCGGCGCAGCTCGAAGCGGTACTGCAGACCGTCCCTGCTCAGGCTCCATGCAGTGGCCAGCAGGGCCTTGGGCTTGAGGTCGTAATCGTAGGTCAGCAGGCCTTCGACCACTTTGGGCCCGATATCGCTGTTGCCGCCGGCCGACGTAGTCAGGGGAATCAGTGAGGTCGGGATCGGGTTGACCACCCAGTTGAGCGTGCCGCCATGGCGCGCCTGGGCGTAGACGCCAGCGACGGCCAGTGCACCCAATGTCAATGCCACGACCAGCTTGCGCATTTTTTTCATTGCTACAACTCCAAAAGTAATGTGAAAATTAAATCAATCCCGCAAGGGTCGGGTAACCAAGCTCATGGCCCACATGGCCCACATGGCGGACAGGCGTTTTTCAACCACACGCGACCCGTTACAAAGTATCGCAGCTTGGCACAGCCCCCGTCAACCGTGCAGGGCGTGCAGGGCAGCCACGGATAGTCCGTTCAACCGCTCGAGCCGTGGTAATGCGCCTTGGACCGGTTCGACTTGGCGTAAGCGGCGTGGCGTGCACCCAGGGTAGTCGGATCGGTTTCCGATCCGTGGTAGGCTTGCATTGCGCTTTCGGTTCAGTTCCTTGACCCCTTTCGAACCCCCAGCCCCCGCGCCAGCCACAGCCCAGGTCGCAGCGTCGCCAGCCTCCCGACCACCGCTTCCCCCGGCCGATCGCCCGCCCATCCTGCGCGACCCCCAGCTGCGTCGGCTGTGGGCCGTCGGCATGCTGATGTCGCTGATCCGCTGGCTCGAGATCCTGGCGTTTGCAGTGTTCACCTACGACCAGACAGAATCCGCGCTCTGGGTGGCCAGCCTGATGATGTTGCGCTTGCTGCCGCTTTCGCTGTTTGGCCTGTTGCTGGGCGCGCTCGCCTCCAACATGTCGAGGCGCTGGTTGCTGGTCGTCACGCATGCACTGTTGTTCGGCGCTTGCCTGCTATTGCTGATCGTGTCCGCTTTCGGCGCGATCAAGGTCTGGCATCTGGCACTGGCGAGCTTCGTCAACGGCCTGATCTGGGCTGGCGACATGCCCTTGCGCCGCGGGCTGATGGGAGACATCGCCGGCCACGGGCGCATGGTGCAGGCCATGTCCGTCGATGCCGTCGGCTCGAACGGCTTTCGCCTGGTGGGCCCGATGCTGGGCGGTGTGCTGATTGCGTACGGCGGGCTGACAGCCGTGCTGGTGTGCGCTGCGCTGCTCTACCTGCCAGTGCTGTGGGCCCTGGCAGGCCTGACAGACCCACCGCAGGCGCAAGATGCTGGCGGCAAGCTGGTGATCCGCGATCTGCTGCTGCGCGGTTTTCAGGCTGCGCGCGAGTCCAGGCCGCTGCGGTCCACGCTCTGGATCACCATGCTTTTCAACCTGTTCGGCTGGCCGGTACTGAGCATGATCCCGGTGATCGGTCGCGATCAACTGCACCTGAATCCTCAGGGCGTCGGTCTGCTGGCCAGCCTGGACGGCATCGGCTCCCTGCTGGGCGCGCTGGTGCTGACCTCGGTGGCCCGGCGTGTACGCAATGGGCAGGTGTATGTCGGCGCGGTCGTTCTGTTCCTGTTGCTGCAGGTCGCCTTCGCCTGGAGCCACCATGCGCTGCTGACCGGCGCTCTGCTGTTCTTCATCGGCGTCGCGCAGGCCGGTTTTGCGGTGATGCAGCCGACTCTGGTGTATGCCACCACGGCAACGGATCGGCGTTCGGACGCGATGGGTCTGATGACCATGTGCATCGGCGTCGGGCCCTTGGGCTTTCTGGCCATCGGCTGGCTGGCCGAGCACATCGGCGCCCCGATGGCCGCCTTCAGCTGTGCGGTCGCCGGGCTGGTCGCCGTGGCGTTGACCTGGCCGCTGTGCCGCGCCTGTTTCGATCCGCTACCGGCAGGCTAACGAGCCGAACCGCTTTGGCTGCATGGTCGAGATTGATCCGTTCGCCCCAGGCACAGGCAGCACGCCGATCAAGCGTACTGCACCAGGCCACTTCAAGCACGCGGGCGCCTGGACGGTGATGGGCTCAGGGGTTGCCCAAGTAGTCCCGCTTGCCGATTTCCACGCCGTTGTGACGCAGGATGAGGTAGGTGGTGCTGATGTGAAAGTAGAAGTTCGGTATTGCGTGGCCGAGCAGGAACTGCATGCCCTTGTAATGCGTTTCCTTGTCGCCGCGTTTGGTCACGATGGCCTTGTCTTCGGTGCCGTCGATTTGCGCTGCGGTCACGGTCTGGATGAAGGTTATGGTCTTGGCCACGCGGGCCTTCAGATCGGCGATGGTCTTTTCGTTGTCTTCGAAGACCGGGGCATCGATACCGGCCAGCCGCGCCACCACACCCTTGGCGCTGTCGCAGGCAATCTGCACTTGTACCGTCATGGGCAACATGTCGGGGAACAGCCTGTAACCCGTGAGTGTGGCGTCGGTGATCTTCTTGGCGTCGATATGCGCCTGGGTCTTGTCCAGGATGTTGGACAGGTTGCCGAGAATGTTGACAAAACGTGGCACGCTGGCCTGGTACATGGAGATGGTCATGGGTTTCCTTGTGGTTCTTGAATCGCAGAGGGTGGGCGTTGATGGTAGTCGCAAGCGCCAGGTCGTGCTCAGCCGGGTAGTTCGATGACGGCTGACAGCGGCACGCCGGGTGGAGCCGTATAGTCTGCAATGACGATGCTCCTTTGCAGCCTTGTGGCCGCATCACGCAGCAGCGCGAGGACATACTGTATCGATGGCTTGTCCAGCGCGGCAAACGGGTCATCGAGCAGGGTCACCGGGGCGTTTGCCGCAAACGCCGCTGCCAGCCAGACCTTGCGCCTGGAACCGGTGGACAACATGGTGAGCGGCTTGTGCGCGTGTTCGGCCAGGGACAAGCCAACGATCAAATCCGGCAGCGCCTGTGGATCGAATGCGGCATGTTTTGCCTGGACACCGCGCCAATACTCCTCGGCTGTCACCTGGTCATAGGCCTGCGTCCGTACATCGATCCAGAACACCTGGCTCTGGTAGCGTGTGTGTTGGTCGTGCAGAGCGACGCCATGGATGGACAAATCACCGCTATTGGCCTGCAGATCACCACTGAGCAGGCGCAGCAAGGTGGTCTTGCCGCTGCCGTCGTCGCCCCGCAGCAGGGTGACGCCAGTGCCGATGGTCAACGACAGATTGTCGAACAGCGTCCGCTGCGGGTAGCCGAAGCACAACTTGTCGATCTGCAGGGTGATGCTGTCGGCTGTGGATGGTGGCGCGCGCGATGCTGTCGGGGACATGGTTACCAGCTACACGCCCAGGCTGTCCAACACGACTGCTCCCTTGGGCGTGTTCAGTGTTGCGCGCAAGCCTGCCGGGCCGTCTGCCAGTGGGATGCCATGCAGACCGATGGCCGCGTACGCGGCGCGCAGTGTGTCCGCCTGCGGATGCGTGACGCTGATGCTCTTCAGAGCGATACCCGATCGGGCCAGACTGTTTCTGGGGTGCAGGCGTAGCGGGTCGGTGGACCCCGGCGCGCCCCACTGGATCAGGCTTGGCAGGGCGCCGTGGAACAGCCGCTGGCCGTCCTCGCGCACCGTGATCTGCCATTGCAACAAGCCGCGACGCGAATGCCTGTTGCATTGCAGCGGCACGCCAGGCTCGATACCCTGCGCCTGCAAGGCCGCTCTGGCGCCGGCAATGTCGTCTGTATTGGCGACAAAATGAACCAACCGCGGCGCCTGCGCAATGACCGCCTGCAGGGCCGGGTCATCCATGTCGAACCAGCGTGATGCCGACGCGGGCATGGTTCGCGCAGTCAAGCGCGCCTGCTCTAGACAGCGATATCAGGCGCTACGCAGACATAAAACACAAAAGTAAAACAGAACG
>JANLVB010000519.1:0-15217 GCA_031363785.1 Betaproteobacteria bacterium
CCGGCCATGGTTTCTGCTGTTTCGGTGATGTTCGACGGCCTTGATCTGCTGCGCTGCACTCCGGAGCAACTGCGCGCCGTGCGGGGCGCCCGTATCGGCTTCATCTTCCAGGACCCGATGACGTCGCTCAACCCGGTGTTCACGGTCGGCTTCCAGATCATGGAGCCGCTGCGCAAACACATGGGGCTGGACAAAGAAGGTGCCCGCCGCCGGGCGCAGGAACTGCTGGATCTGGTGGGTATTCCCGACCCCGGGCGGCGACTGGACGACTACCCGCACCAGTTCTCTGGCGGCATGCGCCAGCGCGTGATGATCGCCATCGCCCTGTCCTGTGACCCCAAGGTGTTGATTGCCGACGAGCCCACCACCGCGCTGGACGTGACGATTCAGGCGCAGATTCTTGAACTGGTGCGCGAGCTGCGCCAGAAGCTCGGTATGGCGATTGTCTGGATCACCCACGACCTCGGCGTCATCGCGGGCATCGCCGACCGCGCCATGGTGTTGTATGGCGGGCAGATCGTCGAGATGGCACCGGTCAAGGAGTTGTTCGGTCGCCCGGCGCACCCTTATACCCGCGCCCTGCTCAAGACCGTGCCGCGCCTCAAGGGCGCCCGCGCAGCCAAGCTCGAAGTCATCGAAGGCCAACCGCCCATCATGAAGGCCGCGCCGTCCTCCTGCGCGTTCCGGGCCCGTTGCTCGGTGGCCATGGACCGCTGCGCGCGTGAGAACCCGCTGCGCCAGACCATCGCACCAGGGCACGACGTCGCCTGTTTTTGGGATGTGAACACCGGGAAAGAGCGCCATGGTTGAAGCGGCAGTCGCGGGGGGTAGCACCCAGCCGAAAAACGCGGCGCGCCCGGCCATGGTGCATGTGCGCAACCTCAAGATGCATTTCCCGGTTTATTCCGGGCTGCTGCGCCGCCGCTGCGGTGAGGTCAAGGCGGTCGATGGTGTCAGTTTTGACATTCCCGAGGGCGAGACACTGGGTCTGGTGGGTGAATCGGGCTGCGGCAAATCAACCTGCGGTCGCGCCATGTTGCGTCTGTACGAGCCCACCGAGGGCCAGGTGGTGATCAACGGGCACGATGTGACAGCGGTACAGCCAGAGGCGCTGCGCCAGTTGCGCCCGGCCATGCAGATGGTGTTCCAGGACCCGCAGGCCAGCCTGAACCCACGCATGACAGTGGCGTCCATCATCGGCGAGCCGTTGGTGGAGCACACCAAACAGTGCAAGGCCGAGCAGCAGGATCGTATCTACGAGTTGCTGGACCAGGTGGGCCTGAACCGCAACTTTGCCAATCGTTACCCGCACGAGTTCTCTGGTGGCCAGCGCCAGCGCATCGGCATAGCACGCGCCCTGGCGCTGAACCCGAAGTTCATCGTCTGTGACGAGCCTATCGCCGCGCTTGACGTGTCGATCCAGGCACAGGTAGTCAATCTGCTGGAAGGCCTGCAGCAGCGCCTTGGCCTGACCTACCTGTTCATCAGCCACGACCTGTCCATGGTGCGCCACATCGCCAACCGGGTGGCCGTGATGTACCTCGGCCGCATAGTCGAGCTGGCCGACCGCGACGCACTGTACGAAGACCCCAAACACCCCTACTCCCAGGCCCTGCTATCGGCCGTGCCTGAGCCGGACCCGCAACTGGAATCAACGCGCCAGCGCATCGTACTGACCGGTGATGTACCGTCACCGTCCAACCCGCCCAAGGGTTGCGCCTTCAGCACGCGCTGCTCCAGGGTGATGCCGCATTGCCGTGTCAGTGCCCCTGCGCTGGCCGAGGTGGCGCCAGGCCGTCAGGTAGCCTGCCACCTGTATTCGAACAACCATTCGACCGCTGAGCCAACAGCGGCACATTGAGCCCTCCCAGAAAACCCTTATCCGTTCATGTCAAAGGAGTCAATCTTGAAAACACGTTATTCCCTCTTGGCTTTGGGGGCGCTGATGGCGCTGTCCCAGGCCGCCATGGCCCAGCGCGGCTCCAGTGGCCACGTCAACGTGATCTACTGGCAGGCGCCTTCGATCCTGAACACCTACCTCTCCGGTGGCACCAAGGACCTCGAGGCATCTTCACTGATCATGGACCCGCTGATCAAGTTCAACCAGAATGGCGAGATGACTCCGGCCTTGGCCGAGTCCGTTCCCACGGTTGCCAATGGTGGTTTCGCGGCTGACTTCAAAACCATCACCTACAAGCTCAAACGCGGCCTCAAATGGTCTGACGGCTCGGCGTTAACCGCGTCGGACGTGGTGTTCAGCTGGGAATACTGCACTGGTATCAAGGGCTGTGCCAAGGCCAATACCTTCACCCCGGTAGACAAGGTTGTTGCGGTCGACGACCTCACTGTGCGCATCAGCTTCAAGACCGCCAAGCCTTATCCGTACGATGTGTTTGGCGGGGCCACCACACCCATCATGCAGCGCGCGCAGTTCAAGGACTGCCTGGGCGACAAGGCACCGACCTGCACCACACAGAACTTCAACCCTATCGGCACCGGCCCCTTCATGGTGAAGGAGTTCCGCCCGAACGACGTGACGCAGTTGGTTGCCAACCCCCACTACCGCGAGGCCAACAAGCCAGCCTTTGCCACCATGACACTCAAGGGGGGGGGTGACGCGGCCGCAGCCGGTCGCTCGGTGATGGAAACAGGCGAATTCGATTACGCCTGGAACCTGCAACTGGCACCCGACGTGCTGGCACGTATGGCGCGTGGCGGCAAGGGCAAGACCGTTTCGTCATTCGGCACGCTGGTTGAGCGCATCGAGATGAACCTGACCGACCCGTCCGCCAAACACGGCGACCTGCGCTCCACCACCAAGTTTCCGCACCCCTACCTGACCGACATGCGTGTGCGCAAGGCGCTGTCGATGGCGATCGACCGCAACCTGCTGGTAGAGATTGGTTACGGCCCGGCGGGTCGGCCAACCTGCAACCTGGTGCCAGCACCGGCAGCTTTTGCCTCCAACAACACCGACTGCATCAAGCAGGACATGGCGGGCGCCAAGGCACTACTTGACCAGGCTGGGTGGCGCATGGGCTCGGATGGGGTGCGTGCCAAAGACGGGGTGAAGATGGAGATGCTTTACATCACCTCCACCAACGCAGTGCGGCAGAACTTCCAGGCCCTGATCAAACAATGGTGGACCGAGCTGGGTGTGAAGGTCGAGCTGCGCAATATTTCGGCTTCGGTGTTCTTCGGTGGTGATGCGGGCTCGCCCGACACGTTCCAGAAGTTCTACGCCGACGTCGAGATGTATGCCAACAACTTCGACGGCACCGACCCGGAGAACTATCTGGGCAATCTGGTCTGCGACAAGATTCCCCGCCCTGAGACCCAATGGCAAGGCACCAACAACAACCGCTACTGCAACCCCGAGTATGACAAGCTGGTGAAGGAACTGTCGGCAGCCGCAGGTGTAGAAAGACGTGGTGCCATTGCCAAACGACTCAACGACATGGTGACCAAGGACAGTTATGTCGTGGTGCCACTGGTGGACCGTGGCCGTATCTCGGCCCATTCCAACTCACTGGGTGGGGTTGTCCTGAACACCTGGGACAGCGAGTTGTGGAACGCCGCTGACTGGTTCCGCGTCAAGTAACCGCTGGCTGTTGGGCGCGGGCGGATGGTGGGCCCACCATCCGCCTTGGTCTGACCGGGCATTTTTCCAACACGGGCCATCGTGGCTCTGGTTGCCGACCAAGCGAGACGCATGTTCACCTATATCCTTCGCCGATTGCTCACCGCCGTCCCGACGGTGTTGCTGATCAGTCTCGCCATCTTCATGTTGCTGGAGCTGGCACCGGGTGACCCGATGGCCGAGGTGCCATTGACCATTCCGCCCGAGGTCAAGGCAAAAATGCGCGAAGCCCTGGGGCTGGACCAGCCTTCGTACGTGCGTTACCTGTTGTGGCTGAAACAGTTTTTCTGGGTCGAACCGCTGGTCTTGTTCGACCACTGGTTTGGTACCAGCTTTTCACTCGACATGCAACGCGTGTTGTCGTGGCAGACACGCAGCCCGGTGTCGGAGCTGATTCTGCAGCGTCTGCCACAAACCCTGTGGGTGGTGGGCATGGGCTACGTGGTCGGTGTGTCGCTGGCGATCCCGATCGGAGTCATTTCAGCCTACAAGCAGTACAGCTGGTTTGACCAGATCGGCACCTTCGTGTCCATGGTCGGTTATTCTGTACCGACATTTTTTACCGGGGTGATCCTGATTGTGGTGTTTTCGGTCACCCTGCACTGGCTGCCGTCGATTTATGACACCACATTGGTCGTCAACTCCTGGCCCAGTTTTGTAACGCAGATCAAGCAGATGATCATGCCGATCACCGTGCTGGCCCTCTTCAATGCGGCGCAAATCAGCCGCTACATGCGCGCCTCGATGCTGGACAACCTGGGGCAGGACTATGTGCGTACCGCCCGCGCCAAGGGCATGGCTGAAAAAGTGGTGGTGCTGGTGCACGTGTTGCGCAACTCCCTGATTCCGGTGGTGACCGTGATCGCACTGGGCGTGCCCTCGATTTTTGCCGGCGCCATCATCACCGAGCAGGTGTTCAAGGTGAACGGACTGGGCCAGTTGCTGATCAACGCCATCCAGTCCAACGACCTGCCGCTGGTGCAGACATTGACCTTCATCTTTGCCGTGCTGATCGTGACTTTCAACCTGATTGCCGACGTGCTCTATGGCATCCTGGACCCAAGGATCCGTTATGAGTGAAGCCGTCGCCAAGCCGACAGCGGTAGATCAAGCCGAGCGCCCGCCGCGCAGCCAGTGGCTCGATGTGTGGGACCAGTTCAAGACCCACAAAGGCGCCTTGGTGGGTGCTACTGTGTTCATTTGCATACTGCTGTTTGTGCTGATCGGCCCGCTGTTGTGGAAGACCGATCCGGGTTTCGCGAATCTGCTGATGCGCAACAAGGCACCGAGCCTGCAGTTCCCCTTTGGCACCGACGAGATCGGGCGTGACATGTTTGCGCGCATGATGGCTGGCGGCAAGGTCTCGCTGGCGGTTGGCATGACCGCCATGTCCATTGCCGTCATGCTCGGCACATTGATTGGTGTGACAGCCGGCTTTTTCCGCCGCATGGACAACATCCTGATGCGCCTGACCGACCTGTTTCTTGCGCTGCCGCTGCTGCCCCTGCTGCTGGTGATGGTGATGCTGTTTCGCGAGGCGCTGTCCTCCCGACTCGGCCCGGAAGCCGGCATCTTCATCCTCATGGTGGTGTCCATCGGCGCCACGTCCTGGATGCAAACGGCACGCATCGTGCGGGGTGAAGTGCTGGCACTGAAGGAACGCGAATTCGTGCTGGCGGCGCGCTCCATCGGCGCACCACCGGTACGCATGATCCTGCGCCACATCCTGCCCAATACCTTGAGCCCGATCATGGTGGCGGCGGCGCTGGGTATTGCTGGCGCCATCATCATCGAGAGCGCCCTGTCGTTTCTGGGCCTGGGGTTTCCGCCTGATTTCCCGACCTGGGGCCGTTTGTTGTTTGATGCGGTAGACCACCTGCAGGACTACCCGAACCGCGTCATGTTGCCGGGCATCGCCATCTCGCTCACGGTGTTGTCCGTCAACTACATCGGCGACGGACTGCGCGACGCGCTGGATCCGCGCATTCGCGGGCGCTGACCGAAAGCACCATCAGCACCCAAGCATGAAGATTGCCTACGACCGCTACTACCGCTACGACGAATTCAGCGACATCCTGCGGCACCTGGTGCATGCCTATCCGCGTCTGTTGTCGATGCAAAGCGTCGGCAAGAGCCATGAGGGCCGCGATATCTGGGTGCTCACGGCCACCAATCAGGACAGCGGTGCGGCGGCAGACAAACCGGCCTACTGGGTTGACGCCAACATTCATGCCAGCGAACTGGCCGGCGGCGCGGCGGCCTTGTACCTGATCGATACGCTGGTGCGAAGTTATGGCCAGGACGCCAGCGTGACGCGCTGCATGGATACACGCGCCTTCTACATCTGCCCGCGCATGAATCCAGACGGGGCCGAATGGGCCATGCACGACCCGCCCAAAATCATCCGCTCCTCGACCCGGCCCTACCCCTACGATGAAGACCCGGTCGACGGCCTGGACACCGGTGACGTGGATGGTGACGGCCGCATCCTGTCGATGCGTATTGCGGACGACAACGGCAACTGGAAGTGCCACCCCGAACAACCGCGCCTGATGATCGCGCGCGAGCCGACCGAGGTCGGCGGAAGATATTACCGGCTCCTGCCCGAGGGCCATGTACGTGACTACGACGGTTTCATGCTCAAGGTGAATCGCGACAAAGAAGGGCTGGACCTGAACCGCAATTTCCCGGCCCAGTGGCGGCAGGAGTTCGAGCAGCTGGGCGCCGGGCCCTACCCGACCTCGGAGCCCGAAGTGCAGTCGGTAGTGGCCTTCATCACCGGGCACGACAACATCACGGGTGGTGTGACCTTCCATACCTGGAGCGGTGTGTTGCTGCGGCCGTTCTCCGGCCGCCCGGATGTGGAGATGGCACCCGAGGACCTGTGGGTCTACAAGGCGCAGGGCGACAAGGGCACGGAGCTGACCGGTTACCCGGCGATCAGCACTTACGAGGAATTTCGCTACCACCCGAAGGAAGTGACGACCGGCGGTTTTGACTGGATCTACGAGCACCTTGGGCTGTACAAGTGGACGGTCGAAATCTGGTGCCCGATGCGCGAGGCTGGTATCACCGGCTACAAATATATCGACTGGTTTCGCGATCATCCGGTGGCAGACGACCTGAAGCTTCTGGAATGGTCCGACAGCGCACTGAAGGGCAGGGGTTATGTGGACTGGTACAAGTTCGACCATCCGCAGCTCGGGCCGGTCGAGATCGGCGGCTGGGACAAGAGCTACGCCTTTCGCAACCCGCCACCACACCTGCTGGAGCGCGAGATCGCACGGTTCCCGAAATGGCTTTTGTGGAATGCCCTCACTTCGCCCAAGCTGGAGCTGGTGCATGCCCGCTGCGAAGACCTCGGCAGTGGTAACTTTCGCATCGAGGTTGGCGTGCAGAACACCGGGCACCTGCCGTCGTATGTCTCGAAACGGGCGCTGGAACGCAAACAGTCGCGTGGCGTGATCGGCGACATCACGCTGCCCTCCGGCGCCAGGCTGGTGTCGGGCACATTGCGCATTGCCGCCGGCGAAATCGAAGGCCGAGCCTACAAACACACACAGGTCGGCTTCTGGACCGATACCGCGCCCATGGCTGACCGCGCCAAGTTGCAGTGGTCGGTACATGCACCGGCGGGCGGCACAGTGCAGATCGTGGTGCGCCACGCCAAGGCCGGCACGGTGCGTGCCGACCTTGTGCTGAAGTGAGCACCTGAGTCGGCGGCGCCAGGGCGCTGCGCATCCCGCCCACCCCTCCCTGACCTGGAAATCACACACACCATGCTCGCCCAAACCCTGCTCCAGCATACCGACAACGGCGAATTGTGGCCATCCGCCCCGAGTGCCGACCCCGCATTCGACCTGCCCCACGCCTACCAGCACGCACTGCAGGTAACCCAGCTGCGCACCGCTCGCGGCGAGTTGCCCCGTGGTTTCAAGATCGGTTTCACGAATCGCAGCATATGGCCGCGCTACAACGTGTTCGCGCCGATCTGGGGCGTGGTCTGGAACACCACTCTGACCCAGTGTGATGGCACGGGCGAGGTCTCGCTGCGCAACACCTGCCAACCACGCATCGAGCCGGAAGTGGTGTTTGGCGTGCGGGCCACACCACCGCCCAATGCCAGCCTGCAGCAAGTATTCGAATCCCTTGCCTGGGTGGCGCCGGGCTTCGAGATTGTGCAAAGCCATTTGCCAGACTGGAAGTTTGTCGCCGCGGATTGTGTGGCCGACGGCTCCCTGCATGCACGGCTTTTGGTGGGGCGCCCGTCCCCGGTGACGGCGCTGGCAGGTGACGCCGACGGTCTCGACGCGGTGTTGGCGAGCGCCCGGGTCAGGCTCCTGCGATTCGGCGTGGCGGTCGATAGTGGCGTCGGCGCCAACGTGCTCGACAGCCCGTTGCGCGCGCTGCACCACTTCATCACCGAATTGCGGCAATGCCCCGGCGCCCCCGATCTGATGCCCGGTGATGTGGTGACCACCGGCACCTGGACCGATGCCTGGCCGGTCGCGCCCGGCGAGCACTGGAGCGCCGAGTTCAGTGCGCCGCTGACCGGTTTGGACTTGCGGTTCAGTTGACGGGAACCGTCTTCCCGCACCGGGTCAACAGCTTGCGGGTTTCAAGCCGCCCCCGGATTGCCGCGCACCCCTGCCACCTCGGGCAAATTGGGCTTGCGTTGGCTAATGCGGCCACGCGCCTTGAGCCAGGGCTCGACCACATCCCAGATCGGTTTGCCGCCGGCCGTGCGTGACTCTTCCGAAACCGGCGCCCAACCCGCCACCTTGTAGGTACGGTCGGCCTCGATGGGTTTGCCGGCCAGCCGCATGCCGTCGATGCGTTTGCCCATGGTGGCCAGCGGATCACAGCGGTACTGCATGCCGCCTACGCGCACCATGTCGCCGCCCTGCTGGTAATAAGGATCCGGGTTGAACAGGTTGTCGGCCACGTCTTCCAGGATGTTCTTGATGGTGCTGCCGCTCATCTCGGTCAAGGTGGTGCTGGGGTAGGTAATGGCGGTCATGTCCATCAGCCATTCGCGTGTGATGGCTTGGCCTGGCAGCAAGGTCGTCCCCCAGCGGAAACCGGGCGAGAAAGCGATCTCGGCACCCTGCACCTCCATCATCGCGTCCAGCAACAGCTGGTCACCCGTGCCATTGAAGTTGCCACGCCGGTACAACAGGCCGTCATTGATCGCCAGTTTTTCGCCCAGCCGGGCTTCGAACGGCGCACGAACCCGGGTAATGAGCGTATCCATCTCCTTGTCGGCCGGCAACATGTTGGCAAACACCGGCAGCAGCTTGTAGCGGTAATCCGCCACCTTGCCTGCCTTGACCTCAAAATCCAGCACACCCAGAAACTTGCTGTTGGAGCCGGAGTTGGTGACTATCGTTTTGCCGCCCTTGTTGCTGACGATGCTCGCCACCGGCATGCCGTCGTGCGTGTGCCCACCCATGATGGCATCGATGCCGGTGACGCGGCTGGCCATCTTGAGGTCCACATCCATGCCGTTGTGCGACAGCAGCAGAACCACCTGCGCACCTTTGCCGCGGGCCTCGTCCACGGTCTTTTGCATGCTCTCTTCCTGGATGCCGAAGCCCCAGTCGGCCATCAGGTAACGCGGGTTGGCAATCGGCGAATAGGGAAACGCCTGGCCGATGATGGCGCACGGCACGCCGTTTATCTCGCGCATCACCCAGGCCTTGAACACCGGGTCGCCGAAATCGTTGGTCTTGATGTTCTGCGCAATGAATTCGATCTTGCCGGCAAAGTCGCGCTCAACGATCTCCTTCACGCGCTCCATGCCCAGCGTGAACTCCCAATGCCCGGTCATCAGGTCCACCCCGAGCAGTTTGCTGGCCTCCACCATATCCTGGCCCTTGGTCCACAACGCGGTGGCCGAGCCCTGCCAGGTGTCACCGCCGTCTAGCAGCAGGGCACCGGGCCGACTCGCCTTCATGCGTTTGACCAGCGTTGCCAGATGGGCAAAACCACCCACCTTGCCGTAGCGCCGCGCCGCCTGTTCGAAATTCAGATAGGTCAGGGCATGGGCCTGTGCCGTACCAGGCCGCACGCCGGCGGTGCGCAACAGGTGCTCACCCACCAGGTGCGGCAAGCGGGCCTGCATGCTGCCAAAGCCCAGGTTCACGCTGGGTTCGCGAAAGTGGATCGGTTTGAGTTGCGCATGGCAGTCCGTCATGTGCAGGAAGGACACGGTGCCAAAACGCGGGATGGTGTAGAGCTGCTCCGCGGCACTCGCGGCCGACGCATCGGCATGCCGCGCCAATCCCATGCCGGCCATGGTGGCAGCGCCCAACACCTGGAAAAATTCGCGTTTGGACAGGTTCATGGTGGCTGCGTCAGAGAGATCAAAAAAACCAGGCCAGCGTATTCCACCGGCCCGGAGCCATGCCGGCTTTTCAGGCCAGCGGCCAGCTACTGGTTGACCGGCGACTTGGGGTCGAGCAACAGACCCACGACATGGCGCACCTGCGCCTCGCTCAATATGCCGGCGTGGCCGACTCGTGGCATGTTGGAGCAGGCGTTATACGCCTTGGCGTTCCAGATCTTGCCCCAGGTGTATTCGACGATCGGGCGCGCATTGGCACTGGCCGGGTCCGTCACGCCGCGCAACTTGCCATAGTTGTACAGGCTGGGGCCGATGGTGCCGAAGGACAACTCCTTGTTGTCGATCTGGTGGCAGTTGTAGCAATTGCCACCATTGGCCTGGTTGGCGTCGTCGGTCCAGGTCAGGCCGCGCCCGCTCTGGGCGATTCTTTCGCCCTCGCGCCAGTCGCCGATGAACTTGCCGTCACTCGGCCAGCGGATCAGCTTGCGATTGGCAACCTCGATGGCCTCGGCTAGCTGGGCATCGATCGGCTTGCCGGCCACATCGGCGGCGCTGCATTCGCGATTCGCGTCGTCCTGCACCAGCCGGTCCAGGCCCACCAGCGCTTCGGCGCGAAACGACGCCTTGAGAATGTCGGCAGTGAGTTTGTCCAGGTCGGCGGCCGAAGGTACCGATGCGCAGGAAGCCAGCAACAGCAGGCTGGCGAGAGACATGACACGTACAAGAATTTTCATGATGGCGCCCGCTTATCGCTTGATGGCCGGCGCGATCGACTCGCCACCCTTGCCGTTCACACCCAGGTACATGCCCAGGGCAATGGTCACATCGCTGCCAAACAACGGATACGGAAACCGCTGTTGCCGGAAACAGTCGTTCAGTCGCAGCTGCATACCCCACATCTGCCCGTTCGACACACGGTAGGCCGGCCAGGCGCCGAACCCGTTGCCGGCACCCGGGTTCTGCATCAGATTCGGCAGGTCTTGCAGGCGGATGCGTTTGCCGTCCTCGCCGTGGCAGGAGGCACAGGAAAAGTCGTGCGTGCCGGAGCGTGCAAAAAACAGCCGCTTGCCAACCTCGAACATCGTCTTCTCTTCGACCGTGTTGTTTGGCAGGTTGAACTTCATGCCGCGTGACTCGGCCGAGACGAAGGCCGCGAGCGCGGTGACGTTGACCTGCTCGCCGCGGCCAAATGGCGTCTTGGCCACTTCCGCTGCATTGAAGCCCTGCAGCGCCTCCATGCAGGTGAGCAGGCGCGACTCCATGTCCTGCACCCGTTTGGTGTCGGCGAAATAACGCGGCAATTCGACAAATGCGCCTTTCACCACGCCCGGGCCCTTGCCCAAGTCACACTGTTCCAGCGACGCGTTCTTGGGGCCGCGTTTTTGTTTCCACAAGCCCTCGCCCTTGGCCTCGAACAGGTCGGACGGGTTGCCGTCTGCCAACATGGCGCGGTATTCGGCAATACCATCGGCAGCAGACTTCTGAGCCAGGGCCGGGTGCCAGGCAACAGCGCTTAACAACAGCGCCGCAAGCGGCTTGAATATCATCATCAGATTGTCTCCGTCTACTTTTTCTGGTCGCTGCCGTTCAGGTCACTGCCGCTTCGTCGGTGCGCGTGTCGCCCTTGTTGTCTTTCCAGGTGACGGCAATCTTGTCACCCGCCTTGGCACCTTTTACCGTGAACTGCAGGAACGGATTCTTGGCAACGCCCGGGCCCCATTCGGCGCTCAGGACGTTTTTGCCATTGTGGGTCGCGCTGACGTCGGTGATATGCCAGGCCGCAATGGTTTTGCCTGCCGCGTCCTTGCGCAGGCCGGTCTCCATCTCGTGGGCCATCAATACCCGCACGGTGGCGTTGGTGCCAGCCAGCTGGGCCCGGATGCGCATTGGATCTGCCATGGTGAACTCCTGAAAATATGGTTGGATATAGGAAGCTGTTGTGACCAGTCGTGGCGTCAACCGCCACAGCCGCCCAGCGTGACCTTGACTTCCTTCTTGGCGAACAGCGCCCGGCCATCGTTCATGATCGCCACTGCATACACATCTGACGATTGGCCCATCTTGGCACGGGTCAGGATATTCGCCTCCAAACTGTCAGTGACGTTGAAAGCCGCCACCAGAACGCTGGGGTTTTTCTCCACCAGAAGCAGCAGCTGCTTCACGCCGGCCAGGCTGGTGCTGGCGCCCAGCGGCACCACGGCACCGTTCTCGGCGATATCGGGCCCGGTGATGGTGACGTCCCGGCTTTCCACAGGTGCCCCGGCACCCAGTGCCTTGAGCGCCTCGACCATGGTCTTGGCTTCGAACGCCCGGGCGTTGAAGGCGAATGCGCCGGTGGGGAACAGCCCGGTGGTGGCCAACAAGCCGGCCACGATGGCGCTGTGCTGAAGTGTCTTGCGACGGTTTTGCATGATGATCTCCTCTAGGTAAGAATAGGTGCGGGCGGCTTTGCCCTGGTCACTTTGCGGCCCCCGCGGCAAGCCACACGGCTATGGTCCGCGCGTCAGACTCGCTCAGGGTCTGGGATGGCATTGGAATCGGACCCCACACGCCAGAACCGCCTTCGCGTATTTTGCCAGTTAGATACTCTGTCTTGCCGGAATGTTTCCTGGCGATCTCTGAAAAGCCAGGGCCGACGATCTTTTGTGCCATGCCGTGGCAGGCGGTACACGCATATTTGCCAGCCAGCGCAATCGCCGCCTTGGCGCCACCGTCAGCCGCCGGGACAGGCTTGGCGGCCACCACCGGCACAACAGGGGCCGGCGCCCCGGCACTTGCACCGGTGACGAGTGCCTGCCGCAGCTCGGCACGGCTGGTGTCCGCGCCGCGTTGTGCCCCAACCAGGCGGTTCTGCTCGGCCAGGTTGCCGTGCTGGTTGCGCGCGAAATCCGGCAGGCTTGAAGACATTGCCGCACCAGGGAGACAGTCACGCACACAGGCGCGCGCCAGCACATCCGGCTTGCCCGTGCCGCCCAGGCTGGCATCGGGCCACAACGCGTGGCTGGTCGTCATGCCGAGGCGATTGGGCAGGCGTGCCTGCACCTGCGCGATGTTCTGGTTTGACAAGCTGAAGTTGGCCGGCACCACGTCGCCCAGGTGCAGAATAAAAGCCGTCACGGCATAGACCTCATCCACGCTGAGCGACTTGGGCTGGTTCCACGGCATGGCGCGATTGATGTAGTCCCACAACGTGGACAGGGTAGGCAGTTTCATCAAGGTGGTGCGCCCCGGATAGGCGGCATCGGTCAGGCGCGCCACGCGGCCCTTCCGGATGTCGTCAGCCGTCGTACCACCGACAATCGGGGTGAACACCTGGTTCGACTCACCAAATACGCCGTGGCACGAGGCACATTTGTTCTCCCACACCTCCTGTCCGGCGAGCACCGACCCGGAGCCGGCCGGCAAGCCCTTGAAATCCGGACGCACATCGGTATCCCAGGCCGCCACCTCGCTCGCCGTGGCGGCGCGCCCGATGCCGGGAAATCGGTCCGACGCTGCGGCCACACCCTGCGTGGCAGTGAGCCACAACAGCAGGCAGGCAAATGCGGCCCGGCAGGCTCCTAGATCACGCCAGTTGGACATTTTTTACCTCGCCGTTTTCCTGCACCATCCAGGATTGCACCGAGTTGTTGTGGTAGATCGACCGGCTGCCGCGCACCGCGCGGTTTTCCCGGTAAGTCGGTTGCACCTGCCCGGTCGAATCGGTAGCGCGGCTCAGCACGATGGCAGGTTTGCCGTCCCAGACCCAATCGAGATTAAAACGCGTCAGGCACTTGTCCAGCACCGGCGTCTGCAATCGTGCCGCGTGCCAGCTACGCCCTCCATCCACCGACACGTCGACACGCCGCACCTTGCCGCGCCCGGACCAGGCCAATCCCGTGATGCTGCAAAAACCCTGGTGCAACAACACCTGACCACCGGATGGCGTGGTCACCACACTCTTGCATTCCTGGATGCTGGTGTACTGGCGGTGCAAACCACCGGGCATCAAGTCAATGTAATGGAGGGCCTCGTCCTTGGTGGCATAGGGTTTGTCGCCGACCTCGATGCGGCGCAGGTACTTGACCCAGCTCACACCCTGAACACCTGGCACCACCAGGCGCAGCGGGTAACCGTTCTCCGGGCGCAGCATCTCGCCGTTCTGGCCATAAGCCACCAGCACCTCGCCGGAGCGAATCTGTGACATCGGGATGGTGCGCGTCATCGACGATCCGTCAGCACCCTCGGCCAGCACGAACTTGCCACGCCGCAGATCGGCACCTGCCATCTCCAGCAGCATGATCAGGGGCACCCCGGTGAATTCACAACACGACAACATGCCATGTGTGTATTGCGCGGTCGGCACCGCCACATTGCCCCATTCCATGCCGGTGTTGGCGCCACACTCGATAAAGTGAAAGCGCGACACCGATGGCAGGCGCATCAGGTCATCCACGGTGAACACCTGCGCCGACTTGACCATGCCGGGCTCCGACCCATTGACCATCAGCCGATGCCGCGACGGGTCGATGTCCCACCAGCCCTGGTGGTGCCGCTCGAAGTGCAGGCCGTTGGGCGTCACGATGCCAAACATCGACTGCAGCGGCGCAAACGACACCGACGACTGGGCGGTCTGTGTCAAGCCCGGGCTCGGTCGCCGTTGCACATTGGCCTCGAAGCGCGAGGGCCGGCCGTAACCGTCGGTGGCGACACCCTGACCCAGCCCGCGCGAATGCTCGGGCAACTCCAGAATGTTCGGGTCGCCACCCGCCACGGTGGCCTGCGCCAGCGCGGCTGCACTGGCCATGCCAGCGGTCGCCGCCGCGAAGGCACCGCGCAGGAAGTCGCGCCGGCCCGAGCGCGCCTGCTCGGCGACCAGCCGTACTTCCTGTGGGCTCAGGAAGTTCTCTGGCGCCAGGCGCAAGCGACCGGCAGGAGAGGTGGCATTCATGGTTCGTTATGTCTGAATATTCGCAATTACTAATATATTACAGTTTCAGAGTTTGCCACTACGGGTTTACACGGGGGGCGAATTCAGATCGGGACAAAACACTGCCACACCGATGCAACGCGACATCGGTGAAAATGCGCTTTCACCGGCGATCAGCCGACCACTGAGACCATCGATGGAGTTCACAACGGAAGCCGACGCCTCGGGACTGCCCTGTCCGATGCCGATCATCCGGGCCAAGAAGGCGCTGGCGGCGATGACTCCCGGCCAGATACTGCGGGTGGTCTCGACCGACCCCGGC
>JANLVB010000111.1:0-11857 GCA_031363785.1 Betaproteobacteria bacterium
GGCGGCAGCGTCGAACAACTGCTCGCGGCGGCGCATTGGCCCGGCGCCAAACAGACGGTACTCGTGATAGGCCACCAACCGGTGTTGGGGGAGACCATCGCCCGCCTGTTGCCTTTCAAGTTCGACGCCTGCCCGGTGCGCAAAGGGGCGGTCTGGTGGCTTCGTACCCGGGAGCGCGACGGCCACCAGCAGACCGTGGTCGCAGCGGTCCAATCACCCGACACTTTGTAGCGGCTGGCACAAGCGCAGCGCCGGGCCGTGATTTTGCGCCGATAATTCCGCCCGGAACCCCGGCCGCCATGCCATTGTTGGCACCTTTCTTGCGTCATTTCACCCGGCGGGTTGTTTCCCGCAGCAACGAGACAGGACATACTCCATGAACACATCCCTTCTTGGCCGGCTGGCCGCATTCGCTGCCGCCGCCACCCTGAGCCTGACGGCCCAGGCGCAAAACACACCCATCAAGTTCATCCTGGACTGGCGTTTTGAAGGCCCGTCGGCGCTCTTCCTGGCGCCGGTTGCCAAGGGGTATTTCAAGGACGTCAAGCTTGACGTCACGGTGGACGCCGGTAACGGCTCCGGCGGCGCAGTGACCCGGGTTGCCTCGGGCACCTACGACATGGGTTTTGCCGACCTGGCCGCACTGATGGAATTCCACGCCAACAATCCCGACGCGCCCAACAAGCCGGTGGCCGTGATGATGGTCTACAACAACACACCGGCCTCGGTGATGGCGCTCAAGAAGAGCGGCATCAAGACGCCCGCCGACCTGAACGGCAAAAAGCTGGGTGCGCCAGTATTCGACGCCGGGCGCCGCGCCTTCCCGATCTTCCAGAAGGCCAACAACATCGGTGCTGTCACCTGGACCGCCATGGACCCGCCGCTGCGCGAAACCATGCTGGCGCGTGGCGACGTCGATGCCATCACCGGATTCACCTTTACCTCGCTGCTGAACCTCGAGGCACGTGGCGTCAAGGCCGAAGACGTGGTGGTGCTGCCGTACCCCGACTTTGGCGTCAAGCTCTACGGCAACGCCATCATCGTGTCGCCCAAGCTGCTGAAGGACAACCCGGCCGCCATCAAAGCGTTTCTGCAGGCCTTCACCAAGGGCGCCCGCGAGGTGATCGCCAAACCGGACGCAGCCATCGAGTTTGTCAAGGCGCGCGACGGCATCATCAACGTCGAGTTGGAGCAGCGCCGCCTGCGCCTGGCCATCGACAGCGTGATCAACAGCCCGGACGCCCGTGCTGAAGGATACGGCCAGATCAAGGCGCCACGCCTGGCGCTGATGGCCAGCCAGGTGTCGGACGCCTTCGCCACCAAGACCCGGGTCAGCCCGGATGCGGTCTGGAACGGCAGTTTTCTGCCCAGCGCGGCCGAGCTCAACATCCTGCCGGCCAAGAAGTAGACGTGGCGCAAGCGGGCAGCGGGGCGCCAGGCCAGGCGCCCTTCATCGACTTTCAGGGCGTCTGGCTGGCCTACAACGAGACCTTGCTGGCGCAAAACAACTTTGCCGTCGAAGCCATCGACCTGCAGGCCGCAAAAGGCCAGTTCATTGCCATCGTCGGGCCCTCGGGTTGCGGTAAATCGACTTTCATGAAGCTCACCACGGGCCTCAAGATGCCGTCGCGCGGCAAGGTGCTGGTCGACAACCAGCCGGTGACCGGCCCGCTCAAGATATCCGGCATGGCGTTCCAGGCACCCTCCTTGCTGCCCTGGCGCACCACTTTGGACAACGTGCTGCTACCGCTGGAGATAGTCGAGCCCTACCGCAGCAATTTCAAGCGCCAGCGCGCCGCATACGCCGAGCGCGCCAGCGCGCTGCTGCGCAAGGTCGGGCTGGGCGGTTTTGAGGCCAAGTTTCCGTGGCAGCTCTCGGGCGGCATGCAGCAGCGCGTAAGCATCTGCCGTGCGCTGATCCACGAGCCCAAGATGCTGTTGCTTGACGAGCCCTTTGGCGCACTCGATGCGTTTACCCGCGAGGAGTTGTGGTGCATCCTGCGCGAGTTGTGGCTGGAGCAGCAGTTCAACGTGGTGCTGGTGACACACGACCTGCGCGAGTCGGTGTTCCTGGCCGACACGGTCTATGTGATGAGCAAGAGCCCGGGCCGCTTCGTGGTGCGCCGCGAGATCGACCTGCCGCGCGAGCGCGAACTGGAGATCACCTACACGCCGGCTTTCACCGACATCGTGCATGAGCTGCGTGGCCATATTGGTGCGCTGCGTAAACCGTCGGCATCCAGCGCAGGAGCTGTGTCATGAATTCGAAAAACATGGAACGCGCGGCGCCCCTGCTGTTGCTCATCACTCTGGTCGCGTTATGGCAACTCGTGTGTATGGTGTTCGCCATACCCGAATTCATTTTCCCCAGCCCATTGTTGATCGGCCGGGCACTCGCTGAGTTCACCGGCCCGATCGCCTTGGCCGCCTGGCAAACCTTCTGGGTCACGATGGTCGGGTTCGGCCTGTCCATCGTGGTCGGCGTGTTGTTGGGATTTCTGGTCGGCTCAACGCGTTTTGCCTATGCCGCTGTATTCCCGCTGCTGGTGGCCTTCAATGCCGTGCCCAAGGCCGCCATCGTGCCGATTCTGGTGGTGTGGTTCGGCATCGGCCTGGGCCCCGGCATCCTGACGGCCTTCCTGATCTCGTTTTTTCCCATCACGGTGAACATGGCAACCGGCCTGGCGACCCTGGAGCCCGAGCTGGAAGACGTGCTGCGGGTGCTGGGCGCCAAGCGCCGTGACGTGCTGATGAAAGTCGGCCTGCCGCGCTCGTTGCCCTATTTTTATGCCTCGCTCAAGGTCGCCATCACACTTGCCTTCGTGGGTACCGTGCTGGCCGAGATGACGGCCGGCGACTCCGGCATCGGTTACCTGATGCAGACCGCCGGATCACAACAGCGCCTGGCGCTGGCGTTCGCCGGGCTGGTGGTGATCGGCGCCATGGCGATGGCGATGTATGAGTTGTTCAGCACTATCGAGAAACACACCACGGCCTGGGCCCATCGTGGGTCGCAGAACGAGTGATCCTTTTGTGGTGTGGAGTGCCGACAACCTTAGTGCGTCCTTTGACAAGCCGTGGATGGCCAGCGTGCGGCTCCGCTCGTGTCCCCCGCCCTGCGGGCTCCTCCTTTACCTCGACTGCGTCGACCTCCGATGACCTGGAAGGCTTCACTCAATGTCAACTACGCGCTGGAACAGGGCCGCACCACAGCACGTTACCAACACGAAGGGCCGCTGCGAATTCTGCAAAGCCTGTATCCCGAGGGTCACGCCATCTGCCATAACGTCCTGGTGCATCCGCCGGGCGGCCTGGTCGGTGGCGACCGGCTGGACATTCAGCTGCGTGCTGGCGCCGGCGCCCATGCCTTGTTGACCACGCCCGGTGCCACCCGTTTCTACCGATCCGACGGCGACACCGCGCTGCAGCACACCCGCATCCAGCTGGACGCGGACGCACGGCTGGAGTGGTTGCCGCTGGAAGCCCTGTGTTACCCCGGCTGCCTGGCAGAGAACCGGCTGCAAATCGACCTGGCGCCGGGCGCCGAGATGATGGGCTGGGATATCACCGCGCTGGGTTTGCCGGCCGCCGGCCAGCCATTTGATGCCGGGCGGTTTTGCCAACACCTCGAAATTCCCGGTGCCTGGCTGGAACGCGGTATGGTCGCAGCGTCCGACACCCTGCTGCTGAACAGCCGGCTGGGCTTGAACGGCCATCGGTGCATGGCGACCCTGTTCTTTTGCGCCGGCGCCGCATTGGCCCGCGGCCGGCTGCAGCGTGCCCTGGAATGTGGGCGGTTGGTGTGCGCAGGGCACACATTGGAAGGCACCAGCGGTGTAACGAGCCCGAATGGCCAGGTGCTTGTCCTGCGCGTCCTGTCTCCGCTGGTGGAGCCGGCCATGCAATTGCTGCGCACGGTGTGGAGCGCGTGGCGAAAAGAGATGTGGCAAATCGAGGCCCCACTGCCCCGAATCTGGTCTACCTGACAATCCGGGTTTGTCTTGCAGGGACCCCACATGATGCCAACACCGCAGCCACGCAATTACCCCACGCCATTCGAGTCCGGCAACCAGAACCAGACCACCACGCTGGCCCAGTGCATCGCGTTTTACCAGCGGCTGGCGCAGGACTTCCCCGCCGTGCTGCAGTGGTTCCAGATCGGCATGTCGGATGGCGGCGTGCCGATCCACGCCGGGGTCGTCACGGCCGACGGTGTGTTCGACCGCGAGCAGCTCAAACGCGCCGGCCGGCCGGTGTTCTTCAACAACAATGGCATCCACCCGGGTGAGCCGGAAGGCATAGACGCCTGCATGGCGCTGGTGCGCGACTTCTGCACCGACCCGGCGCGGCGCGCGCAGCTGCACGACACGGTGTTCCTGTTCATCGCCGCCTACAACGTCGATGGCTGCCTGGATCGCGGCGACAGCTCGCGGGTGAATCAGGTCGGGCCGGAGGCTTTTGGTTTTCGCGCCAACACCCGCAACCTGGACCTGAACCGCGACTTCATCAAATGCGACACCCTGGAGGCGCAGGCCTTCAACCGTTTCTTCTGCGCCTGGGACCCGGAGGTGATGGTGGACACCCACACCTCGAACGGGGCCGACTATGCCTACACCATGACCTTGATCCACACCGAGACCGACAAGCTCGGTGGCGGCCTGGGCGACTTCCTGCGCGAGACCATGGTACCGGCGATCTATGCCCAGATGGACGCGCGCGGCTGGCCGACCTGCCCGTATGTGCACCCGGTGCTCGAGTCACCGGACCAGGGCATTGAACATATGCTGGACAGCGCACGCTTTTCCACCGGATACGCCGCGCTGCACCACACCATCGGCTTCATGCCAGAGACGCATATGCTCAAGCCGTTTGCCGACCGGTATGCAGCCACCCGCGCGCTGGTCGAGACGGTGCTGCAGTTCACCATCCACAACGGCAAACATATCCAGGCCTTGCGCCGCCAAGCGCGCGACGATGGGCAAAGCGCCCAGCGCTGGCCGGTGTTGTGGCGCATCGACTACGACCGCCCCGCCAGCTTTCGATTCCGGGGTTACAAGGCGGTCCACCAACCGAGCACCCTGGGCCACTACCTGCGCCTGGCCTATGACCGCAGCCAGCCGTGGGAGCAGGACATCGCCGTCTACCAGCGCTGCGCCGTGATGGCGACCGTGGCGGCGCCGCGCGCCTATCTGATCCCGCAGGCCTGGCGCGAAGTGGCCGAGCGGCTTCAGTGGAATGGCGTGCAGGTGGACCGCGTCATCCAAGACCAGGAACTGCAAGCCCGGGTGTACCAGGTCGACTCGGTGACATCGCGTGCCACACCCTACGAAGGCCGTCTATTCCACGATGGCGTCGTACTCTCCACGCGGCAGACCACCGTGCAGGCCCGTGCCGGTGACTACCTGGTGGCACTCGACCAGCCGCGCGCCCGCTACGCTATCGAAACGCTGGAGCCCCTGGGGCACGACAGCTTCTTCCGCTGGGGCTTCTTCAACAGCATCCTGGAGAAGAAGGAACGCTTTTCCACCTACCTGTTCGAGGACACTGCCGCTGAGATGTTGGCGGCCGAGCCCGAATTGCGGCGTGCCTTTGTGCAGTGGAAGGCCGATCATCCGCAGTTGCTGGCGGACCAGGAAGCGGTGCTCGGCTTTCTGTTTGCCCAGGGGCAACGCTTTCACGAGCCGTCCTGGCGCCGGTACCCCGTGGCGACGCTGGTCTGAGCCAGCGTCGGACCACCCGCCATGCTCAGCGCGCACCACGCAAGGGCGCCAACAGATCACGCAGGCCATTGTGGTCCATCTCGTGCATCAGCGCCAGCAGGCGCCCGATCTCGCCCTTGGGAAAACCATCGCGGGCAAACCAGGCAAGGTAGTTGCCAGGCAGGTCGGCCAGCAGCACGCCCTTGTGTTTGCCAAAAGGCATGGGCATGCTGACAAGCTTCTGCAGGTCTTCTGGCTGCATGCGGCTCCGAACTCATGCCCCGGTCAAACGTTCGCCACTGGCGTCACGTAGTGGATTTGTCTGGCAGGCCTCGGCCAGTGTCGACTGGGCGTGCGCGCACATTGCAATCACTGCCCAGGAAGTAGTGTGCGGTAAGCGCCTGGGCGGCGCGGCTGCCGAACTTCCGGGCTGACACCGTGGCCCACCCGCTGTCTGCTCAATCAAGCCGGACTGAAGGCAGCCGGGGGCGACAGCGGCACCGTCACTCTAATCCAATTCTTCGGGTCTGTCGCGTGCGGTCCCGGGTTTCGGGCACCACATCGGGCACCCTCGCCAGCACTGCGTCAAACTTGCTGCGGCTGCCGCGCTTGGCGCGCAGTTCCAGAAAGTCCTCGGTCGCCAGGGCAGAGAGCTTTTCGGCCAGCGCCGTACTGATGAGTTGATTGACGGAGATACCCTCCTGCGCGGCATACACCTTGGCGTACTTGTGCAGGGACTCGGGCAAACGGACACTGAGTGCACTCATGGGGCACGCTCCTTCAAACGCTTCACATACAAGTTGGGGCTCAAGACGTCGATTCCGATGGCCGCCGCCGCGGAAAAATCACGCATGTTCCAGGTCACGATGGCCTCACATTGCCCATTGAACGCGGCCTCCAGCACCATATCGTCACGAACATCGGTCAGCTTCGGTCGCCAAAGGAAATGCACCTTTTGCCGGATCGCGCTGGCGCAGACGTAATCCAACATATCGTTCACGGCTGCGCCAGAGTGTGGAACCATCCCATCGCGGTGCAGCACATCCTCATACTCCATCAGCAAAGGAACCGTCACGATGTGTTCGAATCGCCCGGTGCCGATTCGGCTCAACAGTTCAAACGACCAGCCATTGCGAGAACGAAGCGCCGATACCAGCACATTGGTGTCGATGACAATCCTGGGCAGTCTCTTCACGGTATTGCCGATGATACCTCTTGCTGCCGTCGTTCCCGGCCAGCAGCGCCGACACCGCAGGTGCTGCCGGACTTGCGTCGCCGCCACCACAGCCACCCAACCCCAGACTCAACACCAGGCAGCCCATTGCGGCGAATGAACTTGCATGTGGCCAGTGCCTGGCGGCAGTCAGCGCGGGTGGCTGCGCCGCTCTGCCGAAAGTATTCGCGCATGCCACAGCGTCACGCGAGCCCGCATCCGGGGTCGCGCCAACCCCATGGTGTGCTGCAAAACCATCTGCGCGAGACTGCAAGCGGAGCGGCGTGGACACCCGCCGCGCTGGCCCGGGACAAGGCACCGCGCCAGCCGAAATGCCAACGGCTGCACTGGGCGGGTTGCAGACAGTCACCCATCGAATTTGTACGTCGGCCTACGCTGCATCGCAGCCATGCCGGATTGCCTGCCAAACTTCAGATTTGGGCCGCACGAGGGCACCGCAGGGAGCCGCTCAAATCGACACCAGCTGCCGCACCCCGTTGACCTTCATGTCAGCACCCTGCCCGCGCGCAATGAACTCGCCGCGCTGCATCACCAGGTAGTCGTCGGCCAACTCTTCTGCAAAATCATAATACTGCTCGACCAGTAATATGGCCATGTTGCCACGGTCGGCCAGCATGCGGATGACGCGGCCGATGTCCTTGATGATGCTGGGCTGTATGCCTTCGGTGGGTTCGTCCAGGATCAATAACCTGGGACGTGCGGCGAGGGCACGCGCAATCGCGAGTTGTTGTTGTTGGCCGCCAGACAAGTCACCGCCACGGCGATTCAGCATTTGCCTGAGCACCGGGAACAGCTCGTACAGCTCGGGATCGATCGGTGTACTGGCACTCTTGGTGGCCAGCCCCATGCGCAGGTTCTCTTCCACCGTCAGGCGGGCAAATATCTCGCGGCCCTGCGGCACAAAACCGATGCCGGCGCGGGCACGCTCGAACGGCGTGGCGCCCTGGATCGCCTTGCCGTCGAAGTGGATCGTGCCGGTGCGGATGGCCACCAGGCCCATGAGCGATTTCAGCAGCGTTGTCTTGCCCACTCCGTTACGACCCAGCAGTACCGTGACCTTGCCGAGTGTCGCCTGCAAACTCACGCCACGCAGGATGTGCGAGCCACTGTAATACTGGTTGACACCCTGGACGTCGAGGATGGGCGTACTGCTCATGGTGTCATCGGCCAAGGTAGACCTCGATCACGCGCTCATCGGCCTGAACCTGGTCCAGTGTGCCCTGCGCCAGCACCGAGCCGTCGCACAACACGGTGACGATCTCCGAGATGGTGCGGATGAATCCCATGTCGTGCTCCACCACCATCAGCGAGTGTTTGCCCTTGAGGGTCAGGAAGAGCTCGGCGGTGCGTTCTGTCTCTGCGTCGGTCATGCCGGCCACGGGCTCGTCGAGCAGCAGCAGCTTCGGGTCCTGCATCAGCAGCATGCCGATCTCCAGCCATTGCTTCTGGCCGTGGCTCAGGGTGCCGGCCAGTCGGTTGACCTGCTCGGCCAGATGGATGGTGCGCAGCATCTCGGCCAGGCGGTCGCTCTGCGCTGAATCGAGGCGGAAGAACATGGACGCCTGGACGCCCTTGTTGGTCTTGAGCGCCAGATCCAGGTTCTCGAATACGGTGAGCTGCTCGAACACCGTGGGTTTCTGAAACTTGCGCCCGATGCCGAGTTGCGCGATGTCGGACTCGCGGTAACGCAACAGGTCGATGGTGCTGCCGAAAAACACGGTGCCCGAGTCAGGCCGGGTCTTGCCGGTGATGATGTCCATCATCGTGGTCTTGCCGGCGCCGTTCGGGCCGATGATGCAGCGCAGTTCACCCGGGGCGATATCGAGCGAGAGTTTGTTGATGGCCTTGAAGCCGTCAAAACTCACACTCACGTCTTCCAGGTACAGGATGCGGCCGTGTGTGACGTCCACCTCGGGCGAGGTCACCAGACGCGAAAATCCAGCCACACGACCGCCTGACTCGGTGTGCCCGCCCGCCGCCGCCTGTGCAACCCGGCTGCGCTCCAGGCGTTGGGCGCCCTCGTCGAGCAGGTCAGGCGTCATGGTGTCTTCTTCCCGGTTAACTTTTTGACCAGACCCACCACACCATTAGGCAAGAACAGCGTCACCCCGATGAACAGCGCGCCCAGAAAGTACAACCAGTACTCGGGCGCCGCCACCGTCAACCAGCTCTTGGCGCCGTTCACGATGAAGGCGCCGACGATGGGGCCGATCAACGTGGCGCGACCACCCACCGCGGCCCAGATCGCGATCTCGATGGAATTGGCCGGGCTCATCTCGCTCGGGTTGATGATGCCGACCTGCGGCACATACAGGGCACCGGCCACACCACACATCATGGCCGAGATGGTCCAGATAGTGAGCTTGTAGCCCAGCGGGTTGTAGCCGGAGAACATGACGCGCGTCTCGGCATCACGGATGGCCTGCAGCACCCGACCGAACTTGCTGGCCACCAGCCACTTGGCGAACAGAAAGAAGCCCAGCAGCGTCAACCCGGTGATGACAAACAGCGTCATGCGCATCGAGCCGGTGGCAATCGGGATGCCCAGGATGCGCTTGAAGTCGGTAAAGCCGTTGTTGCCGCCAAAACCGGTTTCGTTGCGAAAGAACAGCAACATCGCTGCAAAGGTCATGGCCTGCGTGATGATGGAGAAATACACCCCTTTGATGCGCGAGCGAAAGGCGAAGTAACCAAACACAAAGGCGATCAGCCCGGGCAGCACCACGATCAGGATCAGTGTTGCGACAAAACTGTCACTGAAGGTCCAGTGCCAGGGCAACTCCTTCCAGTCGAGGAACACCATGAAGTCGGGCAGGTCACTCTTGTAGTTGCCGTCGCGCCCGATCTGGCGCATCAAATACATGCCCATCACGTAACCACCGAGCGCAAAAAACACGCCATGTCCCAGCGACAGGATGCCGGTGTAGCCCCAGATCAGGTCCATGGCCAGTGCGCAGATGGCGTAACACATGATCTTGCCCAGCAGCGCCACCGCGTAGTCACTCATGTGAAACACGCTGTCTGCCGGTACCGCCAGGTTGAGCAGCGGGGCCAGCGCACACACCATGAGCAGCGCAACAATGAACGCGCTCCAGCCGGTCCGGGTGAGCATCGGTCCCTTGACCGGCAAGGTGGTCGGGATCATGCGTCTGCGCTCCGCCCCTTCATCGCGAAGATGCCTTGCGGCCGCTTCTGGATGAAGATGATGATCAACACCAGTACGGCGATCTTCGCCAGCACCGCGCCAGCCCAGCCTTCGAGAAACTTGTTCAGCACACCCAGGCCCAGCGCCGCATACACCGTGCCAGCGAGCTGACCAACACCACCCAGCACCACCACCATGAACGAGTCGACGATGTAGCCCTGGCCCAGGTCTGGCCCGACGTTGCCGATCTGGCTCAGCGCACAACCGGCCAGACCGGCGATGCCCGACCCCAGTGCGAAGGCATAGGTGTCGACACGTGCTGTGTTGACCCCCATGCAGGATGCGATGGGCCGGTTCTGCGTGACACCTCGCACAAACAGCCCCAGGCGCGTGCGGCCAATCAGCAAGGCCACGGCGGCCAGCACCACGACCGCAAAACCGATGATCACCAAGCGGTTGTAGGGCAGCGACAAATTGCCCAGCACCTGCACACCACCACTCATCCAGGACGGGTTCTCCACCCCCACGTTTTGTGCGCCAAATACGCTGCGCACCAATTGCATCAGCATCAGGCTGATGCCCCAGGTGGCCAGCAGCGTCTCCAGCGGCCGCCCATAAAGAAAGCGGATCACGCTGCGCTCCAGCGCGGCACCCATCAGGGCCGAGGTCAGAAACGCCACCGGCACCGAGGCCACCAGGTACCAGTCAAATGCAGCAGGCAAGTACTTCAGGAACACCCCTTGCACCACATAGGTGGCATAGGCACCCAGCATCATCAACTCGCCGTGCGCCATGTTTATCACACCCATCAGGCCGTAGGTGATGGCCAGCCCGAGTGCCACCAGCAGCAGGATCGAGCCCAGGCTGATGCCGCTGAACATCGCGCCCAGCCGGTCGCCCCAGGCCAGCGACTGCTCCACTTTGTGCAGGGTCGCCGACAAGGCTGCCTTGACAGCAGGGTCTTGTTCGACCTTCAGGCGCTCCAGCAACACCGTCTTGGTGCTGGTCTGCGCACTGCCAGCCAGCAAAGTGGCCGCAGTGAGACGCTTGGCCTTGTCCGTGCTGTTTAGCAACACCGCCGCGCGGATCATGCCCAGCTGGTCCTTCAGCGCCTGGTTGGGCTCGGCTGCAAAAGCTTTTTCGATCAAGGGCAGACGCGACTCGTCACTCTCGGCCCGTAATACCTTGATGCCTTCGGCACGCAACTTTGCGTCTTTGGAGAACAGTTTCAGCGAGGCTTGCGCGGCTTCAATCTCACCGCGCATGCGGTTGTTGCTGACCACATCCTGTGCATCGATGGGCACGGCGAGCGGCGCACCACTCACCGGATCAAAACCCTTGCCGTCCTTGACCACCAGCACCTTGTCGCCGGCAATCTTCACCGCATCGTCGGCTAAGGCCTGAAAAAAGGCTGCGGTCTTGTCGTCAGCGGAGACTAGCGCCCTGTTCAGCGCCTCGATACGGGAGTCGGTCTCGCCAAGGGCGATCGCTCTGGCTTCATCAGCCGTCAATGCCCCGGCAAAAGGTGCCACCAGCAACGCGACGAGAACAACAAACAGACGAATCAGCATGGACGACACTCGATGGGCGGGCACCGTGACAGGTGCCCACGCTGCAACGCCTGTTACTTTTGTGCCAACTGCATCTTCGCCGGCTCGTCGGGTTTCTTGTCGTTGCCCTCGATGTATGGCGACCATGGTTTGGCTTTCACCGGGCCAGGTGTCTTCCACACCACGTTGAATTGGCCGTCGGCCTTGATCTCGCCGATGAACACCGACT
>JANLVB010000355.1:0-6760 GCA_031363785.1 Betaproteobacteria bacterium
TTCACGTGCACCTTGGTGCCGGCAGCGCGGATCTTCTGGATCGCCTGCAGGCTGTCCTGGGCCTGCCGCGAATTGGCGACCTCGGCGTGGGTGGCTGCACCGTCCAGCAGAATCTGGCGCATGTCGGGGCTCAAACCCTGAAACACCCGGTCGTGGATGATGATGTAGTGCAGGCCGGAGATATGCTCGTTGACCGACATGAACTTCTGCACTTCGAATAGTTTCTCGTTCAATATCGTTCCTGCTGCATTTTCCTGTCCATCCACCACGCCCTGCTTGAGTGACGTGATCAATTCGGGAAACGCAATCGGCGTGGCCGCGGCACCCATCGAGCGCATGAAGTTGACGTACACCTGCGACTGCATGGTGCGCATCTTCAGGCCCTTGAGGTCATCCGGCGTCTTGATTTCGCGCGTGTTGTTGGTCAGGTTGCGAAAGCCGTTCTCCGAGAGGGCCAGCGTGCGGATGCCGGTGGCCTTGCGCATGTCTTCACTGAGTTCGCGCACGAACGGGCTTTTCATGAACTCCCACGCAACAGGTGACGACGGAAACAGGTAGGGAATCTGGAACACCTGCATGGGCTTGTGGAAACTACCCAGCACCGAGTCGTCGGTAAGCGCCATCTCCAGCGTGCCGTTCTTGACCTGTTCGGTCACCTGCAGCGAACCGCCGAACGTATTGAAGAAAAGGCGGATCTCTATCTCGCCGCCGCTTTTGAACTCCACATACTCCTTGAGCGCCTTCATGCCGATGATGGCACCACCGTTGCTTTCAGGCGCACCAATGGAGAACTTGAGGATGGTCTTGGCCGCGACGCCGCCCGAAAGCGTTAGCGCCGCAACCGTCAACACACTGGTCAGAAATAGCCGAACTCGCATGATCCTGTCTCCTGGTTGGTTGAACTACATTGCCGAAACTTGATGGACTTCCTGCTGGCTGCGGCCCGCATGGTGCGTCCATGCCGGCTGGCGCCGAAAATTCTTGTTCTTCTTCCTCAAACTCCACCTTACACCTTTGCAAGGCACTCGCGCCATAGTGGATTCCCCACGTGTCCTGGCCGCGCTGCCCGCCCGGCCAGGGCCAGCATCCCGACGCTGGCGAGCTCATGGTGCCTGCGCGCACGCCTTCCACAGCGTGTTCTCGCGCGGGCTTTCCAGGTATCTCCTGAACGCTGCCAGCCAAAGGGCGGCGACGGTGCCGTCGCAGGCCCGATGATCGACCGACAGCGTCGCCGTCATCACGGTTGCCACCGCCAGCTGACCACCCTGCACCACCGCCCTGGGTGCGGCGGTGCCCACGGCCAGGATGGCGGCCTGGGGCGGATTGATCACTGCCGTGAACTCGCGCACGCCGTGGCCGCCCAGGCTGGAGACGGAGAACGTCCCGCCGCGGCATTCGCCCTGCTCCAGCGTTCCGGCACGGGCGCGCGTCGCCAGGTCGCGCGACTCGCGCGCGATCTCTTGCACGCTTTTGAGGTCGGCGTCGCGAATCACTGGTGTCAGCAACCCTTGGTCCAGCGCGACGGCTATCGCAATGTGAACGGCCCGGTAGCGGCGGATGGCCGCTTCGGTGTAGGACGCATTCACCGCCGGCACCTCGCGCAGCGCCAGCGCCGCAGCCTGGATGACGAAGTCGTTGATCGACAGCTTCAGCCCCTGGTTCCCGGTGCCTGCGGCGTGGGCGGCACGCAGCGCCAGCAGCGCGTCGAGATTGCAGTCGACTCGGGCATAGAAATGCGGCGCCTGCTGCTTGGACTCGGTCAGCCGGCGCGCCAGCAACTTGCGCCCGATTGAATTGGGGATTTCGTCGAACGCCGGCAACTGGTCCACCTGCGCTTGCGCTGAACCGGCGAGCGCCAGCGCGGCCAGCACGTCGGCCCGGACGACGCGCCCGCGCGGGCCGGAGCCCTGCACTGCGGCCAGGTCCAGGCCCTCGCGCCGTGCCATGGCGCGCGACAGCGGGCTGGCGAAGCGTCGGCCATGGTGGTTGTGATCGGTCTGCAGCGGCGCCATGTCGTGCTCAGGCTGCGGTGGGCTCGATCACCGCGATCTGCTGCCCCATCTTGACCACCTCCCCCTCCTGCGCGAGCAACTGCATCAGCCTGCCGCTGCAGGGCGCCTCGACCTCGACCACCGCCTTGTCGGTCTCTATTTCCACGACCAGTTCGCCGGCACTCACGCTGTCGCCGAGCTTCTTGACCCAGCGCACCAGCTTGCCTTCGCTGACAGTGAGGTCGCCGAACGGCATCATCAGCGGTTCGCCAGGTGCCAGTTGCGGCGTGCTGCTGGCGGCAGTTGCCCGGGCTGGCAGCGGTGCTGCAGGCTGCAGGCTGGCGCTGTCCGCAGGGGCAGTCTTTGTCCGGGTCGGCTCTGCAACAGGCGCCGGTGCAACACCACTGCGCGCCCGGCGCGGAGGCATTGCCTCACCGGCGATCACCTGCAAGCTGGCGGCCACAATCGATTCGACGCTGATGCGCATGGCGCGCTCCAGCGCCGGCGCAAAAGGGTGGCTCATGCTGTCGGTGTGCAGGCGGGCGACCGGGGCGTCCAGGTGGTCGAATGCCAGCTCGTTCATGGCCTGGCCGAGCTCGGCACCCACACCGCACATCGCCCAGCCCTCGTCGGCCACCAGCAGGCGGCCGGTCTTGCGCACGCTGGCGGCCACCGTGTCGACGTCCAGCGGCTGTATCGTGCGCAGGTCGATCACCTCGCAGGACACGCCCTGCTCCTGCAGCGCCTGCGCCGCCTGCAGGGCCAGATGCACGATCTGGCCGGCGCTGGCAATCGTCAGGTCGGTACCGGCGCGGGCGATGCGCGCCACGCCAAACGGCACCAGATGGTCGCCGGTGGGCACCTCGCCCTTGGTCGAGAACAGCGCCTTGGTTTCCAGCATCAGCACCGGGTCGCCGGCGCGCAATGCTGTTTTCATCAGGCCCTTGGCATCTGCCGGTGTGGACGGCACACAGACAATGAGGCCCGGCACATGGGCCCACATCGGGTGGTACATACCGCTGTGGTGCGGCCCGGCGGAGCGCACCATGCCGGCGCCAGCGCGAATCACCAGCGGGGCCTGCATCTGCCCGTTGCTCATGTAGCGCAGTTTCGCCGCCTGCAACACGATTTGCCCCGCCGCCTCGAACAGGAAGTCGGCAAACATCAGGTCCGCGACACAGCGCGCCCCGGTTGCGGACGCGCCAAGGGCGGCACCGGTAAAGCCGAGCTCGGAAATCGGTGTGTCGACCATGCGCTGGGCGCCGAACTCCTGGTACAGGTTCTTGGTGTGCGCGAAGGTGCCGCCGCGCTCTCCCGTGCCTTCGCCAAAATACATGATCAGCGGGTCGCGCCGCATCTCCTCGGCCAGGCCATCGCGCACCGCGTCCAGCCAGCCGGTGGTGACGGTCATGGGGTCGGCCTCCACCGTGCGCAGCGCGGCTGGCGGGTTGAGTGACTCGGCATAGATATGCAGCGCCACGGTGGCCGGATCCGGCTCGGGCGAATTGCGGGCGAACTCGATGGCCTGTTGCACCTGCGCCTTGACGCGGGCTTCGATCGCGTCGAGCTGCTGCTGGCTGGCCAGTTGCGCGCCCAGCAACCAGCGCTCACGCAGCATGCGGATTGGGTCGCGTTTGGCCCAGGAATCGACTTCAGCCTGGGTGCGGTAGTTACCAACGACCGAGTCGCCTTCATGGTGGGCGACAACACGGTAGGTCTTGACCTCGATCAGCGTCGGCCCCTCGCCGCCGCGGGCGCGTCGTGTTGCTTCCTGCATCACAAGCCAGACCGCCAGCAGGTCGTTGCCATCCACCGCCACGCCTGGAATGCCATAGGCGGCGGCACGGGTGGCGATTTCCGGGTTCAGGGTGGCGCTGGAAAGCGCGGTGGCGGTGGCATACAGGTTGTTCTCGCAGACAAACACCGCCGGGGCCTTTTGCACGCCGGCGAAGTTGAGCGATTCATGGAAGGCCGCGTGGTTGGTCGCGCCGTCGCCGAAGAAGGCCACACCGATGTCGTCGGTGCCACGGGCCCGGGCGCTCAGGCCGGCACCGACGGCGGAGGGCAAGCCACCACCGACCAGCCCGTTGGTGCCGAACAGACCGCAGGACGGGTCGTACAGATGCATGGTGCCACCGCGCCCGCCGCAACAGCCGTCGCGCTTGCCGTACAGCTCGGCCATCAGGGTGTCGGGCGACATGCCCTTGGCCAGTGCATGGCCGTGACCGCGGTGTGTGCTGGTGATCCAGTCGGTCTTGCGCAGGTGGGCGCAGATGCCCACGCCAGACGCCTCCTGCCCGATGTACAGGTGCAGGAAGCCAGGCGTTTCGCCCTTGCGGCAGGCCACCTGGGCAGCGAGCTCGAAGCGGCGCAGCAGCAGCATCTGCTCGTACAGGCGCAGCAGTTCGGCGCCTGGAAGCCCAATAGGCAATTCCCTGTCGAGCGTGCTCAAGCTTGAATCGTTCACGTGTTCCTCGACTTTCAGAAATCGCGGGAGAACCCGGCCGTCCAGCCACCGTCCACCGTCAGCACATGCCCGGTGATGTAGGAGCTCTCCGGCGCGGCCAGAAACAGCACGGCATTGGCCATTTCCTGCGTCGTGCCCGGGCGCCCCAGCGGGATATGCGTCATCAGCTTGGCATGCAGGTCCAGCGCCTCGCTGCCGGCGTCGTGGATCCACTTTTCCCAGCCCTTGGTCTGCGTCGAGCCGGGTGCAACCGCGTTCACCAAAATGCCATGCGGGGCCAGCTCCAGTGCCATCGCCTTGGTCAGGTTCACCACGCCAGCCTTGGCCGCAATATAGGGGCTTTGCAGACGGGCCGGCACCAGCCCCAGCACCGACGCGATGTTGATCACGCGCCCGGACTTTTGGGCCTTCATTGCGCGCGACACTTCACGACTCACCAGGAACAGCCCGGTCAAGTCGATCTTGAGCAGTGCGTCCCAGGCCTGCAGACTGAACTCGTCGATGGTCTTGCGCTCGGCCGCCGGCACACCGATGCCAGCGTTGTTGACCAAAATGTCGATGTGGCCGTGTTCGTGCAGGATACGGGCCACGCCGGCTGCCACATCGGCAGGGTCGGATACGTCAAGGGCAAAGCCCGAGCGGCCGCCGCCTGCCTGCGCTGCCGCCTGCGCAGTTTGCGCATTGACGTCCGTATAGACGACGTACGCGCCGTTGCGTCCCAGCGTGTCAGCAATCGCCTGGCCAATGCCCTGCCCGGCACCAGTGACGAGGGCAACCTGGCCTTCGAGTTCGACTTTCATCAGCGCATGTCTCCTGCGTGGATTCTTGTACTGGCTCTCGCGATGCAGCCAGCGCTGTCGGTCAGGTGCTGCTTATTCACTATTATTATTATAATAGCATATAAATAGGCAAGCACAGCATGCCGTCGGCGCGCTGACAACGCCGACGGTCAAGACGCCAAATGACAGGTTTGGCTCGAGCGGCTCAGACTTGCTCGTCAAGCACATGCACAAATCGCTTGTTACCCGGCAATCGGTAAACCGAAAAGTCCCGCACGTCGATGGTTGCGATGCGGTGAATCTTGAGGCGGCTAGCCAGATAGACCAGACTCGCGTCGCAAAAGTCCATCGGCAAGTCTTCGTACTTGTCCATCAAGTGCCGAATGGCGGCGATAGCGTCGGCTGGCGGCGACTCGATCCGCAGATATCCGAGTGATTGGGCTTTCACCGACCATGCGAAGAAGGCATTCTGTTGATTGTGAGTCAATAGGGCACACACTTCGGTGAACACTGCCCAAGTGGTCGTGGTTTGCCCGGTGAAGCTTGAAAAAAACTCCTTGCACCGCGCATGGTGATGGTCCCTGAGGTTGAAAAGACCGACAAAGTAACCGGAATCCGCCAGCGTGTTCATCGTGATCGGGTGCCGCTGTCTTGCCGCGCCGCCAGGGCCAGGGTGGCGCGTTCGGAGCGCATGGCGTGTTTGTCGCGAATGGCCTTCCGCAAATCCCCCTTCGGTGGACGTTGCTCTGGCACACCCATGGCTTCCTCGACCTTGGCAGCGCCGCGCTGAATGACGGCTGTACGCATTGCTTCCTGATATATCTGCTGGGATGAGGGTTGTGCATGCCGGGCCAGGAATTCCTCGATGCTGCGCACGATCACGGCTGATTTGGTGAGTCCGGTGCGCGACCCAAAGCCTGCGACCCGGGTCTCGATGTCCGGGGGCAAACGAATTGAGATCGGCATAAAGAGTCCTCTGAGATACGTTGGAAAAAATTGTATCGCAAACGCACTCTGCCGCCGCGTGCGGCAAGGCGGGCGGCCCGCTGTGCCTCTTGAACCAGCCGGCTTCTTCTCCGATTGGGGCGCCCTGGCTAGCCGGTTGTCCGCCGCATCACGCCCGGCCCGGCCAGAAACTCCGGGCGTAGCGACACACCCAGGCCGGCGCCGAACCCGGTCAGCACGGCGCGGCCATCCCGCACCGGCACTGCTTCGACCACCACGTCGCGGTAGTAGCCTTCGCAGAAGCCGCGCACCGTCTCCATGATCATCGCGTTGGGTGTTGCGGCGCACAGTTGCAGGCAGGCGAACAGGTTCACAGGCCCGGTGCAGTCGTGCGGAGCGATCGGCAGATGGTGGGTGTCGGCCAGTGCGGCGATCTTCAGCGCTTCGCTCAGACCGCCGGTCCAGATGATGTCGGGCATCACGATGTGCGCCGCGCCCGCGTCCAGGATGCGGCGGTAGGCGTGGCGCGTGAACAGGCGTTCGCTGACCGACTGCGGGACCCGGGTCTCCTGCACCAG